>NZ_JACVWJ010000004.1:0-480922 GCF_020676075.1 Clostridioides sp. ES-S-0001-03 | reverse complement strand
CCAGTATATATTTTTTACAATTTATTAGAATAAAATTCATATATTGGGAAATATTAATAGTAAATAAATAATTGTTGCTATAAAGTAGAAATTATCTTTAAAAGCACAAATTAATTTACAGTCTCTTATATAAGCATAATTTTAATTTATATATTTTAGTTTAATTAATAAAAATATATGATTTATATTTCAAGCAATTAGAGGTACTAGTATGTCTATTTTACTAATACCTCTAATTTTTCTTGAAATAAAATCTATAATAATTATTTATTCATCTAACAAATTACTATCTAAAGGGCTTTTATTGTTTAGATAGTTTTTAGGAGATACACCATAATACTTTTTAAATGCCCTTACAAAGCTAGAATAATCATTAAATCCACATTTACTACAAACTTCACTCATAAGATGTCCATTGGTTATTAATGATTTAGCTAAAATCAGTCTTTTTTGAATTATATAATTGTGTATGGATGTTCCAGTATGAGATTTAAATCTTCTCATGAGATAATATTTGCTTATAAAAAATTCAGATGCAATGCAGTCTATAGAAAGTTTATTCTCTATATTTAAGTTTATATAGTTTAATATTTTTTTTATAGTTTCATCGTAAAATACATCTTCTACAGATTCTATGTTCTCGTTTTTTAAGAAAATTCTATTTAAAAATATCATAAGCTGTATGAACAAGGTATTTCTCAGTATTTCATTTCCAAATTCATTACTAGATTCAGAAATATTTATTTGCTCAATAAAAAGTTTGAGTGATTCAATGTCATGTATCTTTAAACGCAATAGATTACATTTATTTTCTGTGGCTGTCTTAAAACATTTTTCTAAATCACTAGTATTATCACTGTTTTTTTTCATAAATTCTGGGCTAATCCATATTGCAATTCTTTCATAAAATACATTTGAATCTATAACTGGTTTGTGAATTTCATTACTACTAATAAAAAGTATGTCCCAAGGTTTTAGTTTATATGGAATTCCTTCAACAAAATAAGTTACATTTCCATCTATAAATATAATTATCTTATTAAAATCGTGATTATGGTATTCAAATTCTATGTCTTTTTTATCTCGGATACTAAATATTTTAAAATTATCATTTAAGTATCCAATTTTATTGTCTGTAATTTTCATAAAAGACCTCTCTTAGATTATATTATAGAGAATTATAGAGCATTTTTTACAATATTTCAAGCATTTTTAACCATTCACATAGTAAAAAATTCTTAATATAATATTACATGAAGTGTAATTTTAGCAAAAAGAGTTTAAAGGGAGGAAAGCATTTATGAAATTAAATGATATTATACAGGGGTTGGATATAATCAGTGTCAAAGGTGAATTAAATATAGATATTAATAGTGTACAATATGATTCAAGAAAGGTTACAGAAGGTACATTATTTGTATGTATAAAAGGATTTGTGTCAGATGGTCATAAATATGTAAAAGATGCTATAAACAAAGGAGCAAAAGCTTTTATTGTTGAAGAAGATGTAGACATAAAAGGGTATACGTTTATAAAAGTAAAAAATACAAGAGAAGATATGGCAAAGATAGCTGACAATTTTTATAATCATCCATCACAAAAATTTAATGTTATAGGAGTTACAGGTACTAACGGAAAAACTAGTATAACTACTATACTAAATGAAATATTAACTTTGAATAAAAATAAAGTTGGTCTTATTGGTACTATAAAAATATTTGATGGTGAAAAAGACATTATTTCTAATTCAACAACTCCAGAAAGTATAGATTTACAATATCATTTTAATAATATGTTAAATAATGGATGTGATTACTGTGCTATGGAAGTTTCATCACACTCATTAGCACTAAATAGAGTTGATGAAACAGACTTTAAACTAGGAATATTCACAAACTTAACACCAGACCATTTAGATTTTCACAAAGATTTAGAAGACTATAGAAAAGCTAAAGAAAAATTGTTTTTTAAGACTACTATGGCAAACATAATAAATATAGATGATGATGGTGGTAAAAAGATATACGAAAATATAAAAGATATAGATGTTCCTTGTTACACATATGGAGTTGAAACTAATGCTGATTTTATGGCTAGAGATATAAAATCAGATTCAGATGGTGTATCTTATAGATTAATAACTCCTTCTTATGAAGAAGTTATATTTATACCAGTTCCAGGAATGTTTACAGTATATAATACTTTAGCTGTTATAGCTGCTTGTTATGTACTTGATATACCTAAACCAGTATATAAAGAAGGTCTTAGACTTTCTAATGGAGTATCAGGAAGGTTTGAAACTGTACCAAACGATAAAGGTATAAGTGTAATTGTTGATTATGCTCATACTCCTGATGCACTTGAAAATGTATTAAAGACAACACAACAATTTGCAGAAGGAAAAATAATTTCTGTATTTGGATGTGGTGGAGATAGAGATACTGAAAAGAGACCTTTAATGGGTGCTATTGGACAAAAATATTCTGATATATGTATTGTAACTTCTGATAATCCAAGAACTGAAGAACCAGAAGCAATAATAAAGGATATACTTGAAGGAATAGATAAGGAAAAGAAAAATTATCATGTTGTTGCTGATAGAAAGCAAGCTATAGAAGAAGCTATAAGTATGGCAAAGAAAGATGATGTTGTAATTATAACAGGTAAAGGGCATGAAAATTACCAAATAATAGGTAAGGTTAAGCATCATTTTGATGATAAAGAGATTGCTAATGAATGTTTAAGTAAAATGTAAGGTGAAAATTTAATAAAATATATATTTTAAGAATATAATATCAAAATTATTTTGATATTATATTCTTTTTATGTAGTGTACATTAATGCAAATTATGTTAGTAACCTTTAATATAGATAATATAATTTATTAAAATTGTATTATCTATATTAATTAATTTTTTATTGTAATAAAGTTGATAATTTTGTATAATTACAGTAAATATGGAAAAATAAGTATTGTCGCAAAATTGTTAAAATAATTGATATAAAATAATAATTGTATACATATAGATTCCAGAAAGGCAGGAAGCGTGATGTTGGGTGATGCAAAAAATAATAGGCAGGGTTTGTCCATAATTGCTATCATAAGTATCTTAGTAGTTACAATTTCCTGTTTGATTTATGGTTCAAAGTTGAATAAGACACTAGGTGAGGAAACGAATCAATATCTTTCAGAAATAGCAAATCAAAGTGTCAATGTGTTAAAAAAACAAATTAATGGCGATATAAAATTGTTACAATCAATTTCAATATATATTGAAGGAGAAGAATCTTTTGAATTGGACAATATTATTTCAATACTTAAAAGAGAATCTGTAAATAGTTCATTTAAAAGAATGGGTGTTATTCTACCAGATGGTATGGCATATACTACAGATGGTTATGTAGAAGATTTTTCTAAGAGAGATTATTTTTCCAAGTCAATGCAAGGAGAAGTAGTCATAACAGGTAAGTTAAAAGATGTAATAAAAGATCATAAAGACATTAATGTGTACTCTGTACCAATTTATAAGGGGAACAAGATTATTGGTGTTATATTTGCTACACATAGTACAAAGTTATATGAAAAGATACTCTCTGTACCAACTTTTAATGGAAAAGGATATTCTTATATAGCTAATAGTAATGGTGATATTGTTTTAAATCCAAGTAGCAAAAACGCAAACTCTAATATGGAAAATTTATTTTCATATATAAATAAAAGTAATGCCTTATCAAAATCTACTCTTAATGATATGAAGTTAAATATAAAAAATTCTAAATCAGGTTCATTAAGTTATAATATGTCTGGAAAAGGATATTATTTAAGTTATGCTCCAATAGGAATTAATGATTGGTATCTTTTTTCTGAAGTTCCTAGAACTGCTGTATCTGAAAAATCATATGCTATTATAAAACTTACACTATCAGCATGTATAGTTTTAATTGTGATATTTACATCATTAATAATTTATATCTTGATTATGCAAAAAAAGAGTAAGGAAAGGTTAGAAGAATTTGCGTTTAAAGACAGTATTACAGGAATTGGAAATTCAAATAAATTTAATCTGGAAGGTGGTAAATTTTTATCCACTCATGAGAAAAAGAATCTAGTTTTAATTTATTTTGATATAGATAAATTTAAGTTAGTAAATGATAGATTTGGATATGAAGAGGGAGATAGAGTATTAAGAAAAATTGCAGAGATGATTGAAAATATGTTTAAAGAAGAGTCTGTATTTTCAAGAATTTCAAATGATAATTTTGCTATAATATTTGAAAAAAAGAAGGATAAAGAATCAGTTATAGAGATATGTGAAATTATGCGTAAAAAATTATCTATGATAAAAACTAGCTTAGATGTAGAACTTAATCTGATACCATCTATAGGAGTGTATTTTATTGAAGAGGGAGAAACAAATATATCTACTTGTCTTGATAAGGCTATGATTGCAAAGACTACAGTAAAAAGAAAATACTTAAAAGTGTATGAAATTTATGCTGAGAATTTAAAGGAAACTCTTATAGAAGAACGTGATATTGAGCAAGAGATGCACGATGCTTTAAAAAATGAACAATTTAAGGTGTATTTGCAACCTAAAATTGAATTATCAACAGGTAAAATAGTAGGTTCTGAAGCTCTTGTACGTTGGCAACATCCAAAAAAGGGATTAATAAGTCCAGGCGTGTTTATTCCTATTTTTGAAAAGAATGGTTTTATAACAGAATTAGATATGTTTGTATTTATTCAAGTTTGTAAAAATTTTAAACGTTGGGAAAATGAAGGCTTACCTAGATTTCCTATATCAGTAAATTTATCAAGAGTACATCTTGAAAATCCAGACTTTATAGAAAAGTTTGAAAACATTGCAAAAGAATATGATATTGAACCAAATTTAATTGAAATTGAACTAACAGAGAGTGCAATATTTGATAATACAAAAATGTTATTTAAAATAATGCAGAATTTAAAATCTGTAGGATTTAAAATATCTATGGATGATTTTGGCTCAGGGTATTCTTCTTTAAATATGCTTAAAGATATGCCAATTGATGTATTGAAATTAGATAGACAGTTTTTTATAACAGTAGAAGATACAAAAAAGAGTCAAATTGTGGTTTCAAGCATTGTTCAGATGGCAAAGCAACTTGATATAAAAGTTGTTTCAGAGGGAGTTGAAACCTTAGAGCAAGCAGAGTTTTTAAGATTTATAGGATGTGATATGGCTCAAGGATTTTTATTTGCAAAACCAATGCCAATAGAAGAATACGAAAAGTTGATATTAAATAGGAATGATATTGAAGGTATGAGTACAAATTAAAAAACTTAGTACAAAATGAAATAAAGATTTGTAAGAAGAGTGAACTTTGTATAGTCAAAGTTCACTTTATTTATGTAAAAATACTTTGGTATAAAAATATGAATTAGGTTTAGAGTATTACTTTACATTATATGGAGCATATAATATTTTCTAAAAGAGATATAATTTTTCTATGACTAGAAGTTTTTAATTTGAGTGTAGCAGTTTGTGAATATAAGAATATCAGCAATTATGTAAGTACTTGAGGGAGGAAAATTTTTGAGTAATATAACAATTAGGGAAATGGTAAATGATGAAAGAAAGCTTGTTTTGGTGGAAAGCGTATTTGGGATTACAGTAAAGTACTGTCATTGTTGACAATCATAATTTCTGTGGGAATACTATAAAAAAGAGAGCTTCTATTATGATTTTTAAAAATCATTTAGAAAAACTCTCTTTTTTATAAAATCTAAATAGCTATTATAATATAATAGAAGTTTCTATTATTCTAATTTTCTTATTGTAATACAATAGTTAAGATTGTAGATAAATAAGCATTTTAAACATTAAATCTAAATAATATTACATCTCCATCTTTAACTATGTATTCTTTACCTTCTAATTTAACTAATCCTTTTTCTTTTGCAGCTGCCATAGTACCATGTTCAACTAAATCATTAAAAGCAATTGTTTCAGCCCTGATAAATCCTCTTTCTATGTCAGAATGTATCTTTCCTCCTGCTTGAGGTGCTTTACTTCCAATCTTTATAGTCCATGCTCTGACTTCTTTTGGACCAGCTGTTAAGAATGAAATTAGACCAAGTAAGGCATAAGATGATTTTATAAGTTTATCAAGCCCTGATTGTTCAAGACCTAATGTTTCTAAAAATTCTTTCTTTTCTTCAGCAGAATCAAGTTCAGAAATTTCTGCTTCTATTTGTGCACATACAACAACAACTTCAGCATCTTCTGTTTCTGCAAATACTTTAACTTGTTGAACATACTTATTACTTTCTCCATCATCTGCCAAATCATCTTCTGATACATTTGCAGCGTATATTACAGGTTTAGATGTAAGTAAATCTAATGAATTTACAAAGCTTTGTTCATCTTCTGTAAATTGCATAGTTCTTACACACTTACTATTTTCTAAAGTAGACATGATTGAATTTAACAAATCAAGCTCAGAAACTAAAGTTTTATCAGCTTTAGCGGCTTTTTGAGTTTTATGAATTCTTCTTTCAAGAATCTCTATATCAGAGAAAATTAATTCTAAATTTATAGTTTCTATATCGCGAAGTGGTTCAACAGAACCATCTACATGTATAACATTTTCATCTTCAAAACATCTAACAACATGTACGATTGCATCAACTTCTCTTATATGTGATAAAAATTTATTTCCTAAGCCTTCTCCTTTAGAAGCACCTCTAACTAAACCAGCTATGTCACAAAATTCTATAGCAGTAGGAACTATTTTTTCAGAGTTGTACAATTCTTTTAGTTTATCTAATCTTTCATCTGGAACAGATACAACTCCAACGTTTGGGTCTATTGTACAAAAAGGGTAATTTGCAGATTCTGCGCCTGCTTGAGTTATTGCGTTAAATAGTGTGCTTTTACCTACATTTGGTAAACCAACTATACCTAATTTCATATTAATCGTCCTCTCTCTTATTCTTTTTATATTCTTTATATAACTTTAAACAATCAATCTATGGGATTGTAAAATTGTTTTAATTATAGACATACATATTGATTATACATCATATATATGAAGCTTGTAAACTAGACTTTAAAGCAGACTGCTCTAAATAACTTTATATTTAAATTTAAATAAAAATATTACTTTTAGAAAATAATAAAAAGGATATAATTAAATAGAAGGTTTTTATATATAAATATATACAATCAAAAAATGAATAAATTTCAATTTTAAAATTGATGTTTAAATAAAAAATAGGAGGTACATATGGTTAATACTAAGAAAATAATAAATTTAGGTAATAATATTAATTTGACTTTGATAAAAACAGAAAAGTTTAAATCAAATCTTATAAGTTTGTATGTTCAGAGATTGTTGGATAAAAAAGAAACTACAAAAAATGCTTTGATACCATCAATAATAGCAAGTGGAAGTGAAAAATATCCTAGTGCCAGAGCAATATCCAATAAACTAGATGATTTATATGGTTCGTCTATGGGAGCTGATGCTGTAAAACGTGGAGAGCGTCAAGTACTAAGTTTTAAAATAATTAATATAAGTGAAAAGTATTTAGATGAAAATATATTTGAAGAAGTAGTAGAATTTTTTAATGAAGTAATAAATAATACACTTGTTGTAGATGGTGGATTTAAAGAAGAATATTTAAATATTGAAAAAGAAAATTTAAGAGATAAGATACAATCAATAATAAATGATAAAAAAGAATATGCACAAGATAAATGTATAGAAGCTATGTGTGGAAATGAAAGATACAGTATAAGTGAGTTTGGTTACGAAGATGAAATAGATAACATAACTTCAAAAGAGCTATATGAGCATTATAGAAATATACTTAAAACATCTCCAATAGACATAGTTGTAGAAGGTAATTTTGATGAAGATAAGGTTGTAGATATAATAAGTAATAATTTAAAATTCGAAAGAGAAGATATTATAGATATACCAAAAGAAGATTTCATAAAACATGTAGATGAAGTAAAAGTAGTAGACGAAAAAATGGAAATAACTCAAGGTAAATTAGTTATGGGGTATAGAGCAAATGTAGATTATGTAGATAATGATAAATATTATGCCCTTGTGGTCGGAAGTAATGTATTAGGTGGTGGTCCACACTCTAAACTATTTGTGAATGTAAGAGAAAAGGAAAGCTTATGCTATTATATTTTCTCTTCAATAGAGAAGTATAAAAGTATTATGCTTATATCATCTGGAATAGAAACTAAAGATTATGATAAAGCTGTAAAATTAATAAAAGAACAATTAGAAAGTTTAAAAGCAGGAGATATATCTGATGAAGAGTTAGAAAATAGTAAGCTTGCTTTAGTTAACTCTATGAAATCTATAACAGATAATATAGGTGGAATGTCTGATTTTGCTTTTTCTCAGTCTATGGCAAAGACAAATTCTGAAGTAGAAGACATAATATCTAGCATAGAGAAAGTTACTAAAAAAGATATAGTTGAGGCTGTAAAAGATATAGAACTTGATACTGTATACTTTTTAAGAAATTAATGGAGGAGATGTCTATGGAAAAAATAGTTAATGATATATTAAGAGAAGAAGTTTATTATGAAAAATTACAAAATGGCTTAGATGTATATTTTATGCCAAAGAGAGGCTTTACAAAAAAATATGCTATTTTAGCTACTAATTATGGTTCAAATGACTTAGAATTTATTCCAATAGGAGAAGATAAAAAGATTAGAGTAAATGAAGGAATTGCACATTTTTTAGAACATAAGATGTTTGAACAACCTGATGGAGGAGATGCTTTTGAAAAATTTTCTAAATTAGGTGTAAGTGCAAATGCATTTACTAACTTTACAATGACAGCATACTTATTTTCAGCTACGGAAAATTTTTATGAAAGTTTAGAGCACTTAATTGATTATGTTCAAACACCTTATTTTACAGATGAAAATGTTGAAAAGGAAAAAGGTATAATAGCACAAGAGATAAAAATGTACAATGATGATCCAGACTGGAATGTGTATTTTAATTGTCTAAAGGCTATGTATGTAAATTATCCTGCTAGAATTGATATAGCTGGTACAGTAGATAGTATATATAAGATAACTAAGGAAGAACTATATAAGTGTTACAATACTTTCTATAATCCAGGAAATATGGCTTTATTCGTTGTAGGTGATTTGGATGTAGAAAAGGTAATAGATGTAACTAAAAAAGCAAACAATTATGATGTGGATAAACTTTCTAAGAATATAGAAAGATTTTATCCTGAAGAACCAGCAAATGTAAAGGAAAAAGAAGTTATAGAAAAGTTTCCTATATCTATACCTATGTTTAACATAGGTTTTAAAGATAATAATGTAGGTGTAAAAGGAAAAGAACTTTTACGTAAAGAAATTGTAACTGATATACTTATAGGTATGTTATTTAAAAAGGGCAGTAAACTTTATGAAGATTTGTATATGCAAGGTCTAATAAATGAAAATTTTGGAGCTGGATTTTCATCTCAAGTAGACTATGCTTTTAGCGTAATTGCTGGAGATTCTAAGGAACCTAAAAAAGTAAAAGAGATAATTCTTGAATATATAGAAAGAGCTAAAAAAGAAGGATTATCTAAAGAGGAGTTTGAAAGAACTAAAAAGAAAAAAATTGGTTCATTTATTAAATGTTTTGATTCTATAAACTTTATAGGAAATAGTTTTATATCTTATATCTTTAAAGATATAAATATATTGGATTATTTAGATATTATTAAGGATGTTGCTTTTGAGGAAGTTGAAGAGAGATTAAAAGAACACTTTAAAGAAGAGTATTGTGTTATTTCTATTGTAGAACCTAAGTAGAACGTTTGAATATTACAAATAAGTAGCTAAAGGCCAAATAGTTAATTTTGATACTTGTTTTATTTAGGTAGCAAGTGATTTTGTTGAATATACTTATACAAATTAAGTTAGCAAAAATTAAATATTATTAATAAAAATTTGTAGAGAGATTGGTGTATAATATACACCAATTTCTTTGCTTGTAAATAATTTATGCATAATTTTGTTGAGACAGCATGTATAATATATTTTAAGTATTTGTAGAATCAACATCAATATGTTTTGTAGAATTAACATTAATATGTTATCATAATTTAGTATAATTACAATTAATTGTAAACATGGTGTATTGCTTTGGAAATATTTTAATTAAGATAAAGAGGTGGAGTTATGGATAGAGTCGCATTTACACTGTTTGGGATAGACATAATGTGGTATGGAATACTTATGGCTAGTGGCATGATTTTGGGAACTTTAATAGCAATAAAAGAGTCGAAAAGAGTTGGGCTTAAAGAAGATGATGTATTAAATATAGCTATCATAGCAATTCCTGTTGGATTAATATGTGCAAGAATATATTATGTTATATTTAATTGGAGTTATTATGCTCAAAATCTATTTCAAATACTTAATTTCAGAGGTGGTGGACTTGCTATACATGGAGGGTTAATAGGTGGAATCTTAGCTGGCTATATATACACTAAGGTTAAAAATATTAATTTCTTAAAAATGGCTGATACTGTCATACTTGGAATGCCTTTAGCACAAGCTATAGGAAGATGGGGGAACTTTATTAACGGAGAAGCTCATGGAGGTACAACTAATTTACCATGGGGAATAATGGTTGATGGAGTAAAGGTTCATCCAACTTTTCTATATGAGTCTATATGGGATTTTGGAATATTTATAGTTTTATTATTGTTTAGAAAAAATAAAAAATACGAAGGACAAGTTATAGTGACTTATATAACCCTTTATTCAATAGGAAGATTTTTTATAGAAGGACTAAGAACAGATAGTTTAATGTTAGGACCACTTAGAATGGCTCAAGTGATAAGTTTAGTTGGTGTTATTGGTGGTATAATAGCACATATTTATTTATCAAAGAGAAATAAAAGCAACAGTATTGAAGAATAATTTAAATAGTAAGTTTGAAGGAGGTAGTTATGGAATTTCATCATGTATCAGTTCTTTTAAATGAATGTATAGAAAATTTAAAGATAAAACCAGATGGAGTATATGTTGACTGTACTATGGGTGGTGCAGGACATTCCAAAGAAATAGTAAAAAAATTATCAGATAAAGGATTATTTATAGGGTTTGACCAAGATAAAAATGCTATAAATACAGCAAGAGAAAGATTAAGTGAATATGAAAGCAGAGTAAAATTTGTTCATAGCAATTTTGAAAATATAAAAGAAGAATTGGAAAAAATCGGAGTTTATAAGATAGATGGTGTATTAGCAGATTTAGGAGTTTCATCTCATCAACTTGATGAAGCTGAGAGAGGATTTTCTTATATGCAAGATGCACCACTTGATATGAGGATGGATGTTAGGTGTGAATTTTCAGCATATGATGTTGTAAACACTTATGCAGAAGATGAGCTAGCTAAGATAATTAAAGATTATGGTGAAGATAACTGGGCTAAACGTATAGCTAAATTTATAGTTGAGGAAAGAGTGAACAAACCAATAGAAACTACAGGTGAATTGGTTGATATAATTAAAAAAGCTATTCCTAAAAAAGCTAGAATAGATGGGCCTCATCCAGCTAAAAGGACTTTTCAAGCTATACGAATAGAAGTAAATAATGAACTTGGAGTAATTACAAAAATGATAAATGATGCCTCTTCTATAATGAATGAAGATGGTAGAATTTGTATAATAACATTTCATTCGTTAGAAGATAGAATAGTAAAGAATGCATTTAAATATCTCGCATCAGATTGTATATGCCCACAGCATTTACCAATATGTCAATGTGATAAAGAATCTGAAGTAAAAATAATAACTAGAAAACCAATATTACCTAGTGCTGAAGAAATAGAAGTAAATCCACGTTCAAGAAGTGCTAAATTGAGAGTAGCGGAAAAAATATAATTTATATAGTTTGAGAGTAAGGACTAGCGATGTAATAAAATAATAAACTTCTTAATTATAGTTAAAACCTATTATAGTTTTTATTAGAATAGAAAACAACTATGATATAATCGACAATATAGAAAAATATTTTCTGTTATAATATAACTAAAGTAGATATTAGGAGTGGAGAAAAATAGAGAATAAGCATAAAAAATTATTAATAAAAATTTGTATTATATTGGGGGTATTTGGTATTTACTTTTTTATACCTCCTGTTAAAAAAATGGTAAATCAGATGATATTTTATCTGAGTATGTTAAATCTAGATGCAATTAAGGAGTACATATTATCATTTGGAGTTTGGGCACCGATAATATCATTTGCACTTATGATATTACAATCAATAGCTGCACCTCTTCCTGCATTTTTAATTACTTTTGCAAATGCAGCCTTATTTGGATGGGTAAATGGTGCTATACTGTCATGGATTAGTGCAATGGCAGGTGCTGCAATTTGTTTTATAATTGGAAGATTTTTAGGTAGAGATGTAGTTGTAAAACTTACAAGCAAATTTGCACTAGAAAGTATAGATGGTTTTTTTGATAAGTATGGAAAACATACGATTTTAATTGCAAGATTGCTTCCTTTTATATCTTTTGACCTTGTGAGCTATGCAGCAGGTCTAACATCCATGAGTTTTATATCTTTCTTTATAGCTACTGGAGTAGGACAATTACCAGCAACCATTGTATATTCTTATGTTGGTGGTATGTTGACTGGTGGAGCTAAAGTCATGATGACAGGACTTTTAATATTATTTGCTTTAAGTGTATTGATTTATATGTTAAAGAAAATATATAGTGATAAAAATAAATAAAAATTAGTGTAAAATCTATAGGTTTGAATTCAAGAATTAGTGAATCTATAGATTTTTTGTTGTGTATAGAAAAAATTACAAATAGATTGTGTAACAGTGTATTAATTTAGCGATGAAATTTTAAAGGAAGAGATATGATTAATAACAAATATAGTATAGAGGAAAATCTAAAAATCTATATTATCGGGGTGATAATTTGAAAAAAAATTATAAAATACATAATCTAAATGAATATAAAAATAAAAAAAAGAATAATTATAAAAAGAGAATTAATAAAAAAATAGGGGCTAAATGTATTTTATTGATTACAACTTTCGTAGTAATAATATTGAATCTATGTGGTTATTCAAAAATTTCAGAAATGAAATATGATATTCATTATTTACAAAAAGATTTAAGAAAAAAAGAGATAGTACTAGAGGAACTAAAGGCAAAAGAAACTGAAAAAACATCAATAAAAGAAATTGAGTTAAAAGCAAAGGAATTGCTCAATATGGACTATCCAAAAGATGGACAAATAAAGTATATAAATGTGGATAACTAGGGGGAATAGGTTTGAGAAAAGTAAAAAGGATAAGCAAAAAAAGACTGGTACTTGTTCTTGTTTTAGCATGTGCACTGTTTTTTTGCCTTGTTATTAGGACTGGATACCTACAACTTATGAAAGGTAATTGGTTGAGTACAAAAGCATTAGAACAACAAACAAGAGATATACCTATAGAGCCTAAAAGAGGAACTATATATGATAGAAACATGAAAGAATTGGCAGTAAGTGTAACTAAATATACAGTTTGGTGCAAACCTGTAGAAGTTGAAGATAAAAAAGAAGCGGCTGAAAAAGTGGCTGAAATTTTGGACGAAGATTATAAAGATATTTATGCTTTAATAAGCAAAAAAAATATGGCTCTTGTAAAGGTCAAAAGATGGATAGATGATGATAAGGCAAGTAAAATAAGAGATGCTAAATTAGGTGGAATATGGGTAGCAGAAGACAATCAAAGATATTATCCTTATGGAAATTTTGCACCATATGTAATAGGTCATACTTCTTCAGATGCAACAGGGATATCTGGTATAGAGATGCAATATGATAAAAAATTAAAAGGAAAAGCTGGAAAATTAATAGTAAGTACCGATGCTTCAGGTAGAGAAATTCCACAAGGTATGGAAAAATATTATGAACCTGTTCAGGGGAATGGTCTTGTATTGTCTATAGATGAAGTAATCCAACATTATACTGAAAAAGCAGTACAAAAGGCTTATGAAATAAATAATGCAAAGAAAGTCACTGCAATAGCAATGAATCCTAAAACTGGCGATATACTTGCTCTAGCATCAAAACCAGATTATGACCCTAACGACTCAAGAACGCCAATATATCCATATTATCAAGAAGAACTTGAAAAATATAGCGATAAAGACAAAATAAAGGGTTATTATCAAATGTGGAGAAATCCAGCAGTAAGTGATACATATGAACCAGGTTCTACATTTAAACTTATTACATCTTCCAGTGCTCTTGAAGAAGGAGTAATAAAAGATGGTGAGAAATTCACATGTACAGGTAGTGTAACTGTAGGAGGAAGAAAGATTAAATGTTGGAGACACTATAGACCTCATGGAGCACAAGAGTTTAAACAAGCAGTACAAAATTCTTGTAACCCTGTGTTTGTTGAATTAGGAAGTAGATTAGGTGTTGGTAAAATGTATGATTATATAGAATCTTTTGGTCTTATGAATAAGACAGGTATAGATTTACCAGGAGAAGCTAAAGGAATATTGTATAATGAAAAAAATGTAGGTCCAGTTGAGTTAGCTACAATATCATTTGGTCAATCAATATCAGTAACTCCAATACAACTTATAACAGCTATATCATCAATAGCAAATGGTGGAGATTTAATGCAACCAAGAGTAGTAAAATCTTATACTGATAACAAAGGTAATATAACTGAGACAGTAAAACCAAAAAAAGTAAGAAATGTTATATCTAAAGAAACATCTAAAAAAATGTTAGAGATTGCAGAGTCAGTTGTAACTGATGGTGGAGGGAAAATTGCATATATACCAGGATATAGACTAGGTGGGAAAACAGGTACAGCTCAAAAGGTTATAGATGGTAAATATGCTCAAGGAAAATATATATGTTCATTCGTGGGAATAGCACCTTGTGATGACCCACAAATTGTAGTTCTTGCTATTGTTGATGAGCCAACAGGAGTAAGTGCATTTGGTAGTACTACAGCAGGACCTATAGTAAAAGAAATAATGAATGATTCTCTAAAATATTTAGGGGTCAAACCAGTATATAAAGAAGAAGAAAAAGCTGAATATGAAAAGAAACAAGTCAAAGTACCAGATGTAAGAAATTTAAAAATTGGGGATGCAGTGAAAGCATTAGAAGATGCGAAGTTAAAACCAAATTTAGATACAGATATAGAAATTCCAAAGGATACAAAAGTAAAGGATGTTTTTCCAAAACCTGGAATAAAAGTTAATGAAGATTCAAGTATAACACTATATTTTGAAAACTAAAAAGTAACAGATAATTAACATATATCCATAAACATCTTCAAAAAAACAGAAATATAGTATATAATTATAAAGTTAAGAGTTATCGTAGGCAATGTATATGTAACGGTATACATTGCCTTTTGTTGCTAAGATAATATAGCTAATGTTTTATAAGGAGGAGTTTGAGAATGGAGTGCTTAACAATAAAGGAGTTAGTACTTGCAACTAATGGAAAGTTAATATATGGAGATTATAATGACTGTGTAAGTGATATAGTTATAGATAGCAGGGAAGCAAATGCACAAAATGCATTTGTAGCCATAGTTGGAGAAAATTTAGATGGGCATACCTTTATAAAGTCTGCATATGATAGTGGATGCAAAACTTTTATAAAAAATGAAAGTAATGGAATAAAATTAGAAAGTTCGGATATAAATTTAATAGAGGTAAAAGATACAACTTTGGCTCTAGGAAATATTTCCAGATATTATAAAGAAAAATTTGACATTCCATTTATAGGTGTTACAGGTAGTGTAGGAAAAACAACTACTAGAGATATGATATATGCAGCTATTTCTGCAAAATTAAACATCTTGAAAAATGAAAAGAACCTAAATAATCATTTTGGGGTTCCTTTGACTTTGTTTAATTTAAATAAAGAACATGAGTGTGCTGTAATAGAAATGGGAATGTCTGGATTTAATGAAATAAAGTATTTGGTGGACATAGTAAATCCTAAAATTGCAGTTATATCAAATATAGGATTGTCACACATAGAAAACCTAGGTTCACAGGAAGGGATTTTAAAGGCAAAGCTGGAGATTGCTTCAAATTTTGATGATACAAATACTTTGATTGTAAATGGCGATGATAAATTTTTATCTACATTAAAAGAAAAAGAGCATGTATATAAGTTAAAAACATTTGGATTTAAGAAAGATAATGACATTTATTGTGAAGATTATACTATGGAAGAAGATAGTTTGACATTTACGTGTGTCATAAATGGAAAAAAAGAGGAAATATTTATACCAACAATAGGAGAGCATAATATATATAATGCTATGTCGGCGATATTAGTTGGCATGAGTTTAAATATTTCTTTGGATTGTATAAAAACAGGTTTAAAAAACTTCAAAGGGACAAAAATGAGATTAGATATAATAAAAAATGAAAGATTAACAATAATTAATGACTCATATAATGCCAGTCCAGATTCTATGGAAGCAGCCTTGAAAATACTTGGTAGATATAAAGGTAGAAAAGTAGCAATACTTGGAGATATGCTTGAGATGGGTGAAATTTCAGAGTATGGTCATAGATTAGTTGGAAAATCATCTATGAATAATACTGATATCATAATAACTATAGGTGAAAACTCAGTGTTTATTGGAGACGAAGCAAAACGATTAGGATTCGATTCATCCAATATATATCACTTTAAAAATAGAGACGATGTATTTAATCGATTAGATGAATTAATAAAAACAGGAGACACTATTTTAGTGAAAGGCTCAAGAGGCATGAAATTAGAAAAAATAGTTGAATATCTAAATAAATAAGCTTAAACTAATGAGTTGATTGACAAGGGAGAGGAGTTTTATGATGTTAGGAATAACAGAGCTTACGTACACCGCATTGATTGCGTTTTTGATAGTAATTATAATAGGACCAATATTTATACCAATGCTTAGGAAATTTAAATTTGGTCAGACAGTTAGAGATGATGGACCTCAAACACATCTAGCTAAGAATGGAACACCTACTATGGGTGGAATTATAATGATTGTTGCAATTCTAATAACTGGACTTACAAGAGTAAAAGTTAGTCATGACATGGCAGTAGGTCTTATATGTATTGCTGGTTTTGGTTTTATTGGTTTTTTAGATGACTTTATAAAAATAAAGCTAAAAAGGTCACTTGGACTAAAAGCATATCAAAAAATAATCCTTCAAGTTGCATTATCTTTTTATGTTGCTTTTTATCAGTATACATCGTCATCAAGTGCTTCGCAACTTATGATACCATTTACAGATTTTGTAATAAATGTTGGAATACTATATATACCAATAATGATGTTTATAATAGTAGCAATAGTAAATGCTGTAAATTTAACTGATGGTCTAGATGGTCTAGCATCAGGAGTGACTTTAGTTGTTTCTGTATTTTTTATGTTGTTTGCAAGTTCAGTTGCAGGCAATACAGAAGTTGCAGTTTTAGCAGCAGCAACTGTTGGAGCATGTCTAGGCTTTTTAGGATTTAATTCATATCCAGCTAGAGTGTTTATGGGAGATACAGGTTCAATGGCATTAGGTGGTGCGGTTGTAGCATTTTCAGTTTTAACTAATTCAGTGCTTATAATACCTATAATTGGAGGCATTTATTTTGCAGAAGCTCTATCAGTTTTAATTCAAGTTGGATATTTTAAAGTAACTAGAAAGAGATTCTTTAAGATGGCTCCAATACACCATCATTTTGAACAATGTGGTTGGCCAGAAACAAGAGTTGTATTTGTTTTTTGGATTATTACAGTTGTTTTAGCTTGGATAAGTATAATAGCAGTATTTTAGGCCTAGGGGGAATAAAAAATGGACTTAAGTGGAAAAAAAGTTTTATTAGTAGGGCTTGCAAAAACTGGTATATCTACAATTAAACATTTAGATAAATTAGGAGCAAGTATAATTGTAAATGATATTAAAGATGAAAATAAATTAAAAAACATACTTGATGAATTAAAATCTATAAATGACATAGAATACATATTAGGATGCCATCCAGAGGCTGTAGACGATGTAGATATGGTTGTAGTATCTCCAGGAGTACCATTAGACTTGCCATTTATTTTGAAGCTAAAAAATTCAGGCAAGTATATAATTGGTGAGGTAGAATTAGCTTTTAAATTGTCAAATAATCCAACTTTTATAGGGATTACAGGTACAAATGGTAAGACAACTACAACTAGCTTAGTAGGAGAAATTTTTTCAAGTGCCAAAAAAGATACATATGTAGTTGGTAATATAGGGAATCCTGTAATAGATACTATAGAAACTTCAAATGAAGAATCTATACTTGTAACTGAACTGAGTAGTTTCCAACTTGAAAGTGTGGATGAATTTAGACCTAAAGTAAGTGCAATATTAAATATTACAGAAGATCATTTAAATAGACATCATACTATGGAAAAGTACATAGAAGCTAAATCAAAAATATTTATGAATCAAAATGATGAAGATTTTTGTATATTAAATTATGATGATGAAATAGTGAGAGACCTAGCTGATAAATGTAATGCCAAAGTAATTTACTTTTCAAGAACTCATAGAGTAAATGGAGGAGTATATTTAGAAAATAATGACATAATAATAGATATAGAGGATAAGATTAAGTTTCTAAATAAAGATGATGTAAGTTTGCCTGGAGGCCATAATTTAGAAAATTGTATGGCAGCAATAGCAATAGCATATGTTTGTAAAGTAGATTTAGAAGTAATAAAAGATGTATTGATGACATTTAAAGGAGTTGAACACAGACAAGAGTTTGTAAGAAACTTAGATAATGTAATATATGTAAATGACTCAAAGGGAACTAATCCAGATTCTACTATAAAAGCTGTACAGTCTTATAATAGACCAATAGTGCTTATAGCAGGAGGAATGGATAAGGGAAGCAACTTTGATGAACTTCTTGAAATTGCAAAATCATATGTTAAATCATTAATCTTATTAGGAGAAACTGCACCAAAGATAGAAAATTGTGCTAAAAATAAAGGATTTAATGACATACATATAGTAAAAGATATGGAGGAAGCAGTTAAGACTTCTCATGAGATTTCAAAAAATGGAGATATAGTGCTTCTTTCACCAGCTTGTGCAAGTTGGGATATGTATGAAAGTTTTGAAGTAAGAGGAAAAGACTTCAAAGATAATGTAAACAATTTAAAATAATCTCTTACCTCTAAACTTACTTAGATGGAAGAATGGAGGTAGATTAGTTGGATGCCTAAAGAAAATTTGAAAAAACAAATTGACATAAGGATGAAGACTGAATTTGATGGAGTAGTATTTTATACTACTATGCTTTTAGTATTTGTAGGAATAGTTATGGTGTTTAGTGCAAGTTTTATACAATCTTCATTTAAACACAATGATGCATACTATTTTCTAAAGAAAAATGTAATATATGCTATACTAGGATTTATAGTTATGATTATTACATCTAGAATAGACTATAATTTTTGGAAGAAAAATGCTACAGCAATTGGAGCTATAGCAGTAGTATTATTATTGTTGGTTTTAACTCCTTTGGGAATAGAAGCAAACGGAGCAAAAAGATGGTTAGGGATAGGTGCTTTAACATTTCAGCCTGCAGAAATTGCAAAGTTTGCTACAATAATATTAACTGCAAAATTGATTGAGAAAAATTATGATAAAATAAAATCTTTGACAAAAGGTGTTGTACCACTTCTCGTAGTTCCAGGAATATTTTTTGCGTTGATAATACTTCAACCAAATTTGTCAACAGCAGGTACTGTAATTCTAGTTACATTTGTAATGATATTTGTTGCTGGAATGGATATGAAAATTGTATTTGCTATGATAGGAAGTGGGGCTGCTTTATTTGCTGCATTAGTAATTGCTGAACCGTATAGACTTAGTCGTGTTACATCTTTTTTAGACCCATTTCAAGACCCACTTGGTAAGGGGTATCAGGTAATACAAGGTTTATATGCATTAGGTTCAGGAGGACTGTTTGGTTTAGGCTTAGGAAAGAGTAAGCAAAAGTATTTTTATATACCAGAGCCACAAAATGACTTTATATTTGCTATAATAGGAGAAGAGTTAGGATTAATTGGTTGTATAATAGTTATAATGCTATTTGTAGCCTTAGTCTACAGATGTGTAAGAATAGCTTTGAAGACTTCTAATGTATTTGCTTGTATGGTTGTCATAGGTATAGGGGCACAAATTGGAATACAAGCAGCTTTAAATATAGCAGTTGCAACATCATCAATGCCAGCTACAGGTGTAGCACTACCATTTATAAGTTATGGAGGTACCTCACTCACCATCTTTATGGGGGCTGTAGGTATAGTGTTGAACATCTCAAAGCATGTCAAAATTAATTAACAGGAGATGATGATTTGATGAAAGTTTTATTATCAGGCGGTGGAACTGGAGGACACGTATATCCAGCTATAGCTATTGCTAACAAAATAAGAGATGAACATCCAGACGCCGAGATAATGTTTGTTGGGACGGAAAAAGGAATAGAATCAGAAATAGTTCCTAAGTATGGATTTGAATTGAAAACTGTAACAGTACAAGGATTTAAGAGAAAAATAGACTTCGATAATGTAAAAAGAGTTTTTAAGCTTTTTAAAGGATTGGAACAATCAAGAAAAATTGTTAAAAAATTTAAGCCAGATGTAGTCATAGGAACTGGTGGATATGTCAGTGGACCTGTTTTATTTAATGCGTCTATGGGAAAAATACCAGCTATAATACATGAGCAAAATTCTTTTCCTGGGGTAACTAATAAGATTTTATCTAAAACAGTTACAAAGGTACTTACAAGTTTTGAAGATTCACATAAAAGATTCCCTGAGGCAGCAGAAGAAAAATTAGTTTTTACAGGAAATCCAGTTAGAAAAGAAATTTTGTTATCAAGAAAAAATATCGCAAGAAAAAATTTAGGAATAAGTGAAGAGAAAAAAATGGTACTTTGCTACGGTGGTAGTGGAGGTTCAAGAAAAATAAATGATGCAATGAGACTTGTCATTAAAAATATGGTAAATGAAGATATAGCTTTTATATTTGCAACAGGAAAAAGCTATTATGAAGAATTTATGGAAAGTATCAGTAATATAAATCTTAAACCATACCAAAAAGTAGTACCTTATTTAGAAGATATGGCAAATGCACTTGCAGCAAGTGATTTAGTTATAGGTAGTGCAGGAGCAATTTCATTAGCTGAAATAACAGCTCTTGGCAAACCTTCTATAATAATACCTAAAGCATATACTGCTGAAAATCATCAAGAGTACAATGCTAAGAGTATAGAGAAGCAAGGGGCAGGGATTGCAATCTTGGAAAAAAACTTAACTCCAGAAAGCCTGAATACAGCCGTATTTAAACTTTTAGGAGATAGAGAACTTTTAGTTGATATGGCAAATGCAAGTAAAACTATAGGTAGACCTGAGGCTATAGACCTTATATATGATGAGATAATAAAGGTATATAACTCAACACAAAAATCAACAGCTAAAAAACCAAAAAAAGAAAAAGCTATTGAGGAAGTAAAGAAAGAAGCAGCTCCAAGTATAGAAGGTCAGGCTAAAGTAATAGGAATAAAGAAACGATAAATAAATATTTACCCCTAATTTATAATATATTAGATTTTCTAAATTATTCTAAATTAGGGGTTTATTTATGTGTATATAAGTTTTAAGTTATAAAATACATATAGTATTTTATATTTATTTTGATGAAATATCAATTTAATCCTCTTTTTTAATGTTTTATTAGATTGTTTTGTAAGAAAATGAGAAAATTTGACTTTAAATATTATATTTTTTTTGTAGGGAATATAAACTCGAAAGGTGTATTTATTAACCAAAGGGGTTGATTGTATTTGAAGAGGAGAAAGAAGCTAAATACGAATAATGTTATGATAGTTTTAGTTTTTATACTTATGCTATCTTTTGGGATATGTATTATTGTAGGGAGTGATTTATTTGATGTAAATAGGATAGATGTGATTGGAAATAAAAGAGTCACCAAGTCAAATATAATGAAAGCGTTAAATGTAAGTTCACATGAAAATATATTTGCATACAATTTTAAAGACATGAAAAGTAAGCTTATGAAAAATCCGTATATAGAAGATGTAGAAATAAAAAGGAAACTTCCAAATAAGATAATTATAAGCTTAAAAGAAAAAGAAATTTTTGCGGTATTAAAGGATGAAGATAACTATTGTTATATAGATAAAAAAGGGAACTTATTAGAGGAATTAAAAGGCACTAATGAAAGTAAAAATGATTTGATAGTGGAAGTAGATTATAGTATTAATGATACAAAATCAATAAAATTTAAAAATTATAAAACTAAAGAGAGTGTATTTAAGACTTTAAATTATTTAAAAGAAGAAGGTATTTATAGAAAAATAAATTATGTAAACTTTAAAAAAGAAGGGAATGTAGATATGCTTACGAGAAGCAATATAAAAATCTTACTTTCTAATGATGATAACTTAGATTATAATATATCTAGGGTAAATAAAATTTTGATTGACCTGCAAAATAAAAATACCAATGGTGGGACTATAAATCTAAATTATGGAAAGCTAGCTGTATATAGTCCAGAAGGATAGACAATTGTAAGGAAGTGATATTTTGAAAAAAAGGTTTATAAATAAGAGTATAATTATAGGAAGTATTGTATTGGGAGTTCTCGTTAGTTTACAACTAAAAATTATTAATATAGAAAATAGAGGAATGACGACTTTTAAGAGAGGCGAGCAACTTACAGAAGAACTTAAATCTCTAAAAAAAGAAAAAGAAAATCTTCAATCAGAAATTAATAGTGTAAAAAAAGATATAGAGACATATAGAGGTAAAAGTGAAAAAGGAGAGCAAGATATACTTAAATCAGAAATAGAAAAATATGAAACTTTAGCTGGATATACAGATGTAGAAGGAAAAGGTATTGAAGTTGAAATAAATTCTACAAAAACTTTAGGAAGCTTTGATAAAAATGACAGTATACTATATAATTATGATTTATTACTGTCAATGATAAATAAATTAAATTCAGCACAAGCAAGTGCCATATCTATAAATAATCAAAGAGTAGTTTCAAATACATATATGTATTTGAAAGAAGATAAACTTTATATGAATGACACTGTTATAAAGGAGCCAATTACAATAAAGGCAATTGGTGATTCTGATACATTAGCTTCTGCGCTCAATATAAAGTATGGTATTGTCTGGGAAATAGAAACATATTATAATGCAAAGGTAAAAGTAATTAAAGAAGATAATGTAAAAATAAATGGACATGGTGATACAGATAAAGTAGAGAGGAAATAATAGTATGAAAAAGAAAATGATTATATTAGGAGCATTCATATTAGGCATTTTCATATCAACTTATATAAAATCACTGAACCCAAATAAAGTGTATATAACATTGAGCCAGACTAAAAATATTGAAAGTGAGATAGAAAATACAAATAAGGAAATAAAAAATCTAAAAGAAGCTCTTAAAAGTAACAAAAAGACTTTAGATGAATATAAGCAAGCAGAAAATAATGGAAATGAATCTATTCAAACATTGATGAAAAAAGAACTTGAAGAAGTTAAAGAGTTAAGTGGTTATTCAGCTGTCACAGGTCCAGGAATAACTATTACTATGAAGGATAGTGAAAGAGAATTAAAAGATGGACAAAATCCAAACGACCTGATTATACATGATATTGACATTCTAAGAGTTTTAAATGATTTGAAAAAAGCAGGTGCAAAAGCAATATCTATAAATGGAGAAAGAGTATTGTCAACAAGTAAGATAAAATGTTCAGGAGCAACTATTACAGTGAATGATACTACATATGGACAACCATTTATAATAAAAGCTATAGGAGATATAGATTTATTGAGTGCAGCTATAAATTCTCCAGAATCATATGCTAAATCTCTAAAGGATATATATGGGATTAATATAAAAATAGAGGAAAATAATGGAAATAGAGTGAATTTATTTGCAAAATAAAACGAAAAATACAAAAAAATAAAGAAAAAATAAAAAAAATTAATAAAAAGGATTGTAATATAGTTGTGTTTCAAAGTAAAATAAAGAGGTGAGGATTTATGATATGGATTTTAGGAGGATTGGCATTTGGTGTGGTAGTAGGTTACTACATTCCATTTACATATTCTATGGATTATTCGATATATATGTCAGTAGCTATTCTTGCAATAATGGATTCTATATTTGGAGCTATAAAATCCAGTTTTGAAGATAACTATGATAATGTAATTTTTGTTACTGGTTTCATAGGTAATGCTATCTTGGCTATATTATTGACTTATATAGGAGAAAAGTTGGGAATTTCACTTTACTATGTGGCAGTATTAGTTTTTGGGATGAGACTATTTAATAATTTATCTATAATTAGACGTTATATCATTGCCAATATTATGAATAAAAAACATAAAAATTAAAGAACTTTTGAGATATACATAAAATATTTTATACTTAAAGAGTAATATTTGACAATATAAGTAAGAAAATTAAAAAGGAAAATTTACGTTTTTGTGGAATATGTTACTTAAAGGTTAACAAAATAAAAGAAGAAAATGATATAATTAATACATACGATAACTTTGAATCATGAGATAAGGGGGTTTATGATGCTAAACTTTGACGTAGAATTAGAAGAATGTGCACAAATTAAAGTAATAGGTGTAGGTGGCGGTGGAAACAATGCTGTCAATAGAATGGTAGAAGCTCAACTTAAAGGCGTTGAATTTATATCAGTAAATACAGATAAACAAGCTTTATATACATCAAAGGCTGAATATAAAGTTCAAATAGGAGAAAAATTAACTAGAGGACTTGGTGCAGGAGCTAATCCAGAAGTAGGAAAAAGAGCTGCAGAAGAAAGTAAAGATGAAATAGTAAAACTACTTCAAGGAGCTGATATGGTATTTGTTACAGCTGGAATGGGTGGTGGTACTGGTACAGGAGCTGCCCCAGTAGTTGCAGGCCTAGCTAAAGAAATGGGTATCCTTACAGTAGGTGTAGTTACAAAACCTTTTGCATTTGAAGGTAAGATAAGAATGAAAAATGCTGAAGGTGGAATAGCTGAGCTTAAGTCAAAGGTAGATACTCTTATAACAATACCAAATGATAGACTTTTACAAATAGTACAAAAGAATACTTCAATGCTGGATGCTTTTGCAGTTGCAGACGATGTGTTAAAACAAGGTATACAATCAATTTCTGACCTTATAGCAGTTGAAGGATTAATAAACTTAGACTTTGCAGATGTTACTACTATAATGAAAGATAAAGGTCTTGCTCATATGGGTATAGGTAGTGCTAGTGGAGAAACTAGAGCTATAGATGCTGCTAGACAAGCTATCCAATCACCACTTTTAGAAACATCAATACAAGGAGCAAAAGGAGTACTTCTTAATGTTACAGGTGGTCCTAACTTAGGATTATTTGAAGTTAATGAAGCATCTACTTTAGTTATGGAATCTTGTGACCCAGAAGCAAATGTTATATTTGGTGCTTCTATAAAAGAAGATTTAGGCGATGAAATAATGATTACAGTAATCGCAACAGGATTTGAAGGTTTACAAGGTGGGATTTTAGATTTGGATACTAAGCCTAAATCAAGTATAAGGTCTTCTCTGAATACAACTGTAAAACAAGTTGTAAAAGAAATAGAAGAAGAAGAAATTGTGGTTGAAGAAAAGATAGAAGCTCCTAAAAAGGCAAGTATAATAGAAGAAGATGATGATGAGAGCATGGAAATACCTACATTTTTAAGAAGAAGAAGATAATATGTAAACTTATAAAGAAGTCAATAGACTTCTTTTTATTTTTTGTACTTTAATCTCCTATTTTTTTTAACATATTTTAATATCAAAAAAAAATAAAAAAGTAAAGTTTTTTCTACTGAGTATAGAAAAAAATGATAGTTATATAAATGGTTATAGTTTTTTATAATTAGACAATGACATTTTTATTTGGTAATATTAAACCTGAATTGAATTGTAAAAATTTGAGGAAAAAGAGAAATTAAAGTCTGAAAGGGGATTAAGTATGATTAAGCTAAAAAAAATTCTTTCTTTAGCCATGGTTGCTATTTTGTCAACATCACTTCTTGCTGGATGTACAAAAAAAGAAGAATCTAAAGGCAAAGATGGCAAAGAAAAATTAGTTGTATGGTCTGCACCGTTAACAGATCATGATGAAGATGCATGGAAACCAATACTTGAGAAATTTGAAAAGGAAAATAACTGTGAAATTGAATTCCAAATAGTACCATGGGATAATTATGCAGAAAAATATGCTACTGCAATCAGTGCAGGTGAGGGGCCAGATATAGGGTATATGTATGCAGAAATGTTTCCTCAATTTATAGAAATGGGAGCAGTTGAAGATTTAACTCCTTATTTAGAAAAATCAGGAACTTCAGATAATTATTTATACTTAGATAATGCAAAAATGATGGGTGGAATTTACGGTTTACCTATAGAAGCTGCTAATCCAGGTGTATTATACTATAATAAAGATATACTAGAAAAATTGGGAGAAAAACCTCCTAAAACGTGGGAAGATTTTAAAAGAATATGTGAAAAAGCAACAAAAGATACTGATGGAGATGGAAAAATAGACCAATGGGGTCTTGCACAAGGTTGGGGTTCTAAAGTGTTTGGTAGTTTGAACTGGAACTGGTATCCATATCTATGGCAAGCTGGTGGAGATATATATAATGATGATTTAAAATCAGTTAAATTTAACAATAAAGAAGGATTAAAAGCTGCAAACTTTATAAATGATATGAAAAAATATATACCAGATAATGCTTTATCAAAAGACAGTAATGAGATGGTTGAAAGTGTATTTGGACCAGGAAAAGCTGCATTTACTATAATGCTGTCTTCTGCTGCTACAAGTACTTTTGATAAATCATTCCCAGACTTAAACTGGGGATATGTAACTTCATTAGAAGATAAAACAGTTGGTAGTTTTGCCTCAGTAGATGATTTAACTTTAATGTCAGCGTGTAAAAACAAAGAACTTGGATTTAAACTTCTTGAATATATGTTAAGCAAAGACTCAATGGAAGCTTTCCATAAAGAGATACCAAGAGCACCAGTTGCTAAAGGTGAAAAATATCAAGGAGATCCAAGATTTGAAGAAATGGTAACAAAAGATAAAAATATGTACAGACCATTAACAGTTGGACCTCATGGAGTAGAAATATATGAACACTTATGGAAACAACTTCAAATGATGATAGCTGGAGACAAAACTCCAGAACAAGCACTAAACGAATCTGCAAAATATGCAAATGAATTGTTAGCACAATAATTTAATTTTATATTTGATTTATAGACTATGCAATTTAATTTTATACAAGTAAACGATTTACTTGCTATATTATTAAGTCGCATAGTCTTTTTTTATGGAAATATTCCAAAGGTAGAGTTGAATAACTTCTACCTAGATATATTGAATTCTACAAAAAAGTCTATTTCTTTGATGCTAAAAAAATATCTTTTGACGACATAAAGTATAAGACATATATCATTGTTATTTTTAAATAGAATTTGTTTTGGATTCGACTGTCAAAAGTGACATAAAATTTTGTACATACTATCTTATAATATGTTTAAAGGTTTTAAGGGGGGATACATGGTGTATATTGAGTACTATGTTATAGAAAACCTAGTAATAAATTATATTATTATAAGTTGTACTTCTATTCTTACTAAAAAATATAATCCTAGAAAAAATAAGTTGCTGGGGGCTAGTTTAGGAGGAGCCTACTCTGTTGCTTATTTATACCCATCAATGGATATACTATTTACAGTGCCATTTAAAATAATAATCATGAGTATTATAACTTTAATTTCATTTAGGACTAAGAGCAAAAAAGATTATGCTCATGTAGCATTAGTTTTTTATTTAGTAAATATTTTTATTTCTGGAAGTACTTATTTTGTAATTTATTTTACAGGAATAAGCCATTTAAAAATATCTTTTTTAATTGCATGTACTTATGTAAGTTGTGAACTATTAAAGTACATTTACAAAGACTTGAAGATGCTTAAATACATCAAAGAGCTTACGAAGACCATAAATATAAACTTATTAGAAAAAAGCTTTTGCTGTAAGGCATTAGTTGATAGTGGAAATTTATTAAAAGACCCAATAAGTCAAAGTGATGTAATAATAGTCAAATCAAGTGTATTAGAAGGATTGATTCCAGAAAATCTATTAAATATTAACTATGAAGATATAGATATGAAAAAAGCTCAGGAAATTATATGTAGTTTAGATGACAGAACTTCAGGGAGAGTTAGAATAATACCTTATAAACATGCTGGAAGTAATAAGACAAGCATAATAATTGGTCTAAAAGCTGATTATGTAGAGGTAGATGAGCAAAAGATAGGAAATATAATACTTGGTATTTCAAATTTTAATGATAGAGAATATGGGGCAATAATGAATCCAAATATATTGCCTGGATTCTAGCTAAAAATTTAAGGGGGACAAAGGATGTTACGATTAAAAGAAAGAATCATAAGCTTTATTACGATGTTAGGTATTAAATTAAAAATAATAAAGCCAAAAGGAATATACTATATGGGTGGAGCCAATATTCTTCCTCCACCACTAAAACCAGCAGAAGAAATGGAACTTTTGCAAAAGCTAGAAACTGATGAAACCGTAAAATCAATTTTAATAGAAAGAAATTTGAGATTAGTAGTCTACATATCAAGAAAATTTGAAAATACAGGGATAGATGTAGAGGATTTAATTTCTATAGGGACTATAGGTTTGATAAAGGCAGTCAATACTTTTAAATTAAATAAAAATATAAAATTAGCAACCTATGCTTCGAGATGTATAGAAAATGAAATACTAATGTATCTAAGAAAAAATAATAAAAAGAAAACGGAGGTATCATTTGATGAGCCTTTAAATATAGACTTAGATGGAAATGAACTTCTATTATCAGATGTTTTAGGTACAGAAAATGATGAAATATATAAAATAATCGAAGAAGAAATAGATAGAGATTTATTGGTTATGGCACTTGACAGATTAAGTGACAGAGAAAAGCAAATTATGGAATTAAGGTTTGGACTTATAGATAAAGGTATTGAAAAAACACAAAAGGAAGTTGCTGGAATGCTTGGAATATCTCAATCCTACATATCTAGACTTGAAAAGAAAATAATTTCAAGATTACAAAAAGAAATGAAAAAATTTGTATAATGCTAAATTAATTCTTCTTAAAAAGTATAAAAAAATTGGAAATGTAAATAATTTCAATAGATGAATACTTTTTGAGAGAGGACTGAAATGTATGCAAGTTAATAAGGTTGAAATATGTGGTGTTAATACATCTGAACTTCCAGTTCTTAAAAATAAGCAAATGAAGGAACTTTTATTACAAATAAAAAGTGGTGATGAAGAAGCCAGACAACAATTTGTAAGAGGAAATTTAAGGTTAGTCTTGAGTGTAATAAAAAAATTTAACAACAGAGGAGAAAATATAGACGATTTATTTCAAATAGGTTGTATTGGTCTTATAAAAGCTATAGATAATTTTGATTTAAGTCAAAATGTCAGATTTTCAACTTATGCTGTTCCTATGATTATAGGAGAAATTAGAAGATACTTAAGAGACAATAATCCAATCAGAGTTAGTAGATCATTAAAAGATATAGCATATAAGGCACTACAAGTTAGAGAAAGATTAATTAGAACAAATTCAAAAGAACCAACAGTATCAGAAATAGCAAAGGAATTAGAATTAGAAGTAGAGTCAGTTGTAATGGCACTTGATGCTATACAAGATCCAATATCTTTATTTGACCCAGTATATCAAGATAATGGAGATGCCATATTTGTAATGGATCAGGTTCAAGACAAAAAAGATACTGATGAAAACTGGTTGCAAGAAATATCACTTAAGGAAGCTATTAAAAAATTAAATAGTAGAGAAAAGTTGGTATTAGATTTAAGATTTTACAAAGGAAGAACTCAGATAGAAGTTGCTGATGAAATCGGTATATCTCAAGCACAAGTATCAAGAATTGAAAAAAATGCTTTAAAAAATATGAGAAAGTATGTATAAGTAATCCATGGAATGTAAACATAATTTTAAATTTAAATGACCTATATAGGTCATTTTTTTTTATCCAAATACATATTTATTTTTAAAGGAAGGGTGAGTATAATATGATTAGAGTTTCTGATATAATGGAAAAAGAAATTATAAATGTAAAAAATGGAAAAAGGATGGGTTTCATAATCGACATAGATATGGATATTCATGAGGGAAAAGTAGTCTCATTTACCATTTTTGGAGATGGAAGTAGAAGTTTTTTTTCAAGAGGAGGGGATGAAGAAGTTATATTTTGGAATGATATACTTAAAATAGGTTGTGATACAATAATAGTAAATATAGGTTCAGAATTAAGCTTAGATGAATTTGATATATAGCTAAACAAAGGAGGAATACAGATGCAATGTCCTTATTGCAATTATAAAGAATCAAAGGTAATAGATTCTAGACATACAGATTTAAAATCTATTAGAAGAAGACGTGAATGTGAATTATGTAAAAAGAGATTTACTACTTATGAAAAAATAGAAACTACTCCTTTAATGGTTATTAAAAAAGATAATAGTAGAGAGTATTTTGATAGAGAAAAAATAAAATATGGACTATTAAAGGCATGTGAAAAAAGACCTGTATCTGTTGAAGATATTGAGAATATAGTTGTACATATTGAAAATGAAATAAATAAATGCTTTATAGAAGAAATCGAAACCAAAAGAATTGGTGAAATGGTAATGGATAAATTGAAAGATTTAGATGAAGTTGCCTATGTAAGATTTGCTTCTGTGTATAGACAATTTAAAGATATAAATACTTTTGTAAATGAACTTAAAAGTATACTAATAGAAAAAGGAGACAAATGATGAAAGATTATATAAATCTAAAAAGTGTAGAAGATATTAAAGAGTATGTTAACTTAAGTAGCAATTGTAAAGAAATTGATGAAAAATTAAATTCTATAAATCTAGTTATAACTTGTAAAAATATAGATGCAAAAAGTAAAGAAGACATGTTAAGGGTTTGCAAGGAATGCGATTTAATGTTTGAAAATTTAACTAGTAATTCTCAAATACATTCAGACATAGTTAACATAGTTAGTAGAGAGAATATAGGACAAAGAATAGAAGGAGATGCACTTATAACAAACTTAGAGAAAGTACCACTTTTATTGTTTACAGCAGATTGCGTACCTATATCAATTATAGATGCTAAAAATAAAGCCATAGGACTGGCACATGCTGGCTGGAAAGGTACTTTTAGTAATATAGGTCACAAAACAATAAAATTGATGTCTGAGACTTATAAAACAGCTCCTGAAGATTTGATATGTATAATTGGACCATCAATTGGACCTTGTTGTTATGAAGTTTCTGAGGAGTTAGTAGAAAAATTTAACACAATTCTTACAAATAATGATGAAAAGTTCTATATAATAAAAGAGGGAAGTTACTATTTAGATTTATGGAAAATTAATGAGTATATGCTGAGATGTAGTGGAGTCAAAAAAGAAAATATAATAAATTTAAATCTATGCACTAGTTGTAGAGCAGATGAATTCCACTCTTATAGAAAACATAATAAGGCATCAGAGCGAATAGGAACGGTACTACAGATAAAATAGAGAGGAGCTTTTTAATGAATACTAAAGTGCTTGTTATAGACGATGAAATGCATATAGTTGAGCTATTAAAATTCAATTTGGAGGTGTCAAACTACGAAGTTAGTTATTCATATGATGGATTTGATGGATTTATAAAAGCTAAGGAAGTTAAACCAGATTTAATACTTTTAGATTGGATGCTACCAAATATAAGTGGAATAGAAGTATTGAGAAAAATAAGAAGTGATAAAGACTTGAAAAATATTCCTGTTATAATGCTTACTGCTAAAAATATGGAAAATGACAAGGTTGAAGGGCTTGAAGTAGGTGCTGATGATTATATAACCAAGCCATTTAGTATAAAAGAATTGTTAGCTAGGGTTAGCTCTGTTTTAAGAAGATATAACTTAACTAGTACAGGCGAAGAAAATAATATACTTACCACAGGTAATTTAAAACTAGATTTATCAAAACATGAAGTTACTAAAGGTTCTGAAAAGATAGAGTTAACACTTAAAGAGTTTGAACTGTTAAAATTATTAATTCAGAATAAAGGTAAAGTACTTTCAAGAAACTATCTTTTAGATAAAATATGGGGCTATGAATACTATGGAGAAACTAGAACAGTAGATGTCCATATAAGATATTTAAGAAAAAAAATAGAAGATGAAGATAAATCAGAAAAATATATAGAAACTATAAGAGGTGTAGGATACAAAATAGATTAGAAAAAGTTATATTTTAGGAGTGTTATCTTGTGGAAGAATTAAATAGCATATATTTTTTTATTGTTATGTTGTCTATAGCCATTGTAATATTGTCTGTAAGATATACAGTAACACTAAGAAAATATTTAAAAGAGTTTATATACGTTTCAAAAAAAGTAAGTAACAAGGAATTTCATGCTAGGTTGAATATATCAGCTAAAGGCGAATTAGGCGAATTAGCCAGAAATTTTAATCATATGATAAAAAATATGGATGATACATTGGAAGAAGTACAATATAAACATTTACAATTAAGGTCTATATTAAAGAGTATATCTCATGGAATTTTAGCTATAGATGTAAATGGAAACATATTATTGATAAATGATGAAGCTAAAGAAATGATAAAGAGTGAACCAAACAAACTAGTTGAAGGACATAATATCAATGCTGTAATAAAAGAAGAAGAAATATTAAAGCAGATACTTCAATTTATAGGTTCTAAAGAAAATGAAACTGCAAAGATTACTACTAAAGATGATATAGTATACAAAATAAAAGTGGATCCAGTTTATCTTCAAAATACCAATAATGTAATAATTGGCTCAATAGTAAACATAGAAGATATTACTAAAAAAGTGAAGCTTGAAAATATGAGAAGTGATTTTGTTGCTAATGTAAGTCATGAACTTAAAACACCACTTACATCTATAAGTGGATTTGTTGAAACATTAAAATCCAATGAAAATATAGATGCAAACACTAGAAATAGGTTTTTGGAAATAATAGAAAGTGAATCAGACAGATTAAAAAGATTGATTGACGACATATTATTATTATCATTTGTAGAAAATAAAGACACTCTTCTAATGGAAGATGTTGTAATATACGATGTATTTAGAGAAGTATATGAAATAACTCAACGTTCAGCTAGTGAAAAAAACATAGAAGTTTTATATAAATGTGATGATAAATCAATAAACATACTTTCTAATAGAGATTATATCAAACAAGTATTTTTAAATTTAGTTGATAATGCTATAAAATATACTCAAGATAATGGTATTGTACAAGTGGTAGTTTTAAAAGATGAAGAAAAAATAATAATCAAAGTTATAGATAATGGTGTTGGAATACCAAAAGAAGATGTAGAACGTATCTTTGAACGCTTCTATAGAGTAGATAAAGCAAGAAGTAGAGATGTAGGAGGAACGGGTTTAGGATTGGCTATAACGAAGCATATAGTCAAATCATTAAATGGATGTATAAAAGTAAAAAGTGAACTTGGTATTGGTAGCGAATTTATTGTTACAATCCTACAAAAAAAATTTCCTTAAATAGAAGGAAATTTTTTTTGTTTTTTGCACAAACTATATAAGAGAAGGAGCTGAGAAAATGGAAGAAAGCTTATTAGGTGCCAATTTATTTAGACACTCTTTTATAGTAGCAGTAATTATAGGAATATTATGTAGAGGATTAGTTTTAAGAGTTACAGACAAGCAATACCCATCGAGACCACAAGATTATTTAGAGCAAATAATAATATCAGGGCTTTCAGCTTCATTGGGTGCAATAGCATTACCTGCACTTATAGATAAGGAGTTTGCAGCATTAACATTTTTTGCAGTAGCGATACAACAATTTCAAGGTCTTGCAGAGCAGGAAAGAATAACATTAAAAAATATAGACAATGAAGAATTAGTACCAAAGGGAGATGCTTATGTAGAAGAAATAGCATCTACGTATGAATCTAGAAGTTATATCAGTCTTTTTTCTGCATTAGTATCTTCTATAGTTTATATTACTGTTTCAAAACGATATGACCTTAGCTTTATTTATTGTACAATACTAGCTGTTATAGCAGGAGCTTTGGTTGGTTTAATTTTTAGAAGGTTTCTAAGACGAAATAGTATAGCAGATATAGCAGATATAGTTCCTGCTGAAGTAAGTTTTGAAGGGCCTATTTTAAAAGTAAATGGTGTAATAATAACTAATATAGGTTTAGAGAATACAAGAGAAAAATATAAAAATGAATGTTTAGCTATAGAAATTATACCAAGAGATTTGGGTGCATTTGGGATAGTAAATGATATAGGACAAAGACAAGCTATAATACATAATCTATTTATTCATATGGGTATAGATAAAGATGTAGATGAGGTTGATATTGTAGCTATATCTAAAACTAACTTAGAAAAAAGCACTGTGGTTATACCATATATACCAATAGTCAAGGATATAGATGTAATGATAGATGTAGTAAAAAGTACTCCTATCATAGAGACATCAAAAGGAAAACAGAGTGATTTTTCTAGAAAGACTTTGTAGATTTATAAGTGAACATTTTATATTAGATATTTTAGGAGTGATTTAATGGATAGAGTATTTTTTGTTGCAGTTATTATTGGTATAACATCAAGAGTTATAATGTTGAATTTAGACCAAAAACAGTATCCTACACAACCAAATGTTTTACTATCTCAGCTCATATTAGCCTTTGTTGCTTCGGCATTAGGAGCATTACTAGTTCCAGCTCTTATAAATCGTTCTTATACATCGATAACATTTTTATCTTTGGCAGCAGAACAGTTTAGACAAGTAAGAGCAAATAGAAGGAATACATTACAAAACTTAGAAGAAGTTCAACTTGTAAAAAGAGGAGCTGCATTTATAGAAGAGATAGCTAGAACTTATGAAGTAAGAAATTATATGTGCATAGTTACATCTTTTTTAACAATAGGATTATATTATGTAATTATTGAAGAAACTAAAATAAGTGAAGGTATGAGTTTGATAATAAGTTCAATTTGTGGTTTATTATTAGCTTTCATACTTAAAAAACTTCTTACTAGAAAAAGTATTGGAGATATAGCTGATGTAATGCCTGCTGATATTAGCTTCGTAAATGAATCTATATTGAAGGTGGGAGATTTAAAAGGAATAACAAATATAGGTCTAAAAAGTGATAGAGAAGTATATATTAATAGAGGTGTAGGAATACAAATAATTCCTAAAAATAGAGATTATGCTAATGCAGGAATATTATTTGATTCGGGTCAAAGACAAGCTATAGTATACAATATATATTCAAGATTAGGTTTATATGGAGATTATGAAGAACCTGCATTTGTACCATTACCTAGACGAAATAAAGATGATGAAAGTATAATGATTGCTTATTTACCAATAGATAGGAATGTTGAAAAGGTAATGGAAGCTGTAAAATCATGTCCAATACTTTCAAGTTCTAAAGGTAAAAACTTATCACTGAAAAACTATAAAATAGGAAAGAAAGGAAGTGCATAAAATGGGAATGGATATAGGTCTAAATGAATATACCCTAGCAATAGTTACACTAGATAAAAATATGAGAAATGGTGGAGGTTGTCCAATATTTTATGCAAATGATGAAAAAGACTTGCAAAATAAGGCGATGCTCATGTCAAAGTGTGTAGGTGGAATGGTTCACGATATGACTAATGGAACATTAATAATAGTAAAGCATTAAAACGATAAGATACTTTTAAGAGCAAATAATGTTCAAATTTATAAAATATTTAAATTTGAATATTATTTGTTTTAATCTTTTTATAGCTATTTACTTATATTGACTATTAGAATTAAAATGTGTTATTATGACATGAAATGTTTAAAAATGCTATTGTAAAATATAATAAAGTAATAAACTGTATATGAAAATATATTATAATAAATATTGATGAATATAAAAGAGTGGTGAAAAAAATGGAAGTAAATGTAAAAAAAATAAATAATATTATAAGTAAAGTTTACAAAGATAGTATTGCAGAAGAAATAGGTATAGAAGTAGGAGATTTACTTATATCTGTAAATGAACAGCCAATACATGATATAATAGAGTATAGATTCTTACTAAGTGATGAGTATTTAGAGGTAGAGATACAAAAAAAAGATGGCGAAGTCTACATATATGAGATAGAAAAAGACTATGATGAAGATTTGGGTGTTGAATTTACAAATCCAATAATTGACCAAGCTAAAAGTTGTAGAAATAAATGTATGTTTTGTTTTATAGACCAATTGCCAGAAGGAATGAGAGAAACACTTTATTTTAAAGATGATGACTCAAGATTGTCTTTTTTACAAGGAAATTTTGTTACACTTACAAATATGAGCGAAGAAGATATAAATAATATAATTAAATACAGAATAAGTCCTATAAATATATCTGTGCACACAACTAATCCAGAATTAAGACAAAAAATGATAAGTAATAAATTTGCAGGAAAATTATATGGTATAATGAAGAGATTGGCAGATGCTCATATAGAGATGAACTGTCAAATTGTTTTATGTCCAGGTATAAATGATGGAAAGGAATTGGATAGAACAATAAAAGAATTAGCTCAACTTTATCCATATGTAAATAGTGTTGCTATAGTTCCAGTTGGAATTACAAAGCATAGAGAAAATTTAGTAGAATTAAATATATTTGATAATAAGGGTGCAAGTAAAACTATAGAGCAAATACATGAAATACAACAGATATATCTTGAGAAAATAGGAACTCGATTTGCATTTTTATCAGATGAATTTTATATATTATCTAGTAGAGAATTGCCTGGATATGAAGAGTATGAAGGATTTTTACAGTTTGAAGATGGTGTAGGTATGATACGTAAGTTAAAAACAGATATTGAAGAGTATCTAAACACATTGTCTGAGAATATTCTCAAAAGAGATAAAAAGGTATCAATAGCTACTGGACATTCTGCATATGAATTTATACAAAGTATGGCAGATGCTATGATGGACAAGTTTAAAAATCTTCAAATAGATGTTTATGAAATAAAAAACAAGTTTTTTGGAGAAACAATAACAGTATCAGGCCTTTTAACAGCTAAAGATTTAAAAGAGCAACTTGAGCATAAGGAATTGGGAGAAGCTCTTTATATAACAAGAAGTATGTTAAAAGCAGATGAAGAAATTTTCTTAGATAATATTGAACTAAATCAGTTAGAAGAACTTATGAAAATAAAAATTATCCCATGTTTAAATGAAGGAAAAGATTTTGTGGATAAAATTTTAAAATAGAAAACAAAAGATGGAAGGAGAAACAACATGAGTATAAGTAGGCCAGTTGTAGCTGTAGTTGGGAGACCAAATGTTGGTAAGTCTACAATATTTAATAAATTTGCAGGAAAAAGGATATCAATAGTTGAAGATACACCAGGAGTTACAAGAGATAGAATATTTGCAGAAGTAGAATGGTTAGATAAATATTTTACATTAGTAGATACAGGAGGTATTGAGCCTGATAGCGAAGATATAATATTATCTCAAATGAGAAATCAAGCCATGCTTGCAATGGATATGTCACATGTAATACTTTTTATAGTTGATGGCAAGGCTGGAATAACAGCTGCTGATAAAGAAATTGCTCAGATACTTAGAAAAACAAAAAAACCAGTAATTTTAGTGGTTAATAAAATTGATAGTCAAAGTCAGTTTGACAATATATACGATTTTTATGAATTAGGTTTTGGAACTCCTTTTGGAGTGTCAGGAGCCAATAGTATGGGATTTGGAGACTTATTAGATGAGATAGTTCAAAATTTTCCAGCAGGATTAGATACAGAGTATGAAGAAGATATAATAAGAGTAGCTATAACAGGTAAGCCAAATGCAGGAAAGAGTTCTATACTTAATAAGATATTAGGAGAAGAAAGAGTAATTGTAAGTCCAATTGCAGGAACTACTAGGGATGCAATAGATACTTATTTTGAAAAAAATGGACAGAAATTTCTTCTTATAGATACAGCAGGGCTTAGAAGAAAGAGCAAAATATATGAGACGATAGAAAAATATAGCGTAATAAGAGCTATGAGTGCTGTAGATAGAGCAGATGTTGTGTTAATAGTTATAGACGCTTTGGAAGGCGTTACAGAGCAGGATACAAAAGTTGCAGGTATAGCACATGACGAAGGCAAGGGATGTATATTTGTAGTCAATAAATGGGACTTAATAGAAAAAGATAATAAGACAATGAATAATTACACAAAAGATATAAAAGAAAAATTCCCATTTATGATGTATGCTCCAATAGTATTTGTTTCTGCAAAGACTAATCAAAGAATGAATAAAATATTAGACACAGTTGAATATGTATCAAATGAACATTCTAAGAGAATATCAACTTCAGCATTAAATGAAGTAATTGGAGAAGCTGTAATGTTAAATCAGCCACCATCTGATAAAGGTAGAAGATTAAAAATTTACTATGGAACTCAAACAGACATTAGACCTCCTAAAATTACTTTATTTATAAATGACAAGAACTTAACTCACTTCTCATATCAAAGATACCTTGAAAATAAGATAAGAGAAAACTTTGGATTTGAAGGAACTTCTATAAAGTTTGAGTATAGACAAAAAAATAAAAAGTAAATATCTAAAATATAACTAAAGGGGGTAAGTTCAGTGGAAATATTTAGTTATATAATTATTGCTGTAATTGCATACTTATTAGGCAATATATCAACTTCGTATATAGTTGCAAAGCGAATTGCTGGGGTTGATATAAGGACTCAAGGTTCGGGTAATGCAGGCTCGACAAATGTACTTAGAACACTTGGGAAAAGAGCAGGAGCAATGACTTTTTTAGGTGATGTTTTTAAAGGTGTAATTGCTGTTTTGATATCGGAAATTGCAGCAAAGTTGGTTGGTATAGATACTCTTTTAGCTGGATATCTAGCAGTTATATGTGTTGTAGCAGGTCATAATTGGCCAGCAGTTTTAGGATTTAGAGGGGGTAAAGGTGTTGCAACTTCACTAGGTGCAATGCTTGCTGTAAATCCAGCAATAACATTAATGTGTTTGGCAGTGTTTATATTGGTGGTAATTATAACAAAATATGTCTCATTAGGTTCTGTTGTTGGTATAGGTTGTTCACCAATATTTATGATTATAGCAAAAAATAAAGCAGGGTTAGTTGTAGCTTTGTTTTTAACCATATCAGTAATATATAATCACAGAGCAAATATAAAGCGATTATTAAATGGGACAGAAAGAAAAATTGGTCAAAAGAAAGAATAGTAAATATATTATACTCAGGTGGTGTTAAACATGGAGAAAGTATGTGTATTAGGTACTGGAAGTTGGGGAAGTGCATTAGCTTTAGGCCTTGCAAATAAAGGTAATGATGTTAGCATGTGGACTCGAAAAGAAGAACAAGCTAAAAAAATAAACAGGACTAAAGAAAATACAGACTATTTACCAGGAGTATTATTTCCACATAATATAACTATAAGTACTGATATAGAAAAAACTATAGAAAATTGCAAAGTAATAGTTTTAGCAGTTCCATCTCAAGCAGTAAGAAGTACTTGTGAAAAAATAAAACCCTTTGTAAAAGCTGGACAAATTATCGTTAATGTAGCAAAAGGTCTTGAAAAAGGCACTGGACTTAGATTGTCTCAGGTATGTGAAGAAGAATTGCCACAAAATCCATATGTAATACTATCTGGCCCATCTCATGCTGAAGAAGTAGCAAGAAATATACCTACTACAGTAGTAGTAGCCTCTAAAGAATTAAAAATAGCACAGAGCATACAGGATTTATTTATGAGCCCTAAACTTAGAGTTTATACAAATCCAGATATAGTTGGAGTTGAACTTGGAGGAGCATTAAAAAATATTATAGCTTTTGGCGCTGGTATATGTGATGGTTTAGGGTATGGTGACAATGCAAAAGCAGCTCTTATGACAAGAGGAATTAGTGAAATGAGTAGACTTGGTACTGCTATGGGAGCTAACATGTCTACATTTGCAGGCCTTTCAGGCATTGGAGATTTAATAGTTACTTGTACAAGCATGCATAGTAGAAATAGAAGAGCGGGTATACTTATAGGTCAAGGTATGAGCTTAGAAGATACATTAAAAGAAGTAAAGATGGTTGTAGAAGGAATAACGGCTACTGAAGTAGCACATGATGTTGCTGAAAAGCTGAATATAGATATGCCAATAACTAATGCTATATATTCTGTGATAACTAAAGGTGCAAATCCTAAAGAAGTTGGAATAGAGCTAATGATGAGAAGTAAAAAGCACGAAATGGAAGAAGTAGTTTTAGGTGATGATATATAAACTTATTGCATAATAAAATAAAAAAATAATAGACATGTTTTAGCCCTCTTTATATAAAGAGGGCTATTTTAATATTACTTAGCATGTTTTATTATGTATTCAATAGAAGAAATCATTTTCATAGTTAATTCATCATCATTAGAGTTTTTTCCTGTGTTCTTTTTTAAGAATAATAGATTTTGATAAAAAGAAATAATTATATCATTGATTATGTCTAAATCTTTAGCTGGTATATATCCAGTATCTACAAGATTGTTCAACAGTATTTTATTTCTTTCTTTTATACTTTTTCCTGTAATCATTAAAGATATATCACTGTCATGAATACCTAAGTCCTCTGGAAACATATCATAATATTGTTTTGTTATATAACTAAGCTCATCACTGGACAAGTTAAAAAATACCTGATAAAAAGCTTGGGCATTTTCAAAAGAATGTTTACAAAATAATTTCCACATAATTATATATTTCTTATATTCATCATTTACATTCTCTATACACCTTGAAATATTCAAGTTATAATCTTTAAAATATTTTATAGATGCAAATGATATTAGATGGTCTAAATTTTTAAAGTAGTTGTATAGGGTTGAACTGTTATAGCCAGCCATATCTGCAACCTTACGAAGTGTAATATTTTCTATTCCTTCATTTTCCATAATGTTTTGAGCAGCTTCTATGAAATACATCAATATCCTTTTCTTTTGTAACTCTTTATTTGTCATTTTATTCACCTACAAATAATCAATATAGTTTATATAATCGTGATTTTATCATTAAATTTGCCATAAATCAAGAATAATATTCCAAAATATAATCTATATTCGTTATATTTTAGATAATTCAAAATCATAATAACATAAAAAATATTTAAAAATGAAATCATGATTGACAAAATAATCATGATTATGATAAAATAATCACAAATAAATTTAATTTACATATGAATACAACAATTAATAAAAATGTTAATAATTTTAAAATAATATGTTTATCTTTGTTGTGTTGAATAAATTATCTAAATATTGAGAAAGAGGTGCACTATGTCAAATAATATGAGACTAGAAAGATTAAGAAAGTATATGAATGAAAAAAACATTGAAATTGCCCTAATATTTGAACCAGACAACCAATTTTATATTAGTGGATTTAAAGCAATAACTTACTCTAGACCAATTGTAACAGTAGTAACTCAAGATAAAATAGAATTAATAGTACCTGGATTAGAGGAGCTACATGCTAAAGAAGTTGCAAAAGTTGATAATGTATATGTATATTATGAAATACCAGAGATGAAAGAACATGGAATATCACATAAACATTACTTAGATATAATTTTAAATAGATATCCTAAAGGAATAACTGTTGGGATAGAAAAAGATATAGTATCTGCAAGCTTTTCAGAATATATAACTGAGAAATCATTTGCTATTAAAGATGTTGGAAGTAAAATATTTGAAATGAGATATGTAAAAGATGCAAGAGAGATAGAATTTTTAAAGATAGCTGGTTACTTATCCGATATAGGAATAAAAGGTTCTTTGGAAAATGCTAGAGTTGGGATGAGTGAATTGGAATTTGACGTTGCAGGGGATAATGCTTTACTAAAATATGTATCTGAAAATTATCCTGATACATATATCGGATTTGCAAACTGGACTTGTTCAGGCATCGATAGAACAGCACAACCACATTTAGACTCCAATACTAGGATACTTCAAAGAGGAGATATAGTAATACATAGTAGACAGGTTTGGTATGAAAACTATAGAGCAGAAAATGAAAGAACTTTTATTATAGGTAAACCAACAGAAAGACAAAAGGAAGTATTTAAGATTGCAGTAGAAGCTCAACAAGCTGGATTAGATACAATAAAAGCTGGTATACCAGCAAGAATGGTGGATGAAGCAGCAAGAGCTGTTGTTGCAAAGCATGGTCTAGAGTTATATTCAAATCACAGAATTGGTCATGGTTTAGGTTTATCAGAACATGAGGAACCATATTTAAGATTTGACAATGAATTAATATTAGAAGAAGGAATGGTATTTTCTATGGAACCAGGAATATATATACCTGGAATTGGAGGATTTAGACATTCAGATACAGCAATAGTAGGTAAAAATAGTGCTACAATTATAACTAATTATCCAAGAAGTGTTGAAGAGCTTATACTTGATATTTAAATTAGTACATATGTATGAATTTAAGTAAATTTGAAATTGGAGGAATTACAGTGAAAAAGAAGATTGGATTTTGGGATTTAGTATTTATGAATATATCAGCATTATTTGGGATTAGATGGATAGCTAAATCTACTGCCTCTAGTTTTGGGTTGGGTCTTGGTTCGATACCAGTTTGGTTATTGTTTGCTTTTATATTCTTTGTTCCAGCATCACTTATATGTGCAGAGTTGGCTGCAACATATCCAAAAGATGGTGGACTTGGAGAATGGGTTAAACAGGCTTATGGAGAGAAGTGGGGATTTATGGTGTCATGGTTAAATTGGACATCAAAGATATTTTGGTATTCCTCATTCTTGACATTCTTAGCTATAAATATTGCTTATATGCTTGGAAATCCAGCTCTATCAAACAATAAGATGTTTATTTTAGTGCTTTCACTCATAATATTCTGGATGTTATCCTTAGTAAGTACTCGTGGAATGGCATTTGGAAAATTCTTTACAAATACAGGAGCATTAGGTTCTACAATTCCTGCTATATTACTTATAGTGATGGCATTTATGTCTGTAGTTATTCTCAAAAAAGCTCCATCAGCATCTGTATATACAATCCAAAATATAATACCAAAGATAGATGCTAATTCACTAGTTTCTATATCTGCTATAATATTTGCACTATCAGGAGCTGAAACAACTGCTAATTTCATAACCGAAATGGATAATGCTAAGAAAAACTTCCCTAAAGCTATATTGACAGTAGCTGTTTTAATAGGAGGAATCTATATCCTAGGTTCAGTAGCAATAACAATGATACTTCCTCCAGATGAAATTGCAGCATCGACAGGAATACTAGATGCGCTAGCTAAAGTTGCACAAGATTTAGGAATAGGAAGCTGGTTTATAAGAGTAGTAGCATTTGGGATAACTTTATCAGTACTTGGAGCACTAATACTTTATATAGCAGGTCCAGTAAAGATGCTTTTTGGAAATGTAAAAGAAGGTGTATTTCCTAAGCAATTAACTGTTACAAATAAACACAATATACCATCAAATGCTGTAGTAATTCAAGCTATAATAGTGAGTCTACTTCTTATAGGAACAAATTTACTGCCATCAGTAGATAATATATATAATGTCCTTGTAACTATGACAGCATTAACAGCCTTGTTTCCATATGTATTACTTTTTACGTCATATATAAGACTTAGAAAGACAAGACCAAACGAAGAAAGACCATACTCAATTGCAAAAAGTGATTCAGTTTGTATCAATATAGCCAGAATGGTACTTGTAGTGACTGTAGTAGGGATACTTTTCTCAACAGCACCAGTTATGGAGACTTTAAAGGATAATATAGTCTATGAGATTGAAATGATAGGTGGAGGTCTTTTTGTTATAATAACAGGTTTAATGATATGGAAGAACTATGAAAAGAAGGTATCTAATAATTCTGGAGATTCCTATAAATAAAAATATAATTATTTTAGTGAACTAAAAGCGTATCTCTTTAGTTCACTAAAAATTATGGATAAATTAACTTAACATATCAATAAATCTATAATATATTGAAATGTTAAAAAATCAATAATTAGTTGTCATAAAAATTTATGAGTATTTACATAAGGAGGAAATATGTCAGTTGAAGTGAATAAACCAAGCATTTGGAAAAATTTCAAAGTCTTGATAATACTCTTTGTAGCAGGAGCCTTTATATATGCTTTACCATATTTAAAGAATTATTACTATGACACTTTTGCACAAGCATTTAATCTTACAAATACACAAATGGGGAGTTTAGGAAGCATTTATGGTCTACTTGCAATGGTATCATACCTTTTTGGTGGTTTCTTAGCAGACCGTATTTCAGCCAGAAAACTACTTTCAGGTTCTTTAATTATTACAGGGGTATCTGGTCTTGTATTAACGCTTTATCCTCCATATATTGTTGTATTTTTAATCCATGCTTTATGGGGAATAACAACAATACTTACTTTTTGGCCAGCTCTTGTAAAAGCTGTCAGGATGTTAGCATCTGAAAATGAACAAGGAAAAGCTTTTGGATTTATGGAAAGTGGTCGTGGAATTACCAATGCAATTCATTTATCTATAGTCTTAATATTATTTGGATATATTTCATCAAAAGTAAGTGATAAATCTGGTCTTACAGCTATTATAGTACTGTATTCAGCTATAAATGTAATAGTTGGATTATTAGTATTTTTTAAGTTAAAAGATAATGAAAAAGAGGTATCAGCCAAATTTGATAAAGAAGCTTTCTTTACAGTAATAAAAATGCCTCATACATGGATAATAACAATAATAATGTTTTGCTCATATTCAGCTAATATGTCATTTTATTATTTTACGCCGTATTCAACTGAAGCATTTGGAGCTACTGTAGTATTTGCATCTGCAATATCAATATTAGCTCAGTACTGTAGACCAGTAGCATCAGCTGCTTCTGGATTGCTTGGAGATAAAGTTGGTTCATCAAAGATTATATCTTATGGATTTATACTTATGATTGCAGGACTTTTAGGTGTAATCTTTACACCAACGAAATCTTCTATGATTTATGTACTATTGATTGGATGTGTTGCAATATATGTATCTATGTATGCAATTCAAGGTTTACATTATTCATTACTTGAAGAAGGTAATTATTCACTATCAATATCAGGAACTGCTATAGGTATAGTTGCTACATTAGGATATCTTCCAGAAGTACTTTGTCCTCTAGCAGCAGGAAAGATATTAGATGCATTTCCAGGTGTAACTGGATATAAGTACTACTTCATTGTTCTTACTATAGTAGCCATAATTGGATTGGTGTTTACATTTATATGGATGAATATGACTAAAGAAAGACGTAAAGAGCTTATTGAAATGAATAGTAAGTCAAATGAAAATACTACTAAAGTTAGTTAATATAATACATTACTATTTAGGCTAGCATTATAATTTAATTTACATTGAAATTTGCAAATTTCTATATGTAAACTAAATTAATATTGCTGGTCTTTATTTTTCTATTTTAAGAATATTAACCTCGAAATCTAAATATAATTTAATAAGATTAGATGTATAGGAGGAATAATATGAATAATAACATATACGAAGATATATCCAAAAGGACTCAGGGGGATATATATATTGGAGTAGTGGGACCTGTAAGAACAGGAAAATCAACTTTTATAAGAAAGTTTATGGAAAAGTTGGTTATCCCAAATATAGACAATGAGTTCAAAAAAGATAGAACAAGAGATGAGATACCTCAAAGTGGTTCAGGCAAAACTATAATGACAGTAGAGCCAAAATTTGTACCAGCAGATGGTGTAGAAATTAAAATAAAAGACACAGTATCTTTAAAAGTGAGAATGGTAGATTGTGTTGGATACATAGTTGAAGGAGCTTTAGGTCATGAGGAAGGTGGAAAGCAAAGATTAGTATCCACTCCTTGGTCACAAGAAGCTATGACATTTGAGAAAGCAGCAGAGATAGGGACTAAAAAAGTTATAAAAGACCATTCTACAATAGGAATAGTTGTCTTGACAGATGGCTCAGTTACTGGTATTGATAGAAAAAGCTATGTAGAGCCAGAAGAGAGAGTTATACAAGAATTAAAAAATCTTAAAAAACCATTTGCTGTAGTTTTAAATACGTTAAGTCCTAGAAGTGAAGAAACAAGTCTGCTTAGAAATGAATTAGAGGAAAAATATGAAGTTCCAGTCCTTCCAATGAATATAGTTGAAATGGAAGATGAGGATATAGAAGAAGTTATGGAAACTGTACTATATGATTTCCCACTTACAGAAATAAGAATAAACTTACCTAAATGGGTGGAAGGTCTTGAGAGAAATCACTGGATAAAAAGTAGTATAATAACAACATTAAAACAGAGCATTATAGATATAGGTAAAATAAGAGATATAGAAGGAATTATGCAAGGTTTCTCTGAGTTAGATTTTTTAGATGATACAGGTGTTGACCATGTAGAGTTAGGGGAAGGTGTCATAAACATTGACTTACAAACAAAGCAAGATTTATTCTATAATGTCCTTGAAGAAAAAAGTGGATTTAAAATTGAAGGGGATTATCAATTACTTAGCCTGATAACTAGACTATCTAAAGTTAAAAATGAGTATGATAAGATAGAAAGCGCTTTAATAGATGCTAAGATAAAAGGATATGGAGTAGTAGCCCCTTCTTTAGAAGAACTTAGCTTGGAAGAACCAGAAATAATGAAACAAGGAAAACAGTATGGTATTAAGTTAAAAGCTAATGCACCATCACTTCACATTATAAAAGCAGATATATCTACAGAAGTTTCTCCTATAGTTGGAAATCAAAATCAAGGTGAGGAGATGATAAAATATCTTATGGAGGTATTTGAAGAGCAACCAGCAGATTTATGGGAATCAAATATGTTTGGGAAGTCACTTCATGATTTAGTAAAAGAACAGCTTCAAAGTAAATTGTATACTATGCCAGAGGAAATAAGAGTCAAGATGCAAAAGACTCTACAAAAAATTGTAAATGAAGGAAGTTCTAATATCATAACTATTTTGTTATAAAAATATAGCTACTTGTTAAAGTAAAATATTTGTTTACTTTAACAAGTAGCTTTTTATTTATAAAAATCAATAAAAGTTTTTATATAAATTGACAATAATTGATAATTGTGGAAAAATTATAATGAGTAAAGTATATTTTTAGACAAGGCTGTTTTAAGCTAAAAAAATTCTAGAGGTGTAGTATGAGAAAGTATGAGATATTTATTTTTGTAAATATGATATTTTTATGTTTTATAAGTTTTCCACATAAAGTCTTTGGACAAGAGGATAATTGCCTTGAAGATTTTAAAATATGGTATCAAGAAAATAAAAACAATACTGGAGAGATGGTCTACACTCTTTCTTGTGATATGGTGATAGATGAAGAATATAGGTTTTTCACTCCAGATGAAGCTAAACTCACAATAGATACTAATAAATATAAAATTTTAATAAAAGACCAAGGGAATTTTATAATTCAAGAAAATGAATTGAATATAGTAGGAGAGGGTGGAGAAGATGGAGTAATACATGTAGAAAAAGGAGGAAGATTAAATATAGGTATAGATAATATAATTGCTACCAACGGAACTGCTTTATATATTGAAGAAGGAGGTTATTTAAGATTTAGTTCATACTATGAAAGTATTGGAAATATAAGGGCAAATGGAAATAATGCTATAGGAATTTATTCTGAAAATGACATTAGAGTGCCATATAAGGATATAGAGGTAAGAGGGAAAAATGCTGTAGGAGTATATTGTAAAGGTGATATTGAGTTGGAAAGTACATCAGTAAGAGCTTATGATAATGACAACAAAACTAGATTATTAAGAAGTTCAGATAAAACTGTTAAATCAATTGTATCAAAAAGTAAAAATATTTATATAATTGATAGTTATAATGAGTTTATACCAGCCATATCTGAAGATTCTGGATATAATATTGTAAAATGTTGTCATAGGGGAATTAATGTATTTAGTGAAGAAATAAAAGTAAGTAAAGATGATAAAATAGAAAATATAAAATTTCCCAAAGATATGATATTAGAAACATCTAGTAGTAATCAAATAGATATAGATGTAGAATGGGATTTTACTGATTATTATGAAAAGCTAAAAAAAGAAGAAAATTTTAGTATAACAGGAAAGTTTAAAACAGAAACATTAAATAAAGAAAAAATTATAATAAATGATGATGTTGTTCCTATTTTGAATATATCTGTTATAGAGAAAAAACCAATAGATAATTTGGAATTGGAATTTCAAAATACAAGAAATGGATATGTAGCTGCTTTGTATTATGACATGCCATATAGTGCAAGTAAAGTTTTTGTTGAATATTCAAGTGACGGAATAAATTGGATATCTGAAGAACAGGAGGATATTAGAGACCAAGCTATACTTTTCTTTGAAGATTTTAAGCTGCGTTGTTTTAGAGTAAGAGTGGAAGGAGGATTAAAAGAAGGGTATTCAAATATAGTTTTTAAACCAGGATTTATAACGGGAGGTGGCGATAGCCAAGAGACACCAGATGATGAACAGGAAAATGATGATATTGATGGAGACCGTGGTGGTGGCGGTAGAGATGACCCAGATAGAGAAGATTCTGAGATTATTGGAGATACAAATGACAATAATGAGAATGAAGCTATTGATAAGCAAAGACCTGAAGATTCTAATAAAGATACAGAATCTAATGATGAAGAAAAAGACAATAAACTTCAGCAAGATGAAAAAAATGATAAGTCAGATGAAAAAGATATTAAGACAGAGAATGAAACAAACAAAAACATTAATAATCAAGACAAAAACTTTAAAAGCAATGATTTAATCATGAAAAATAAAATTGAAAGTAGTTTAAAGGAAATATTAACAGAAAGTCATAATGAAAATTATAAATCTCCTCAAAATACATTTAATGACGATAATGCCTTAAATCGAGAAGATACTTCTGAAGTAGGTAAGTTTAATGATAAATTAGACTCTCCTTCTCAATCACAGAATAAAACTCAAAATTTTAATAGTGGAATCATCATTGGAATTGGAATTGTAGTTTTAAGCATGCTATGTTCAATAATAGCAGTAAATCCTGGTATCATAAAGTATATAAATAAATTTATAAAATTTAAATAGTAAAATAAGTAAAATTGTTTAAAATAACTCAATTTTATTTGATAAGAGAATTAGTAGGAGAAAAATATGAGCAAAACAAACAAAGCTTTTATTCTTATAAATTTGTTAATTATGATTTTTGCACTTTTCCCAAATAAGAGTTTTTCCCAAGAAAATAATTGTCTGAATGATTTTAAAAGTTGGATTTTGAAAAATGAATATAATAATAAAAAAATAGTTTACACTCTTTCTTGTGATATGGTAATAGATGGTTATTTTGAACTTAGTATTCCATATGGAACTAAGATTACAATAGATACCAATAAGTATAAAATACTCATAAAAGATAAAGGGAACTTTTTTATCAATGGGAATGAATTAAATATAATTGGAGAAGGTGAAACAGACGGTGTAATTCATGTAGAACGAGGAGGAAAGCTAAGGATAGGGATAGATAATATAACTGCTTTAAATGGAACTGCTTTGTATGCAGAAGAAGAAGCTGATTTAATTATAGATACATATTATGGTGAGGTTGGAAACATAAAAGCAAGTGGAGAAAACGCTATAGGAATTTATTCTAAGGGAGAAGTCGAAATAGAGGATACTTCAGTAATTGCCAATGATGATAATAAACAGCAAAGTTTAGGGTTAAGAAGTAACAATAAAAAAGGACAGTCAATTGTATCAGAGATCAAGAATGTCTATATTATAGGAGAGCAAAATACAATAATGCCAGATATACCTCAAGATGATGATTATAATATTATAAGGTGTAATTGCAGAGGTATTGGAGTCTTTGAAGAGGAAATAATGATAACAAAAGAAGATAAAATAGAAGATTTAAAATTTCCTCAAACTGTAACTTTAAAAACTTCTAGTGGAAAGTTTAAAAGGTTAGATGTGGACTGGGATTTATCAAATTACTATACTGATTTAAATAAAAATGCAGAGTTCGTGATAAAAGGAAAATTTAAAGAAGAATATCTAAATGAAAATAATATAGTGCTAAATCATAATGTTGCGCCTATTTTATATGTTCATGTTACAAATAAAGGACCTATAAACGATTTAGAAGTATCTTTTATAAACTCAAAAAAGGGTTATTCAGCTATTTTAGATTACAGTATGCCATATAATGCCAAGAAGGTATTTGTAGAATATTCTGATGATGGTATAAATTGGGTAAGCAAAGAATTAAATTATATTAGTAACCAAACTATACTTGATTTTGAAGATTTTAAATTGAGATGTTTTAGAGTAAATGTAGAAGGTGGATTAAGGGACGGATATTCAAATATATTTTTAAAACCAGGATTTGTGATGGGTGGAGGCAATGGTCAGATGACACCAGAAGATGACCGAGACGTTATTATAGATGGAGGTGATCGTGGAGGTGGTGGTAGAGATGACCCAGATAGAGATGGCAGTAGTGAAAATGAGGGTAATAACAATAAAAATAAAGAAGAAGATAATAATGAAAATAAAGAAAATACTGACAATGGTAGTAATGAAAATAATGATTCTAATGGAGGAAAACCAAATGATTCAGAAGATAACATAGGACCAAGTGCTGGTGGTGTCGATAATAAAAATCATCAAAATAATAAAGAAAATACTGATATAAATGCTGATAAAGAAAATGATTATGAGTATAAAAATAAATTTAATAGTAAAAATTTAATGATAGAAGATGATAGCAATTATAATTTAAAACAGAAATCAGTATTTAGCAATAATAATCAATATTTCTCTTATGGAGAGGCTTTTGTAAACGGAAATAAAGAAATAAACAATGAAAAATCAGGAGTAAATAATTATGATGAAATAGCAAATGACAATGAGAATCTTAAATCTATATTTAAAAAATATAATTTAAATAGAGAGATTTTCTTTTTACTTTGTATATTAACTCCAACTATGATTGTTTCTATATTAGCTGTAAATCCAAGTGTAAGAAAAAATGTAATAGAATTCATACAAATAAAAAAATAATTTTTAAAAAGGTATTATTTAGTAAATTATAAAGCTACTAAGTAATGCCTTTCATTATTATGAAAACTATATATAACTATTAATAAAATGATATATAATATACAGTTTGGTTAAATAGTATAAAAATAATAGAATATTGAAAAAAAATTGACAAATGAATATATAGGTATTAAAATATATTAAATATATACATAAAAAGTGATTTACCAACAAATAAATGAAATATATGTTAGCAACTAGTTCAATTTGTAAAAATGTAAGATTTATAAAAAAATAAGGGAGGATATTATTATGAGAGCAATTTTAACAGTGATTGGAAAGGATAAACCAGGTATAGTAGCAGGAATTAGTGATGAGCTATACAAGCAAAATATTAATATAGTAGATATTTCACAAAAAATACTTCAAGAATATTTTACAATGATTATGGTAGTTGATTTAGAAAAAGCATTAAATTCTTTTGAGCAAACGGTTGAAGATTTAATTGAAAGAGGAAAGAAATTATCAGTAGATGTAAAAATTCAAAGAGAAGAAATCTTTAATTCAATGCATAATCTGTAGTAAATAGTAAGGGGAGGTGATAACAGTGAATGTAGGAAATATACTTGAAACAATCAAGATGATAGATGAAGAACAGTTAGATATAAGAACTATAACTATGGGGATTTCATTACTAGATTGTATAGACCCTGATGGAGATAAAGCGAGAGAAAAAATATATAATAAAATTATGAATTCTGCTAAAGACTTAGTAAAAGTTGGTAAGGATATAGAACGTGAATTTGGTATTCCAATTGTAAATAAAAGAGTATCAGTAACTCCAATATCCATTATTGCAGGTGCAACAGATGAAGAAGATTATGTGAAATTCGCACAGACATTAGATAAAGCAGCAGAGGATTTAGGAATAGACTTTATTGGTGGATTCTCAGCATTGGTTCAAAAGGGATATACAAAAGGTGATAAGATATTAATTAAATCAATTCCAAGAGCTTTGGCAAGTACTAATAAGGTATGTGCTTCAGTAAATGTAGGTTCTACACGATGTGGTATAAATATGGATGCAGTAAAAGAAATGGGAGAAATTATAAAAGAAACTGCAGAAATGACAAAAGATGCAAAAGGATTTGGTTGTGCAAAACTAGTAGTATTTTGTAATGCAGTAGAAGATAATCCATTTATGGCAGGAGCATTCCATGGTGTTGGTGAAGCAGATAGAATTATCAATGTTGGTGTAAGTGGTCCTGGTGTTGTTAAGAGAGCTTTAGAAAAGGTAAAAGGAGAGCCATTTGATGTTGTTGCAGAAACTGTTAAAAAGACAGCATTTAAAATTACAAGAGTTGGACAACTTGTAGCGAAAGAAGCTTCTAGTAGACTAGATGTTCCATTTGGAATAATAGACCTATCATTAGCCCCTACACCTGCAATTGGAGATTCAGTAGCAAATATATTAGAAGAGATGGGACTTGAAGTTGTTGGTACTCATGGTACTACAGCAGCACTAGCTCTTTTAAATGATGCAGTTAAAAAGGGTGGAGTTATGGCATGTTCACATGTTGGAGGACTCAGTGGAGCGTTTATACCAGTATCTGAAGATGCAGGTATGATTGATGCTGTTATTAAGGGTGCTTTAAGTATAGATAAACTTGAAGCTATGACTGCAATTTGTTCTGTAGGTCTTGATATGATAGCTGTGCCAGGAGATACTACAGCAGGTACACTTGGAGCTATGATAGCTGATGAAGCAGCAATAGGTATGATTAATAATAAGACTACAGCAGTTAGAATTATACCAGCACCAGGATGTGATGTAGGTGATATGGTCGAGTTTGGAGGTCTTTTAGGACGAGCACCAGTAATGCCTATAAATAAAAATTCATCTGAACTGTTTACTCAAAGAGGAGGAAGAATTCCAGCTCCTATACATTCATTTAAAAACTAAGTACATTACATATAATAATATTCAAATAAAGATTTATATGACAGAATTAAAGTTGTCTATGTGAGTCTATATATTGAAAGATTATAATTAAAATAATAAATTTTAAAATTTTTGTTGAGATTGTGATAACAACAAAGCGATACATAGACTTTTTAAAAGGTCATGTATCGCTTTTATTTTTTAATATTATCTAATTATTAAATAGAACTTTTTATGTACCTTAAAAGTTATGATATCTAATAGTAATAAATTATACTAACATTTATTTTTAATACATCAACTAAATAAAAAACTAAATAAAAAGTAAATTAAAAAAATAAAAAACTATCTAAATATTTAACACACATAATAATCATAAATAAATATAAAAATAAAACGCTTGCAATTAATAAAATTGCCTACAATATAAAACTTTATCATTTAAAATATTAACTTAAAATATTAATTTATAAATCTTATTATTTTTAAGCAATTTCTTTTTCTACATCAGTACCACGTATTTCACCAGCAGTAAGAACTTTAAAAGTACTGAATATTTTCGAGCCTAAAAATCCTGCAGCTACATTAAATAAGGCACATAAGCCAGCTGTTATGAGTACTTGATTAACTGGATTATAGGCAAACATTATAGCAAATCCAGCTACAGGTGTAGCTGTACCTGGAGTCATATTTACAAGACCCATCAAAGCTACAATGATACCAGAAAAAGCACCTCCAAAGAAATTAGTACAATATATAGGTATTGGATTTGCCGAAATTATGTCTGATTGAGTCAATGGTTCAATAGCAACAGATATAATATCTTTTTTAGATCCTAACTTCAATCTTGCAAATAATGTTGAGTTCATAAAAGCTGAACCAAAAGCACCTAATGCTCCTATTGCCATAGGAAGACCAGTAAGACCAATTATAGACGTAAGCGCCATTGAACTAAGTGGAGATGTACCAACTACTGTTATTAAGCCTCCTAATATAATTCCCATTACTATAGGACTAATATTAGTAGCCTCTATTAAAACTTGTCCGATTTGTAGTAGTGTACTATTAACTAATGGGTCTACATTTGATGCTATAAGACGAGATAGTGGTGCACATAGAAGGATTACAACTACTAAATCCACTCCAGGTGGTACCTTTTTCTCTATAAACTTAATTAAGAAAGAAACAAAGTATCCAGCAACGAATCCAGATAATATAGAAAAATCTAAACATGATAATCCTATTAAAACAGCATAAACTGGAGATACACCAAGAGCTAATGGCACAAGTATAGCAGCAGCAACTCCACCAAGGCTACCATTAGCGGCTCCAACACTTCTAAAAAATTCCATACCTAAAACGTCGCCAAGTAAAGAAAGATTGAATGCCTCGACTAAGAAAGTAGCACAAGCAGCACTTGCAAGAGCTCCCATAGCTTTCATACCATATGGAGCTTTGTAACTAAAAATTGTGAAACAACATAGAACCAATAAAAGTAAACCTGTTCCTAATAAAATTTCTGACATAAGAAAATCCTCCTTGTATTTTTTTTAGGACATAAACTTTTGCTTATGATAACGTTATCCTAATGTGTAAATAATTAACTAATTAATGACAACAGAACAAAAGTAATTTTAAATTTTAATTGGTTTTATATTGTATCTAAAAATAAAAATAACTATAAAGGTATATAAAGCAAGTTTAAAATCTAAGTTAAACTTATACTTTACAATATAATTATATATAAATAATACAATCTTGTATAGGAAGATTGATAAAAAATAAATTTAATATGAAAAAAAACAATTATTATCATATAAAAAAGGAATAAACCTTTTTTAGAAGAAGTATTTATAATGAAAGAAATTATATAGGGGGAGAGTCTTTGAAAAAGGTTAAATATACCAGATTAGTGATACTTGGTATTCTTATATATTTAGTATTTAATATTTTAGTAATGATTATTAGTAAGAATGTAGATACATTAGTATTAAAATCTGAAGTAGTCGATGCAAAAATTAGTACAGAAGGTACTCTAGAAAAAGACTTTAATGACCAGAGTAGTTATTTATCAATATATGTTGATAAAGAAGATTATAAAAGATTTGAAAAAAATCAAGATGTCGTAATTGAATATGACAAACAAAAAATAGATGCAAAAGTTTACAAAATATATAAAAATAATAATAAAATAATGGTAAAATTAAAAATAAGTAACCAAATTATTGGAAATCAGGATACAAGTGTCGAAGAATTTGATATAATATATAATCAGATGGAATGTTTAAAAATACCTAAAACTTCTATAAAAACAAAAGACAATAAACGTGGTGTATATGTAATTGATGAACAATCACAAAGTGTAAAATTTGTCATACTAGAAGGGATAACTTATGAAAATGAATCTTCTGTATTTGTGGATTATTATAAAAATGACATAAATGGAGTTAAAAGTGTTAATCTATATGACAAAATAATTTTAAGACCTAACAAAATAAACACAAATATAAGGATAAAGTAGGTGATAATAATGGGTTCTGTTAAAGAGAATTTATCTGAAATAAGAAGTAAAATTGATGAAGCTGCAAAAAAAGTAAATAGAGATAGTAAAGAAATCACTCTTTTAGCAGTTACTAAAACTGTTGATGTAGATTTAGTTAATGAAGCAATGGAAGAAGGAATTACTTCTGTTGGTGAAAATAAACCTCAAGAATTAGCTAGAAAGTATGATATTATAGGTGACAAACTAAATTGGCACTTAATAGGAACTTTGCAAACAAATAAAGTTAAGTACATAATAGATAAAGTTTGTATGATACATTCTTTAGATAGAGTTGCATTATGCGAGGAAATTCAAAAACGGGCTGAGCAAATAAATAGAGAAATAGATTGCTTAGTACAAGTGAATATATCTAAAGAAGAATCTAAACATGGACTTGACAAAGGAGAAGTTATAGATTTTGTCAAAGAAGTGTCAGAAAAATATAAAAATATAAAAATAAAAGGTCTAATGACAATGGCACCTTTTGTAGCAGATGAAGATGAAATAAGAGGTGTATTCAAAGGTCTTAAAGATTTATCAACACAAATAAAAGAATTAAACATATCTAATGTAGGTATGGATGTTTTATCAATGGGAATGAGTCACGATTATGAAATTGCTATAGAGGAAGGGGCTACCATTGTTAGAGTTGGAACATCAATCTTTGGAGAAAGAAATTACAATAAAAAATAATTACTCAAATCTGAATAAATTCTAAGGAGGAAGTTAATAATGTCAAATGGAATAATATCTAAATTTAAGAACTGGATAGTTGATGAAGATGAAGATTATGTTGAAGATGAATATGAAGGTGGTATGGAAGATATAGTTCAAGAGGAAGAAATAAATGGAGGATTTAGTGCTGCAAAAGCAAATAAAATTGTAAATTTACATACAACTTCTCAAATGAAAGTTGTAATAGTTGAACCTAAAGTTTATGATGAAGCTGCAACTATAGCAGACCATCTAAAACAAAGAAGGGCAGTTATAGTGAATTTGGAAGGATTGACTAATTCTGAAGTTCGTAAATCTATATTTAATTTTATGAATGGAGCGGTTTATGTTTTAGATGGAAGTATACAAAAGGTTTCTAAGTCAATATTTATACTAGCTCCTAATAATGTAGATATAGATGCAAATATGAAAAAAGAATTAGAAAGCAAAGCATTCTTCCCTTGGCAAAATAAATAGTAAAAAGGCGGTTAATGTATGGGAACAATAAGAATTGCACTATATTATCTTTTAGACATAATAGCATGGATGATAGTTATAAAAAGCTTGATGACGTGGTTTCCAAATGGAAGACAAAGCAAAATTTTTGAGATTTTAGAAAATCTTACAGAGCCAATAGAAGGTCCAATCAGGTCTATAATGTACAAATACACAAATGGGCCGATAGATTTTTCTCCTTTAATTGCAATAGTATTATTGATGTTCCTAAGACAATTAGTATTGGTTATATTCTAAGGTGATAACATGGACAAATTGAAATTGACAAATCACATAAAGGATGTAGACTTGAAAAATAAAATGTTTAAAGTAATAGACAAGGCTAATAGTTGTATAAAAAACTATGATGTTAAGTCTACTGAGTTTCTTAATCCATATGAAGTGAGAAATGCTGTAGATATATTAAATTCTACTAATGAAATAAAATACAGTGTGGATGGAGGTTATGAACAAGCTGAAAGAAGCACTGTATTTATTTATCCATTTTACATGGAATATGAGGATATAGAAGATACTCTTAGATTTTTACAAATAGAAGGAAATTTTAAATTTAAAAGTATATCTCATAAAGATTATTTAGGAGCAATTTTGAATCTAGGTATAAAAAGAGACAAAATTGGAGATATAATTATACATGATAGTTTTTGTCAAGTAGTTGTAAGTAGTGATATTTGTGATTTTATAATCATAAATTTAGAGAAAGTTTCAAGAAATAGTGTAATTGTAAAGGAAATTTCCAGAGAAAATATTGTTAATAGTTCTTCAAAATATAAAGAAGTATCATTTACAGTATCTTCAGATAGGTTAGATTGTATCATAAGTAGTCTTTACAATATATCTAGGCAAGATAGTGCAAAATACATAAATGGAGAAAAAGTCCATGTCAATTATGAAAAGATAACTTCAACTTCTAAAATAATTAAAAATGATGATTTAATTTCTATTAGAGGTAAAGGAAGAGCTAAAGTAACACAAATAGGAGATATTACTAAAAAAGGAAGAATAAAAGTTCAAGCAAAATTAATTGTATAAGGACTAATTAAAATTATAGCTGGGAGGAAATGTAATGCTAACTCCAATTGAGATAGAAAATAAAGAGTTTAAAAAAGGTTTAAGAGGTTATAGAGATGAAGAAGTTGATGAGTTTTTAGATATTATCAAAGAAGATTATGAATCTCTATGTAGAGAGAATACAGCTCTTAAAGAAAAATTAGGATTATATCAAGATCAAGTAAATAAATATGAAAATATTGAAGAAACACTAAAAGCTACTTTAATAACTGCTCAAAGTGCAGCAGAAGACACTTGTAGTGCAGCAAATAAAAAGGCTAAGATAATCGTTGAAGAAGCAGATTTAAAGGCTAGACAAATTATAGAACAAGCTAATAATCGTGTTATAGAGATAAGAAAAGAGTACGATGCTTTAGTTAAAGAATTTAAGATATTTAGAAATAAATTTAAATCATTGTTAGAAGATGAAATAAGAAGTGTCGATGAGATTTTTTATGATGTAGATGAAAAATGTGTAAATGCATTTGAAGGTACATCAGTGTATAATTATAGTAATGATGAAGCTGCTACAACTTTAGAATAAACAATAATTTTACTGGATTTTAGGTAGAATTATTGTTTAAGTTTGAGAATACTATAACAAAAACAAAAAATAGGATAAATATGTAAGAAAAATATAAATTATTATATTTTTCAAAAATATATTGACTATTCAAATTATTTGTTATAGAATTTCATATAAACACAGATAAATTTTTAAAAGCGTTGATAGAGACAATTATCTTTAGATAATTTTACAGAGAATTGGGTATGCTGAGAACCAAGGAATTTATAAAGATGAAAATCACTCTTGAGCTGCAGGCTGAACGATTAAACTTTATTAAGCTGTGCCGGTTAGTGCCGTTATACTATTAGAGTGTTATATGTGACTATTGTTAAGTTCACATATAGAATTAGGGTGGTAACGCGATTGATAACTCGTCCCTTTGTTTAAAGGGGACGAGTTTTTTATTATTCAAATTTACGTAAAAGAATAAAAACTTTGGAATTATAATAACTGTAGGAAAGGGTGATTTACATGGCAAAATTTAAGCCATTGGTGGACAGTTCTGTGAAACAAGCAGAAGCACAAGTTTTTGACTATTGGAAAGACATAGATATACTTGAAAAAACTCTAGAAAAAGGTAAAGACGACCCAAGTTTTGTATTTTATGAAGGACCTCCAACAGCTAATGGAAATCCTGGAGTACATCACGTTTTATCTAGAACACTTAAAGATTCTGTTTGTAGATATAAAACAATGTCTGGTTATCAAGTAAAGAGAAAAGCTGGTTGGGATACACACGGATTGCCAGTTGAAATACAAGTAGAAAAAGAATTAGGTCTTACTAGCAAGCAACAAATAGAAGAATATGGAATAGCTGAATTTAACCAAAAATGTAGAGAGTCAGTTTTCTCATTTGAAAAACAATGGAGAATAATGACTGAGAGAATGGCTTATGAAGTTGACTTAGATAATCCATATATAACTTTAGATAATAACTATATAGAATCTGTATGGTGGATATTGAATAAGTTCAATAAAGAAGGATATATATATGAAGGGCATAAAATACTTCCTTATTGCCCAAGATGTGGAACTGGTCTTGCTAGTCATGAGGTTGCACAAGGATATAAAGAAGTAAAGACAAATACAGTTGTAGCTAAATTTAAGAAAAAAGATGCTGATGAATATTTCTTAGCATGGACAACTACTCCATGGACTTTACCATCAAATGTTTCATTAACAGTGAATGCTGATGTTGATTACTTAAAAGTTAAAAAAGGTGATGAGGTATATTATGTATCTAAACCTTTAGCTAATAAAGTACTAGGTGAAGACTATGAAGTTTTAGAAGAAATGAAAGGTAAAGATTTAGAAGGCTTAGAATATGAACAATTAATGCCTTTTGTAGAAGTTGATAAAAAAGCATTTTTCATTACAGTAGGAGATTATGTAACTACTGAAGATGGTACTGGAATAGTTCATACAGCACCAGCATTTGGTGAAGATGACTACAATACAGGTAAAAGATACGATTTACCAGTTGTACAGCCAGTAGATGAAACTGGTAAATTTACAACTACTCCTTGGGAAGGTAGATTTGTAATGGAAGATGGGCTAGATGTTGAAATAATAAAATGGCTAGCTTCTGAAAATAAACTATATAGTAAAGAAAAAGTAGTTCATAATTATCCACATTGTTGGAGATGCCAAACTCCACTTGTGTACTATGCAAAACCAAGCTGGTATATAGAAATGACTAAGCTTAAGGATAAATTAATAGAAAATAATAATGGTGTAAAATGGTTCCCAGGCTTTGTAGGTGAAAAGAGATTTGGAAACTGGTTAGAAAATCTAAATGACTGGGCAATATCAAGAACTAGATATTGGGGAACTCCACTTCCTATATGGAGATGTGAATGTGGTCATACAGATTCAGTTGGTTCAAGAGCAGAATTAGCTGAAAAAGCTATAGAAGATGTAAACCCAGAAACTGTAGAACTTCATAGACCATATGTAGATGATATACACTTGAAGTGTGAAAAATGTGGAAAACCAATGACAAGAGTAACAGAAGTTATAGACTGCTGGTTTGATAGTGGAGCTATGCCATTTGCACAACACCACTATCCATTTGAAAACAAAGAAAACTTTGATGAGCTATTCCCAGCTGATTATATATCAGAAGGTATAGACCAAACTAGAGGTTGGTTCTACTCATTACTTGCAGTATCAACATTTGTATTAGGAAAAGCACCGTATAAGAGTGTCTTAGTTCCAGACCTTGTACTTGATAAAGATGGAAAGAAAATGAGTAAATCAAGAGGAAATACAGTAAATCCTATGCAGTTGTTTGATCAATATGGAGCGGATGCGCTAAGATGGTATTTACTATATGTTTCTCCACCATGGACTCCAACTAAATTTGATATGGATGGATTAAAAGAAATCCAAAGTAAATTTATAGGTACTATGAAAAATGTATATAACTTCTTTACTTTATATGCAAATACAGATGATATAAATCCAACTGAATTCTTTGTAGAATACAAAGATAGACCAGAACTTGACAGATGGATACTATCTAAATTCAATAATTTAATGAAAGATGTAGAAGAAAATTTAGAGATATTTGAATTAAATAAAACTTTAAGAATGATACAAGATTTCATAAATGATGATTTATCTAACTGGTATATAAGACGTTCAAGAAGAAGATTCTGGGCAACTGAATTAACAGAAGATAAAAAAGCTGTATACAATACAACTTATGAATTATTACATGGACTTTGCAGAGCTATAGCACCATTTGCTCCATATATGTCAGAAGAAATGTATAGAAACCTAACTGGAGAAGTATCTGTTCATTTAGCTGAATATCCTAAGTTTAATGAGAGTTTAGTTGATACTAAATTAGAAGAAAAAATGGATTTAGCTAAGAATCTAGTTACTTTAGGTAGAGCTTCAAGAGAAGTTGAGAGAATAAAAGTTCGTCAACCATTACAAAAAGTATTAGTAGATGGTAAATTTGAAGACACAATAAGTGATGTAGTTGATTTAATAAAAGAAGAGCTTAATGTTAAAGAGGTAGTATTTGCTAAAGATTTAGATGAATATATGAACTTTAGCCTAAAACCAAACTTTAAAGAAGCTGGACCAATATTAGGCGCTAAGATGAACTTATTTGTAGGAGCATTAAACAAGTTAAATGCACATGAAACTGCTAATAAACTTGAAAATGGTGAAACTTTAACAGTTGATTTAAATGGAGAAGCATTTGAATTTAATAAAGACTTAGTATTAATAGGTATAACTGCTAAAGAAGGATTTAATGTATCTGTTGAAAATAATCTTTTTGTTATACTAGATACTAAATTAACTGATGAGTTAGTTGATGAAGGATATGCTAGAGAATTTATATCTAAAGTACAACAATTGAGAAAATCTAATAACTTTGAAGTACTAGACAACATAGTAATAGATTACTGTGGTGATGATGAGATTGCTAAAGCTGTTGAGCATTTTGATGAATACATCAAGTCTGAGACTTTAGCTTTAGAAATAAATAGAGTGGATGATAAATCTTTAGAAGAACAAAACTTAAATGACCATATGACAGGTATAAAAGTTACAAGAAAATAAAAAATAACAAGCTGTTAATTAAGAGCCCTATAGAAAATGATTTGTAAATTTCTATAGGGCTTTTTTTAAAAAGATAGCTTATTTCTTTATTTAATTAATTGTTTTTGTACTTCAATAATTAAATGTTTTAATATTCCAAAATTTACAACAAATAAATTTATATAAATCATATAAATTATTTATAGCATATGATAAAATGTTAATGAATAAACGTTTAAGTGAGGATGAATAATATTTTAGAGTGAACTACTTCTGGTAAATTTATTTTTAAATTTATTGTGTATTATGCAGGGTGGTTTATTTATTATGCAAAGGGGTGCGTTTTGATGTATGGTGAAAGCAAAAAACTAAGTATTGATAATAACATATTTTTGCAATATGGTCTTATTATATTGGGAATGATTTTATCAACCTTAGGAATAAATTTATATCTAGCACCAGCCAAGTTGTTAAGTGGAGGAGTAGCTGGAATTTGTGTTATATTATATAAGTTATTTGGTATAAATCAGGGATTATCTAGTTTTTTGATGAATATACCAATATTTATTATAGCTAAGAAGTATTTTGATAATAAATTTTTGTTAATAAGTTTTGTAAATATGTTACTATTTTCTGTTGCACTTGGTTTAACACAAGATATTGCTAAATATTTTCCAATAAATGATACTATGCTACAATCTATTTATGGTGGTGTTTTAACTGGTATAGGTATGGGATTGACCTTTAAAGCAAGAGCTACTGCTGGAGGGCTTGATATAATAGCAGCTATAATGAAAAGAAAGTACGATATACCAATGAAAAATACATTTTTATTTATTAATTTCTTTGTAGTATGTGCAGGTGCATTTTTATTTGGAGCAAAATTGGTAATGTACACTCTAATTACTATGTATATAATTTCTTTTACAATGGATATAGCAAAAGATTGCTTTGATAGAAAAAAATCTATACTTTTAATATCAAATAGATATGAAGAAATATCAAAAGTAATAATGAATAAGATGGGTAGAGGAGTAACTTTTTTAGAAGCAGAAGGAGCATATACGCAGAATAAGAAAAAAATGATTTACTGTATCATATCTGCAAATGAAGTAGGTAAATTTAAGGATTTAATTTATGATATGGATAGTGAAGCTTTTATTTCTGTAAACAATGTAGAAGAAGTAAAAGGTGGAGGTTTTAAGGATAAATTTTTATAAGATATAAGTGTTAAAAAATACCATATATCTTGTTATTGTACCTAGTTAGATGTATACTGTAACTAATGGGGCACATGAAGTGCTCAATAATATACTAGGAGGTATAAATAATATGTTAAGAGAGAGATTTGTAGTAAGAAATCATCATAATCCACATGCTAATGGATGCTGTGGAACTGGAGGAGAAGGATGCTGTGGAGGAGATAACCATCAACATTCACACGAGCATTCTCACAGTCATGGACATGAACATGAGCATGTAAATGGTGTAGGTCATGACCATAATCATGATGATGGATTTTCAGGAACTCATGAGCATGGGCATGAACATACACATATACATGGGCATGAACATACACATATACATGGGCATGAACATTTAGATGGGCATACACATCAACATAAATAGAAGTATTTTAAATTAATAAAATGATTTTTATTTTGTGATTCCATGAAGGTTTAAATAAAAATTATTCATAGCAAATAAAAAAGTGAGCTGTTAAATAAAAAAACTTTAATAGTTCACTTTTATTAATTATTAAAATATCAAGTTTAAATCCAATGGTTAACTAAAAAAGAAGCGATATTTTCATAAGGCATTTTTTCTGTTTTTAACAGGCTTTGGACAACTAAACCATCAACTATAGACATAAGTAAAAAAGAAAAGGATTCAGCATCCTGTTCATTCTCATCACCACTATATTTTTCAAGAGATTCAATAATTTCAGATTTAAGGGTAGTTCGCCATTCAATATATTTCAATCTCATTCTTTCTTTTAAATCATCATTTGAAGTAATAGCTTCACAAATAAGATACATATGTACTCTACCACGACTTTCTATAGTAGATATTTTTTCTAGTATTAAGTTGACCATTTCTATTTGAGAATTTTTGGATTTGACATTTTTTACACAGTTTAATATAGCACTAGTTATAACTTCTAAATGAGTATCAGCAATGTCATATATAATATCATTTTTAGATGAGTAGTGATAATATAGTGTACCCTTACTTATATTCACATCTTTTGCAATATCAGCAAGACTGGTATTTTGAACTCCATTTTTGGCTATTAAATTAGTAGCAGATAATAAAATAGCTTGTTTCATATTATTTGTTTTCATAAAACCTACCTTTCTATGTATATTTATAACAAATTAATAACATTATAAGCTTATAGAAAATTATTGTCAATAAAGCAAGAATCTATATCTATTGACTTTTTTTCATCCAAAATATAAAATAATAATTAAATCGGTCGTACGACCGACTGAATAAACAAAAACAATATCTTATAGTGAGGTTAATATGGATAAAATAAAATTGATAGTAGACAGTGCATGTGACTTACCTAATCATATAATAGAGAAATACAATATTGAAGTTATTGGTTTAAATGTATCTTTTGGAGAAGAGAACTATATATCTGGGAAGGAAATAGATAATGAAACTTTCTACAGAAAAATGGATGAAAGTAAATTATTGCCAAAAACATCATGTCCTTCACCAGATAAGTTTTTAGAAGCATATCAATGCGAAGAGGAAAGTATATTAGTAATTAGCATAAGTTCAGGATTATCTGGAACTTATAATAGTGCACTTTTGGCAAAAGACATGTTCGAAAAAGAAGGAAATAATAAAAAAATTGAAATTATAGATTCACTTAGTGGGTCAATTGGCATAGGACAATTAGTATTAAAAGCGGCAATATTAATAAAAGAAGGAAAAGAACTTGAAGAAATTGTTTCAATAATAGATAGATATAAAGACAATCCACCATTTTATGGAACTCTAGAGACATTAGAAAATGCTATAAAAGGAGGTAGAATAAATCCAATAGCAGGAAAAATTATAAATACATTAAATTTTAAGGCTATAATACAAGTTGCAGATGGGATTGTAACTCCAATAGATAAGGCAAGGGGTGAAGGGAATAGCTTGAAAAAACTGATTCAGTTAGTAGAATCAAAAATTATAGATAAAGAAGAGAAGGTTTTATTTATAGGACATGCTAACTGCCCTGAAAAAGCTCAAAAAGTAAGAGAAGCTATGGAAAAAGATGTTAAATATAAAGACGTTGTAATCTGTGAAGTTGGTTCAGTAATGGGAACATATACTTCAAAAGGTGCAATTTTGATAACTGCAATATAAACAACAAACTAAAAAGTTAAAGCTGTATAAAAATGAATAAAATCATTTTTATACAGCTTATTTTGATGTTATTAAGTTAATCTTATAATTAACCAACCACACATATTTCTTTGTCATATTTGTTTAGTATTTCGCAACCATCTTCAGTAACTAGTACTAAATCTTCTATTCTAACTCCAAACTCTCCTGGTAAATATATACCTGGTTCTATAGAGAATATCATTCCTGGTTGTACAGTATCTGTATTTATAGAAGATACATCTCCCTTATCATGAACTTCAAGTCCTATAGAGTGACCAGTTCTATGAGTGAAGTATTGTCCATATCCTTTTTCAGTTATGTAATCACGAGCAGCTGCATCTATATCACAGAATCTAACTCCTGGTTTTACAATAGCTTCAGCTCTCTTATTGGCTTCAAGAACTATTTCAAATATTTCTCTACCTTTTTCAGGTATTTCTTTATAGAATACAGTTCTTGTCATATCAGCACAATAATTATCTTTTATGCAACCTATATCTAATATTATTGCATCACCAGGTTTTACAAGAGCATTTCCTGGTTCTCCATGTGGATTAGCTCCATTAGGACCAAATCCTATTATAGGGTCAAATGAAAATCCATCAGCACCTAAGTCTTCATATATTTTAGATAATTTACCAACAAGTTGTTTTTCTGTAAGTTCACCAGAAACAGTAGCTTTAAGTTGTTCCATACCTTTGTCATTTAATCTTGAAGCTATTCTCATTAATTCTTTTTCTTCTTCATCTTTACACATTCTTAAAGTATCTATTATATAAGATGAGTTTACAAATTTACTTCCTCCACCTGATTCTATTAAGCTTAATAAGAATCTAGCTGGCCAGTTTTTGTCAACACCCATAGTAGCATTTTTGTCTACATGTTCAGTTACTATTTCTATTGGATTTTGAGTATCATTAAACCAAACCATTTCAACACCTAAATCTTCTGCAACTGGGAATAATTCATTTATAAATAATTTATTATTACCATTTAAATTTAAGTATAAAGCTAACAGTCTTTCACCTGGGTGGATTAGTAATCCTGTTAAATAAAATATTGAAGTAGGATCACTTACCAACATTTGAGAAATATCATCTTTTTTCATTTGTTCAAGTACAGCATTTAATCTTTGAGTCTTCATAATAATTTCCTCCTAATCAAAATTCGATACAAATCAATTTTAGCACTATTAAACAAAAATTAGTATACTTTTCTTCTAGAAATATAAAAAAATTTTAACATATATTTTTTATATTAAATTTAATTCCCTATTTTACATTAAAAGAAAAGTAAAATAAGTTTATATTGTGAAAATTTTATAAAAATAATAACTTGAATAAGTAAAAATATATATTTGAGATAGTTATATAATTATGAAAATTAATAAAAAAATTTTTATATTAAAATAATATTGAAACAATTTTAATAATTTAGTATCATTAAAGAGAAAGTGATAGAACTTTCAAAATTTATCACTTTTAGTAAATTTTGATTTCAAAATATCTAAATTTGAGGTATAAATATTTTTATTTAAAGTATTTTATAGGTTAAATTGAAGTATTTTATAGGTTAAAGTTATTTTAACTGTTATGAAATCAATTTTTAATTAATAAAGAGAGGGGAAATTATAATAGGATGGAAAAGAAAAAAATAGGCCTATGGAGTTTGGTATTTATGAATGTATCAGCTTTATACGGTATAAGATGGATAGCTAAGTCGACAGCGTCAAGCTTCGGTTTAGGATTAGGTGCAATACCTATGTGGTTATTATTCTCATTTATATATTTCGTACCAGGAGCTTTAATTTGTGCTGAATTAGCTTCTACATATCAAAAAGGTGATGGAGGTTTATATGATTGGGTTAAGGAAGCCTTTGGAGAAAAATATGGCTTTTTAGTTTCTTGGTTAAACTGGACAGCTAAAATATTTTGGTATTCTTCATTCCTAACTTTTTTAGCAGTAAATGTTTCTTATACAATAGGAAATCCAGCACTTGCAGATAATAAGATATTTGTACTTATATTATCTTTAGTAATATTCTGGATATTATCTATTATAGCAACTAAAGGAATAAGCTTTACAAAAATATTTACTAATACAGGTGCATTAGGTTCAACAATACCAAGTGCTATACTTATAATATTTTCATTTTTAGCAGTATTAGTATTGAAAAAACATGATATGGCTTCAACATATACAATAGCTTCAATGACTCCAAAACTTAATATGGATGCATTTGTTGCTATATCAGCTATAATGTTTGGTTTAGCAGGAGCAGAAACTGCAGCTAACTTTATAACAGAGATAGATAAGCCTGAAAAGAACTTCCCTAAAGCTATATTAATATCAGCTGGAATAGTTGCTTCATTATATGTATTAGGTTCTATTGCAATAACAATGATAATACCACCAGACCAAATTACTGCTTCTAAAGGTGTGTTAGATGCGCTTGCAGCTGTTTGTGAATCTTTAGGAATAGGTTCTTGGTTAGTTCAATTGATAGCTTTTGGTATAGCTTTTTCAATATTAGGAGCAATAGTTCTTTATATAGCATCACCAATAAAAATGTTATTTGGTAGTGTTAAAAAAGGAGTATTTCCAGATAGTTTGGTAGAAGTAAATAAACACAAGATACCTTCGAAAGCAGTTATACTTCAAGCAATAATAGTTACTATAATATTATTAGTGACTACATTAATGCCTTCTGTTGATGCTATATACAATGTTCTTGTAACTATGACAGCATTAACTGCATTATTCCCATATGTATTGTTATATGCTTCTTATATTAAGCTAAGAAAAGAGAGACCAGATGAAATTAGACCATATACTATGGCAAAATCAACAGGTACTTGTATAGGTTTAGCGAAAATGGTTTTAACTGTAACTGTAGTTGGTATATTATTATCAGCAGCACCAGTTATGCCTACATTTGCTGAAAATATCATATATGAAATAGAAATGATTGGTGGAGGTCTTCTAGTTATCTTATCTGGTCTATGGTTATGGAATAGATATGAAAAGAGAACAGCTAAATAAAAATGTATTTTAAATATATATTTTGGATATTATTATATATATAGTTGACAATTTATATCATAAGGAATATTATAAAATAAAGAAATTAATAAATTAAATCCTGGGATAAGAAAGAGTAAATAAATAGACTTTTACACAGAGAATTAAGGGTGCTGAGAACTTAATAAAAAGTATTTATTGAATGGGTCTTTGAGGAGTAATGTGAAATGCAGTTTAAGACTGTAGATTATCTGATATCGTGTGTGCACGTTATAGCACATATTAAGATATATATATTCAGCTTTGAGTATATATAAATTTAGGTGGTACCACGGAAAATATATCCGTCCTATTGATTTAGGACGGATTTTTTAATATATAAAATTTAGGAGGAAAGATGAACGTAATAGGAATTATAGGTGCAATGGATGAAGAAGTAAGTATATTAGTGAATTTAATGGATATTAAAGAAATTGTAAAAAAAGCTAGCTTAGAATTTCATAAAGGAACTTTAGAAGGAAAAAATGTTGTTTTAGTAAAATGTGGTATAGGAAAAGTTAACTCTGCTCTTTGTGCACAAATATTAATAAGTGAATTTGAAGTTGATGCTATTGTCAATACAGGTGTTGCGGGGGCTTTAAATGAAAATCTTAATGTCAATGATATAGTAATTTCAACTGATGCGATACAATACGATATAGATACTACTGCATTTGGAGACCCTAAAGGTGTTATACCAAGAATGGAAACATCTGTATTTAAAGCAGATGAAAGACTCGTAGAAGCTGCTTATAAATCTTCTGTAGAAGAAACAAAAACTCATAAAGTATTAAAAGGAAGAGTAGTAACAGGAGATATATTTATAAACTCTAAAGAATTAAAAGAAGAATTAGTAAATGATTTTGGCGGGTATTGTGGAGAGATGGAAGGTGGAGCTATAGCTCATGTATGTTACTTAAATAATGTTCCATTTGTCATAATAAGAGCAATGTCTGATAAAGCAGATGGAAGTGCTGGAGTTGCATATGAAGTATTTGTACATGAGGCAGCCAACAATTCTAAAGATATCGTATTAAGCATGTTAAAATCAATATAAATATATAAGGAGGTACAAATCATATGAGTGAAAAAAAGGTTATATTTAGTGGTGCACAACCATCAGGTAAGATGACTCTAGGAAACTATTTAGGAGCTATAAAAAACTGGACTGAACTTCAAGAAAATTATAATTGTTATTATAGTATTGTTGATTTACATGCAATAACAGTACCTCAAGACCCTAAAGTTTTGAGAGCTAATACTATAGAATTACTTGCTCAATATCTAGCTTGTGGATTAGATCCAGAAAAAAATACTATATTTATACAATCACATGTTAAAGAGCATGTTGAACTTATGTGGATATTAAATACAATGACTTATATGGGTGAATTAAGTAGAATGACTCAATTTAAAGATAAATCACAAAAGAGTGAAGCAAATCTAAATGCAGGATTATTTACGTATCCAGTTCTTATGGCTGCTGATATACTATTATATCAAGCTGATTTGGTTCCAGTTGGAGATGACCAAAAACAACATTTAGAGCTATCTCGTGATTTAGCAAATAGATTTAATAATAGATTTTCACCTACATTTGTAGTCCCAGAAGGATACTATCCAAAAGGTGGAGCAAGAGTAATGAGTTTACAAGAACCAACTAAGAAAATGAGTAAATCTGATTCAAATGACAACGCATTTATATTATTGGCAGATGATTCAGATACTATAAAGAGAAAGATTAAGAGAAGTGTTACTGATTCTTTAGGTGTTGTAAAGTATACTGATGAACAACCTGGTATTAAAAACTTACTTGATATATATTCTAATTTAAGTAAAAAGAGTGTAGAAGAAATTGTAAACATGTATGAAGGTAAAGGTTATGGAGTATTTAAAGAAGATGTAGCTGAAGTAGTATCAGAAGCTTTAAGACCAATAAGAGAAAAATACGTTGACCTTCTTAATAATAAAGATTATTTAGAAAAAATCTATACTATGGGAGCTGAAAAGGCTGAAAAGCAAGCTAGAAAAACTCTTAGAAAAGTTTATAAAAAGGTTGGGTTTATAGAGAGAAGATATTAATTATATTATATATCTTCTTTAGTAAATAAATATTTAAAGTTATTAAAAAAGTATATGATAGGAAATAGAGAGGATATTATTAAGATAATATCCTCTTTAGTTTTGTAATAAAAAAAGATGAGCTTTTGCTCATCTCAAAGGGGTTAGATTATTCTTACTTTGGGGAAAGTAGAATAAAGGTAAAAGTTAACTGACGTTAACTTTGTTCTTTTTTGCATATCACTACTGAGCATAAAAAAATCAGAAAACCAGAGCCTTCTGAACTAACCTTGAACATACATCCATTATACTTTATACTCAATATGTAATTTATGAATTAATTTTAACTCTTATAAAGAAAATTGTCAATAATATATCAAAAAAACGTTTTAAAAAAATTTATATATATAATTAAATGAGTTTGATTTTATGTTTAACTGGTATGATACAATAATTAAGGCAATTATTTTTTATGTATTTAATAAGCCATAAAAATAATACCAATAACATATGTAAAAATTATTTTAAATAGGAAAAATAAGAGGAAAAAACATGAAAACATCAATTTTAATAGCATTAATAGAAAAAACAAGCCTTATTGTAGTATTATTTCTTCTAATAACAAAGCTAAAAACATTTAAACAAATATTTCAAAAAGAAGAATATAGCTTAAATGATTTGATTTGTATATCTTTAGTTTTTACTTTTCTAGCTATATTTGGTACTTACAATGGCATAAATTATATGGGGTCAATAGTAAATACGCGAATAATATCTATAGTATCAGGAGGCGTTTTATTTGGACCAATTGTAGGTATTACAGCAGGGTTGCTATCAGGTATACATAGGTATTTTATGGATATTGGAGGTATAACATCCATGCCATGCCTTTTATCAAGTATACTAGCAGGTGTGTTATCAGGATTTTTGTATAAGAAGATACCAAAGAAGCATAGAGTGATATATGGAATACTAGTAGGTATGATTTCTGAAAGTTTTACTATATTACTTATATATTTAATATCACAGCCTCATTCTCTGGCAATTCAAATAATTAATGGAATATACTTGCCTCTAATTGTCGGACAAATTGGTATAGGATTTGTTATATCTATAGTTGAGGGAATTGAAAAAGATAAAAAGGATATAGAAGCAAGAAATAAAGCAGAAATAAAAGCACTTCAAAGGCAAATTAATCCGCATTTTTTATTTAATTCTCTAAATACAATAGCATCCTTTATAAGATTTAATCCAGATAAAGCTAGAGAACTCATAATAAATTTATCAACTTACTTGAGATACAATCTTGAATATAGTGATAACTTGATAGACATAAATAAAGAGATTGAGCAAGTTAAATCTTTTGTAGAAATAGAAAAGGCTAGATTTGGAGATTTATTAACTATAATTTATGATATAGATGATGTAAATATAAAAATTCCAAGTTTAATTATACAACCAATAGTAGAGAATGCAATTATACATGGAGTTTTGGAAAGTGGAAGAGCTGGTGTGGTAAAAATATCTATAAAAAAATTACAACATTCATTAGAAAATACTATTAGAATATCGATTGAGGATAATGGTATAGGTATAAGTGAAGAAGTTATAAATAATGTATATCAAGATAATATGCCAGAAAATAAGATTGGACTTTATAATGTTCATTTAAGACTTAAGCTAATGTATGGAAGTGGTCTTAATATGAGAAGAACTGATAAAGGAACTTTAATTATGTTTTACGTAAAGGAGTAAGAATATGAAAGCAATAATAGTTGAGGATGAGTTTCCAGCAAGAAAAGAATTGAGATATTTTATTGAAAATAAAAGCGAGATTGAGGTAGTAAGTGAATTTACTAATGGCATAGAAGTACTAGATTTTATTCAAGAAAATAAAATAGATGTAATTTTTTTGGACATAAATATACCTCATCTTGATGGAATGTTACTTGCAAAAACATTAAATCAATTTAAAGCAAGACCTAAAATAGTATTTATAACAGCATATGAAAACTATGCAGTAGATGCTTTTTCATTAGGTGTATTTGACTATGTACTTAAGCCTTATTCTGAGGATAGGATTACATCAATGTTGGATAAGTTAGAGAAAAGTGAAACAAATAGTAGTGAAATATCTAGTGATAATAATTATATATCTAGTGATAAAAAATGTATAATAAATCAAAATATAGAGGAAATAACACATAAAATTAGCCTTTGGAAAGGTGATAAATTGGTTGTAATAGATATTGATGATATATATTACTGTGAGGCTAATGAAAGACAGACATTTATATATACTGAAAAGGAAACATTTATACTAAAAGAGGGTATATCAGAAGTAGAAAACATAATAAATGATAAAACTTTTTTTAGAACACACAGGTCTTACATAGTAAATTTAACTAAAGTAAAAGAAATTATCCCATGGTTTAATAACACATACATATTGAAGTTAAAAGATAGTGATTATGAAGTAACTGTAAGTAGAAGTAGAATAAAAGAATTTAGGCTATTAATGCACATATAAAGTCATTTCATGTATTTAAATATGCACTTAATGTGATTAACATTTATATTAGTACAAAAAAGTATTACTATTTGAACTGGAAATAGTTTTCTTAAACTTATAAAAATTTATAAAGCAATTATAAAAAAACTAAGGGGATGAATTTATGGTAAGTTTTTTAGGTTCAATGGTGGTACTTATAGTAGGTTATTTTATTTATGGTACTTTTGTAGAAAAGGTTTTTGGAATTAATGATAAAAATCAAACTCCAGCTATAGCTTGTAGAGATGGTGTAGATTATGTTCCAATGAAATGGAAAAGAATTTTCTTAATTCAATTCTTAAATATCGCAGGTTTAGGTCCTATATTTGGTGCTATACAAGGTGCATTATTTGGGCCATCAGCATTTTTATGGATAGTATTTGGGACAATTTTTGCAGGTGGTGTACATGACTTTGCTTCTGGATATTTATCTATGAAGAATAAAGGTACATCTGCATCAGAGTTAGTAGGTCTTTACTTAGGCAATAGTGCAAAAATAGCAATGAGAATATTTAGCGTTATTCTTTTGGTATTGGTTGGAGTTGTTTTTATAACAGGTCCAGCAGGATTACTAAAAACATTAACAGGAGTAAATACACAAATATGGGTTGGAGTAATAATTCTTTATTATATAATGGCTACTGTTTTGCCAATAGATAAGTTAATTGGAAAAATATATCCTTTATTTGGAGCAGCTTTATTAATTATGGCAGTAGGTGTAGCAGGAGGATTAATAATAAAGGGATATAACATACCAAATATAAATTTACAAAATATGAATCCAAATGGAACACCCCTATTCCCATATTTATTTATAACAATAGCATGTGGGGCAATATCAGGTTTTCATGCAACACAATCACCACTTATGGCAAGATGTGTTGAAAGAGAAAGTGAAGCAAGACCAGTATTTTATGGTTCAATGGTTGCAGAAGGAATAATAGCTTTAGTTTGGGCAGCAGCAGCTATGTCATACTTCCATGGTATACCTCAACTTAATGTAATATTTAATGATGGTGGAGCAGCTACTGTTGTTAATACAGTATCTGTTGGATTGATGGGGCCTATTGGAGGAGCTTTGGCTATACTTGGTGTTGTAGCATGTCCTATAACTTCAGGTGATACAGCATTTAGAAGTGCTAGATTAACAATAGCTGATGCAATGAACTACAATCAAGATGCAGTTAAAAATAGATTTTTAATAGCTTTACCACTATTTGCAGTAGGTGTTGCTCTTACATTTATAGATTTTAATATAATTTGGAGATACTTCTCTTGGGCAAATCAAACACTTGCTATGATAATGTTATGGACTGGTTCTGCATATTTGGTTAAAGCAAATAAAAACCACTACATAACTACATTGCCAGCGCTTTTTATGACTGTAGTAACATTTAGTTATATAATGCAGGCAAAAGAAGGTTTTAGACTACCAGTAAATATATCTAATGGAATAGGTGTTGCTGTTGCAATAATTCTTGGTATTTTATTCTTTAAAAAAGCTAAAGATATAAAAGAACAAAATACTCATAAATTAGCAAGTTAATATAATTATTATAAAAAATAAAAATATAACATTTAAATGTGTTTTAAAAATTTGTAGGTGAATTTAAAATTTGCCTACAATTTTTTTTGAAAAAATCAAATCTTACTTTTTATTGTATTTTTAATTTAGTTTTCCACATACTATTTTTATGATATAAATATTAAAATTAGAGGTGTTAAAAATGGATACTAAAAAATACAAAGATAAATTATTGAAAGAAAGAGCAAATTTGACTAATTTAGTGGGAGATATGAAAGACAATACTTTATTTGGAGATACAAATAAACATACCAGTGAAAAGTATTCATCAGGAGAGTTATCTAGTTATGATAATCATATAGGAGATATGGGAACAGATTTATATATGCAAAATATGCAAAATAGTTTAATAAATCATGAAGAAGGTAGATTGTATCAAATAGATATGGCATTATCTAAAATAGAAAATGGGACATACGGACTTTGTGATTTATGTCATAATAAAATAGATTTAGAAAGATTGGATATACTACCTGATACAAATTTATGCAATGAGTGTGCAAAAAAAGAAGAGGATTTATTAGGACACGCAAGTGAAACTCCTGAAGTGGAGGATTCTAATTTTTATTCAACAGACCTAACAAATTTAACTGATTTAAACAAAAACGGAACATTAAGAGATTAAAAAATTGACATCATATATTGTTAGAACGAATTAAGAAAAGAGGTAATGACATGAAAAAAGTAATGTGGGGTATATGTATATGTGTATTATCAATAGTAGGCGTATATACATATAGTCATAATACACATAATCAAAATAGCGTAAAAGAAGCTTATAGTCTAAATGACAATATAAAGAACGATTATGAAGATGTAATAATCAAGCAAGGAAATGAGGACGAAAAAATTTTAGCATTGACTTTTGATGATGGGCCAGATGAAGACTTTACACCACAAGTACTTGATATACTAAAGAAAAATAATGTAAAAGCAACTTTTTTTGTGGTTGGAGAAAAAGTTGCATATAACAAGGAATTACTAAAAAGACAGTATGAGGAAGGGCATGAGATAGGTAATCATACATTTACACATATAAATGTTGAAAAAAATAGTTATAATAAAGTAGAAAAAGAAATAACAGATACACAAAATGCTGTAAAGAGTGTAATTGGAGTAGAGCCCAAAATATTTAGACCTCCATATAGAGCTATGAGCAAAAGTGTATGTGATATTATAGTTTCTAAAGGTATGAATATAATTCTTTGGTCAAACTTGGACCCTAGAGATTGGTCAAATCCTGGCGTTGATAGTATTATTAATACTATTCTTACAAAAGTACAAAATGGAAATATAATACTTCTACATGATTATAATAATAAAAGAAACAATAAATCACAGACTATACAGGCTTTGGAAGTAGTAATTCCCAAGTTAAAAGAAAAAGGGTATAAATTTGTAACAGTATCTGAACTTATACAACATTTAGATAAAAATCAACAAGTACAAAAATAAAAGATATTTGTTTAAAGACTAATGATGCTTGTAAATCTAAAATACAAGCATCATTAATCTTTAAGCTATAAAATACACAAAAAGTATTGAATAATAGAGTATTTTGAAATTTTTTATACATAATAATGTAATTTTAAATTTGTAGCAATTTATAATATAGAAGGGTTAATATTATTTTTGATTAGTTTTACTAAAAAATTCAATTTTAACAGAGTTGCTCTTTATAGTATTTTTTTTGTATAATGGTAATAGTGAATTTCAATCAAAATTGATTTTTAAATAATTTATAGGGGGAAAAATCATTGTTATATGTGTTAATAATAATTCTGCTTATAGGATTAGACCAATTGTCTAAACTATGGGTGTTAAATAATTTGGTGAATGTGTCTACAATACCAATAATAAAGAATGTATTTCATCTAACTTATGTTGAAAATAGAGGTGCAGCATTTGGACTATTACAAAATAATCAATGGATATTTATAATAGTTGCACTAATTGCAACAGTATTTGGGTTATATTATCTCAATACAAGAAAAGTACATACATCTGGAAAGTTGGGAATCATATTAATAATATCTGGTGCATTAGGAAATCTAATTGATAGAGTTAGATTAGGGTTTGTAGTAGATTATTTTGACTTTAGGATTATATGGGAGTATGTATTTAATGTAGCTGATGTATTTGTAGTTGTAGGAACTGTATTTTTATGTATATATGTTTTATTTTTTGAAAGTAAAAGTAGGTGATTTGATGGAGAATGTAAGAGAGTTTTTAGTGCTTGAAGAGGAAGAAGAGGTTAGACTTGATGTTTATCTAGCAGAACAATTAGGAGATATGTCAAGAAGCTACATACAAAAAATTATAAAAGATGGTAAAGTAAAAGTTAATAATAAAGTAGAAAAAGCAAAATATTTAGTTAAAGAAGAAGATAAGATTATTATAGAAATACCAGAACCTAAAGTTCTAGAGGTTGTAGCTCAAAATATACCAATAGATATTGTATTTGAAGATGATGATATTTTAATAATTAACAAGTCTCAGGATATGGTTGTTCACCCTGCTCCTGGAAATTATGAAAATACATTGGTAAATGGAATTTTGTATCATTGTAAAGATAAGTTATCATCAATAAATGGTGTTATTAGACCTGGTATAGTTCATAGAATAGACAAAGATACTTCTGGTCTTCTTATGGTAGCTAAAAATAATTATGCACATAATTTTTTAGCAGAACAATTAAAAGAGCATTCTATAACTAGGGAGTATGAATTTATATGTTATGGTGTAGTTAAAGAAGATAAAATAACTGTAGACAAACCAATAGGAAGAAATCCTAAGGATAGATTAAAAATGGCTGTAGTAAAAGATGGAAGAAATGCAGTAACTCATTTTGAAGTGGTAGAAAGATTTGATAAATTTACTCATATGAGAGCTAGACTTGAAACTGGTAGAACTCATCAAATAAGAGTTCATGCCTCATCTATAAATCATCCGCTTTTAGGTGATAGTGTATATGGACCTAAAGAAAATAAGTTTAAACTAAAGGGACAAACTTTACATGCTAAGAAATTGGGATTTATACATCCTACCACTAAGGAATATATTGAATTTGATTCAGAATTACCAGAATACTTTAAGGAAGTTCTTAGAAAAATTAAATAAAAGTTTGTATGATATTATAAATCATCTAATTAGATTTATACAAGTGATAAAATTAGTGAAGTTTAGCTAAAATATTTTATATTAAAGTATTTTGATTAAAAAAGCTTGAAAAATTTGAAATATAAATATATAATTTGAGTTAATGGAGTATAAAAATTATCTTTAAACGATACAGAGATATCGTAAGACAATTGCTGAATTAGACTATATATTTTTTTATATAAAAGCTTCTTGTCTTGTGATGAGAAGTTTTTTGTTGTTTAAATTGAAAATTTTAATAAAGTGGTTCTATAAAAATTTAAGAGAGAGGAGTAGATTTGTCAAAATAAAAGAGAATATATTTTTTTGACAATAGTTATGATATGGTAGAAAAAGCTCAATTAATGGATGAAAAGGCTATAGCAAGAGCAATTACTAGGATAAGTCATGAGATAATTGAAAGAAATAAAGGTGTAGAAAACCTAGTCTTAGTTGGAATAAAGACTAGAGGTGTACCAATCGCAAATAGAATATCTAAAAAAATAGAACAAATAGAAGGAACAAAAGTAGATACTGGTGATATTGATATAACACTTTATAGAGATGACTTAGAAAAAATTAATGTTGAACCAGTAGTCAAAGGAACATATCTAGATTTTAATGTAGATGATAAAACAGTAGTTTTAGTTGATGATGTGTTATATACAGGAAGAACTGTAAGAGCAGCACTTGATGCTATTATTGATATAGGAAGACCTAAATCAATACAATTAGCAGTATTAGTGGACAGAGGACATAGAGAATTGCCTATAAGAGCAGATTATGTAGGAAAAAATGTCCCTACTTCAAGACATGAAATTATATCTGTTAGTTTATTAGAAATTGATGGAGAAGATTCAGTTACAATCAAAGAATAGTGGTTTTTTAATATTATATAAAAGCTCAGCATTGTATAGTCATGGAGGAGGATAAAGCTTACATATATTGCACAAAATAAATAATACAAGTTTATTAATGTGTATATTAATGTAGTCTCTATTCTCCTTTATTTTGGTTTTCAATGTCGTAAAATGTAAAAAAATGATAGTTTGTACAGTAAGTATATAGAGATTAAAAAATAGAATCTAGGGAATTATAATTAATTAAAAGATATTAATTGAACAAAGGATTTATTCATATATAATAATTTTTGGAGGTTTTTATGAAAAAAACGATAATGTCTTTACAACATTTATTGGCCATGTTTGGAGCGACAGTATTAGTTCCCATTTTAACAGGCTTTAATCCATCAGTTGCAATTTTTTGCGCTGGTGTTGGTACATTGATATTTCATTTTTGTACAGAAGGAAAAGTACCTGCATTTTTAGGTTCAAGTTTTGCTTTTATTCCTGTTATACTAGCAGCTAAAGAAGCTTATGGAGGAGATTTGGCATATGCTCAGGGTGGTATAATAGTAGCAGGATTAATTTATATTATAATGTCAATTATAGTAAAATTAGTTGGGGTGGATAAAATTAAGTTATATTTTCCAGCACAAGTTACAGGAGCTATGATAGCAGTTATAGGTTTGAATTTATTACCAACAGCTTTTAATATGGCTTCAGCTAATTTTATAATAGCTTTTTTGACTTTAGCAATAGCAATTTTGACTAATAAGTTTGGTAGAGGATTTATAAAACAATTAGGTATATTAATAGCTGTTTTTTCTGGATATATAATATGTTTGGTACTAGGATTAGTAGACATAACTACAATTACAGAAGCAAGTTTACTTGCTATACCTGACTTTACAATTCCTAAATTTAGCTTAGGAGCAATTGTGATTATATCTCCAGTTGTTTTAGCTGTATTTATGGAGCATATAGGAGATATGACTACTAATGGTGCTGTTGTAGGAAAAAACTTTATAGAGAATCCAGGATTAAACAGAACATTACTTGGTGATGGATTTGCAACTATAGTAGCAGGATGCTTAGGTGGACCAGCTAACACTACTTATGGGGAAAACACAGCAGTACTGGCGATAACTAAAAACTATGACCCTTCAATACTTAGACGTACAGCAGTATTTGCTATATTGCTTGCATGTGTAGGAAAGTTTGGAGGATTTCTTCAAAGTATACCAGGTTCAGTTATGGGTGGAATCAGTATAATGTTATTTTCAATGATAACTTATGTTGGATTAAAAACTATAAAAGATAGTTCTTGTGTAGAAAGTAAAGTAAATATATTGATAATAGCAGTTATATTATTGATAGGTCTTGGAACAACTTACTTATCTAATAAAGGGATTTCTATAGGAATTCCTATAACAAGTACTGTAAAGATAACTGGTCTTAGTTTGGCTGCGATTGTAGGTATTGTACTAAATAGAATATTGAATAATCAAGATTTTAAAGTTGAAAAATAATAATTAATTAAGTATATATTATTTTAAATTATCAATTTTTTATAGACATTGGCAATCAATGTTGATATAATGATTAAAAATAAATAAAAGAAAGGGTAAGGTAACTGGGAAGATGAGAATATAATCTATTTTTTATAATTTAAAGTATTGTAAATTTTGAAAAGCCTATATTGGTGGCTTTATTTATAATGCTTAAATTAAGGAGAGTAGATTATAGTCTATACGTTTAGTTATTGTGCCTATTTATGTAAATCTCTCCTTATATTTAAGTATACCAGGGAGGGATTTTTTTATGATGTTAATAAAAGTAGAAAATTTAAAAAAATATTATGCTGATAAATTAATTTTGGATATAGATAAACTTGAAATATTAGAGAATGAGAGAATAGGTTTAGTGGGTTCAAATGGTCAGGGAAAAACAACTTTATTAAAAGCAATATTGGGTGAAATAGAAATTGATGAAGGTTGTGTTTATCTTACAGATAGCTATTCATATATAAGTCAGAGTGAAAATAATATTGAAAAATGTAATGATAGTAAAGAAAAAAGTCTATTAAATGCGCCAGATAAATTTGAAGATTATTTATCTGGAGGAGAAAAAGTTAAGCTAAAGATAGCAGATGCACTGAATAATAAGAAAAATATAATAATAGCAGATGAACCAACTTCAAATTTAGATAAAAAGAGTATAGATATTTTGGAAAATATGTTTAAGAGACATAAAGGAGCATTATTATTAATATCTCATGACAGACGTTTTTTAGATGAATTATGTACAACTATATTGGAATTGGAAGGTGGCAAATTAAAAGTTTATAAAGGTAATTACACTGATTATTTAGAACAAAAGGATGCGGATACAAAAAGATCTGACTTTGAATATCATGAATATATAAATGAGAAAAAAAGATTGGAGAAAGCTCTTTTAGGCAAAAAAGCTTTAAGTGATGGTATAAGGAAGACTCCAAAACGAATGGGGAATTCAGAAGCTAGACTCCATAAAATGGGTGGTCAAACAAATAAGAAAAAAATAGATTCAAGTGTAAAAGCATTAAAAAGTAGAATTGAGAAATTGGAAGTAAAGGATAAGCCTAAAGTTTGTACAGATATGAATATTAAAATACAGGATGGTATGGAAATAATCAGCAAAAACTTAGTGGAATTAAAGGATTTAAGTTTAAATGTAGAAAATAAACTTTTATTGGATAATATCTCTTTCAAGGTAAAAAGAGGTAAGAAAATAGCTTTATTAGGCGATAATGGATGTGGAAAAAGTACTCTGATAAAAGAAATACTTAGTAATAAAAATGATTGTATAAGGATAAATAACAAAGTAAAGATAGGTTATTTTGACCAAAATCAAGATTTATTAGATGAGGAAAAGAGTATTTTGTACAATATCAAAGCAAATAGTTCATTTGCTGAGTCTTTTATAAGAATAAATTTAAATTTATTTGGATTTAAAGGTGATACTGTTTATAAAAAAGTTAAAGTTCTTAGTGGGGGTGAAAAAGTAAAGATAGCTCTATGCAAAATAATACTAGAAGATAATAATTTTTTAGTTCTTGATGAGCCAACTAATTACTTGGATATAAAATCTATGGAAGCATTGGAAAAAGCATTGATAAATACTGATAAAACTATGCTTATAGTATCTCATGATAGAGTATTTATATCTCATATTTGTGACTATTTTTTAGAAATAAAAGATAAGAATATAAAGGAGTTTGATTGTAACTATAGTGATTATATCATTAGTAGAAATAAAAAAACTTCTAGTAGAGAAAGTAAAGTTAAACAAGAAAATCTTTTAGTATTAGAAAATAGACTTACAAACATTATATCTATGCTGTCAATAGAAAAAGATAATGCAAAAAAAGAGTGTTATGAATTAGAATATAATGAGCTATTAGAAAAAATTAGACGTATAAAAAATAATGCTCAAAATTAAACTAATCGTTGTTTTTTTATAAAAATAGAAATTAATCAATTTAAATATAAGTATTGATTATTAAAAAACTAAAAATAAACAAATTTAAAAGTGGCATTCTTATACAATAAGAATGCCACTACTTTTAGTTAATATGATAAATATATTATTATTTACCAGTCAGAAATTTTTATATCTATGAGATATATTTTATTCGGATTTAATTTTAAGCTTAGCTACCATTTCTTCTTCAGGAGTAACATAAATAGTACTATTAGTTTCATAGATAACCATGCCAGGTTTAGAACCACTAGGTTTCTTTACATTTTTTTTCTTTGTGTAGTCCACAGGTACTTGAGAAGAAATCTTTGATTTGCTAAAGAATGCAGCTAACATAGCTCCTTCAAATATAGTATTATCAGTAATTTCTTTACCAGCACATTTTATTATTACATGAGAACCTGGAATATTTTTTGTATGCATCCATAAGTCATCATTATCAGCAAGTCTTAATGTAAGATAATCATTTTGTTTGTTATTTTTTCCAACCAAGATTTTAAATCCATCAGAAGAAATAAATTCATGAGGTTTTGTAGAAGGAATAGTGTCTTTTTTACTACTTTTCTTTTGGGCTTTGATATATCCAACTTTACCAAGTTCTTCTTTTATATCTTGTAATTCAGCCAAATTTTCACAGTTTTCAATACTCAAAATTATGTTTTCTAAGTAATCTATTTCTTCTTTGTTTAATGAAATTTGGTGAGATATTTCAACTTTGGCATGTTTCATTTTAGTATACTTTTTAAAATATTTTTGAGCGTTTTCAGATGGAGTCAAATTTTTATTTAATTCTATTGTTACATTTTTACACTCTTCATCATAGAAGTTGGCAACATCAACACTTTCCATCCCTTTTTCTACCATATATATATAAGATGTAATTAGTTCACCCTTTACTTTATAAATATCTGCATTTTCAGACTCTAATAATTCTTCTTCTTGTTTTCTAAGTTTGTTATAAAGTCTATCCAGTTTAACAGATATGCTTTTCTTTAAGTCAGATGAACGTTGATTGATTCTATCTTTAATATCTTTAGTTCTGTAGAAATCCTCTAGTATATTAGAGATGCTTTCTTTATTGATATATGATAAATCATTAAACAATGTAAGATTGACACAACTGAAATCAACGACTTTATCTAATTTTTTATCTATAACAATACAAGGTGAAAACTTATTAGAATTTATATCATTAAATAAACTACAAAATTCTTTGTATAAAGAATCAAACTGTTGACTAGATATATCTTTGCTAATAGCGTTTTGATTTACATCTGCTCTATAACAAATTTCTTTGGCGATAGTAGGGCTTATACCTAAAAATTTAGAATATATAGACTTAAAAATAGGTCCATCAAATTCATTTAGATTGTTAATAAACGAATCTTTAGATATATTATCAAGAGGGTTAAGTTTATCTTGCTTTGGTGGCAATGAGTAACTATGTCCAGGTAAAACCTGACGAACTCTACTTATACTAAAAGGCACTCTTTTTATAGAATCTATAATTTTATCATCTTCATTATGAGTTACTATTATATTACTATGTCTTCCCATAATTTCAATTATAATATTTTTGATTGTCTTTTCTTTTAATTCATCTAAAGATTCAACACTGATTTTTATTATTCTTTCAAAACCAATTTGAGAAATTTCTATAATATTTCCACCTTGTATATATTTTCGAAGCAACATACAAAACATAGGCGCCTTTAGCGGATTTTCTTTTTTATAATTGCTTGTTAAATAAACCCTAGGATTTGAAGCACTTGCACTTAAAACCAATCTAAAATTTTCTTTGTTGTTTCTTATATTAAAAATTACTTCATCATCTTCAGGTTGATGAATCTTATCTATTTTTCCACCTGTAAGCTTTGATGATAATTCATCTACTATTGAATGTATAACTAATCCATCTAATGCCATGTATAGCACCCCTTTCTTTGACCAAAATAAGTCAGTAAATTAATTATACACATAATATATGCTCTATGACTAGGGGGAATTTAAACAACATGGATTAATGTGTAAATTTTATAATTATTTATACTTACAGGATATACTCACAAGAGAATAGGAAGTATATTTTTAAATTAATAATTTAAATTTGCTTAAATATAAAACAAATGTAGTATAATTAGTGTGTAAAGAATAACTTATAAAAGTATATAAACTTTACAAAGCTAAATAAATATTAAAGCTGTATAGTATATGAATATGAAAGAAGGTTGAAAAAATGAAATTTATTGATTTAAGAAGTGATACTGTTACTATGCCTACTGATGAAATGAGAGAAGCCATGGCAAAGGCTCCTGTTGGAGATTCAATCTTTAGAGATGACCCTACTGTAAATAAACTTGAAGAATTAGCAGCAGCTAAAGTTGGAAAAGAAGATGCTATTTTCCTTCCAAGTGGAACTTTTGGAAATCAGTTAGCTTTGTTTACTCACTGCCTAAGAGGTCAAGAAATCATTATTGGTAAAGGGTATCATATTGTGACTCATGAAGTTGGAGCACCTGCTGTAATAGCTGGAGTTCAACTTAGAACTATAGATGAAGATGAAAGTGGAGCTCTTAATCCTGAGCTTGTTGAGAAGGCAATTAGGAGAGATGATATACATGAACCACAAACAGGTCTTATATGTGTAGAAAATGCATATTCAGGTGGAACTGTTGTAAGCCTTGACAATTTAAAAGAAATTAAAAAAATAGCTGAAAAACACAATTTACCAGTGCATTTAGATGGAGCGAGATTATTCAATGCAGCATTAACTTTAGGTGTAGAAGCTAAAGAAATTGTACAATGTTGTGACAGTGTTATGTTCTGTGTATCAAAAGGTTTAGCTGCACCAATGGGTTCTATTCTTGCTGGAAGTAAAGAATTTATAGCAAAAGCTAGAAGAAAGCAAAAAGTTATGGGTGGAGGCATGAGACAAGTTGGTATAGTTGCAGCAGCTGGTATAATTGCCATTGAAAAAATGACACTGAGATTAAATGAGGACCATGATAATGCAAAATATTTAGCTTGTGAGTTGGATAAAATTGAAGGAATTGAAGTAAATAACACTAGTCCAGACCTGAGTATGGTATTCTTTAAAATGAGTGAAGATGTAATAAAAGAAGATGTTTTAATAAAAGAGTTTTTTGAAAGAAATATAAAAATCAATAAAATGGAAAATGGGGAGTATAGATTTGTAACTCATGTAGATATTACTAGAGAAGATTTAGATTATGTTTTAAAAACACTTAAAGAATTAATAGGTGTATGCTAATTAGGTATGTTCAAAAAACTAAATAGAAGATGCTAAATATTTTATTTAAAAAATTCATATACAGTTTAAATAAACTATACATAAAATTCATATAGAAATATTATTATATAAACATAGAAAGAACTAGCTTAAAAACATAATATAATTACCCTAATTGTAATGGCAACTCTCCCTCACATCCTCAAATTATAGTTGTCATTACAAAACTTTTCCCATAAATTATAAGTTTATGGGAATTTTTTTATGTTATAATAGTTTAAGTGTTAATTTACAAAGGAGCGATACTTATGAAATTTTGGAAACTACATGGAATAGGCAATGATTTTATTGCAATAGATGGAAGATTTGACCAAATAGATTCATCAAATTATACTGTTTTAGCAAAAAAAGTATGCCATAGAAGATTTTCTGTAGGTGCGGATGGGTTACTAGTTGTAAAAAATTCAGAAATTGCAGATGTAGAAATGGTGTATTATAATTCTGATGGTTCAAGAGCAGCTATGTGTGGAAATGGACTTAGATGTTTTTGTAAGTTTGTTTATGATAATGGCATAGTTAAAAAAGAAAACTTTACAGTAGATACACTAGATGGTGTAAAAAATATAAAAATAAACACTATAAATGGAGAAATAAATACTATAAAAGTTAATATGGGAAAAGGAAGTTTTTTAGCTAAAGATGTTCCTGTGTTAACTGACGAAGAACGTTTTGTACAAGAAAATATAAAAGTTTTAGATAAAGAGTTTAAGATTACATCTATGTTGATGGGGGTTCCTCACACTGTGGTTATAGTGGATGAATTAAATGTAGATGAAGTTTGTAAATATGGAAAAGAGATTGAAAATAATAAAATATTTCCGAAAAAAACGAATGTAAATTTTGTAAAAGTAGAAGATAAGTATAATATACATGTCTATACTTGGGAAAGAGGTTGTGGATATACTTTAGGATGTGGAACAGGTATGACTGCATCAGCAATAGTATGTAATTTACTTGATATGGTAGAAAATAGTGTAAATGTGACTTCTCAAGGTGGAACAGTACGAATAGATATAGGAGAGTTTTCTTATATGACAGGTCCAGCAGTAAAAATATGTGAAGGTGTTTTGGAGGTTTAGGTAATGGCTATAAGTATGACTGGTTTTGGAAGAGGAGAATACAAAGACGACAACTATTATTTTTTAGTAGAATGTAAAACAATAAATCATAAATATTCAGATATAAATATACGTCTTCCAAGAAAAATTTCATTTTTAGAGGATAAAGTTAGAAATTTAGTAAAAAACTATGTAAAAAGAGGAAGAGTTGATTTATACATAAAATTTGACTTATTAGGCAAAGAAGATGTAAACTTAAATTTTGATGAAGGATTAGCATCTCAATATATAGATATCTTAAAGGAAATAAAAGACAAATTTGATATTATAGATGATATTAGTGTTATGAATGTTGCAAGATTTCCTGATATTATAAAAATAGAAGAAAAAGATGAAGATGAAGATTTACTATGGTCGATGTTAAATCAAGCTGTAGAAGATGCAATGATAAAACTAAGAGAAATGAGAAGTGAAGAAGGTAAAAAACTAGCTGAAGATATTACCATGAGATGTGACCTATTAAAAAATCATATAGAAGAAATTGAAAAATATTCAAGTAGTGTTGTAGAAGACTATAGAGAAAAACTAAATTCAAGAATAAGTGAAATGCTAGAAGACCCAAGTATAATAGATGAAAATAGGTTAGCACAAGAAGTTGCAATATATGCAGATAAAAGTAGCATAACAGAAGAGATAGTTAGGTTTAAAAGTCATATTGGTCAGCTTAAAAAAACTATATTTAAAGACGATTCTATAGGTAGAAAAATTGATTTCTTAATACAGGAGATGAACAGAGAAACTAATACAATAGGTTCAAAATCATCTGATATAAATATAACTAATTTAGTAGTAGAAGTGAAAAGTGAGTTAGAAAAAATAAGAGAACAAATACAAAACATAGAGTAAGAATACAATATTAGAAGGGGAATATTTAAATGTTTACAAAAAAAGGATTATTGCTAGTTGTATCAGGTCCATCAGGTGCAGGAAAAGGTACTATTTGCAAAGAATTACTTAGAGAGAATGATACAATAAAACTTTCTGTATCAGCTACTACAAGAAAACCAAGAGCAGGAGAAGTTGATGGAGTAAATTATTTCTTCATAAGTAAAGAAAAGTTTGAAGATATGATAGGAAAAGGTGAGTTTTTGGAGTATGCTCAAATTTATGATAATTTTTATGGAACTCCAAAAGCAGCAATAATGGAATGTTTAGAAAAAGGACAGGATGTGCTACTAGAAATTGAAATGCAAGGAGCAAAACAAATAAAAGAGGTTTGTCCAGAAGGAGTATTTATATTTGTATTACCTCCATCACTTGAAGAGTTAAAAAATAGAATTGTTGGAAGAGGTACAGAGACAGAAGAAGAAATAGAAAAGAGATTTAGTTGTGCATATGAAGAAATAAAAATGATTAAGGATTATGATTATTTTATATTTAATGAAGATGTGAAAACATCTGCTAAAGAAATAGAAGGTATAATATCATCTGAAAAGAATAAAGTTAGCAGATATAAAAATATTATAATAGAGAAATTTAAGGAGGAATTATAATTATGTTAAAACCATCTATCAATGAGGTACTAGAAAAAATAGACAACAGATATTACTTAGTAGGGACTGTTTCAAAGAGAGCAAGAAAGTTAATTGATGGAGACGAACCATATGTTCCAAACAAAGCTAAGGAAAAACCTGTATGTGTAGCTACTAAGGAAGTTGCAAGTGGAAAAATAACATATAGATTATTGACAGAAGAAGAAATAGAGATAGAAGAAGCTAGACACTACGCTGAGCAACATCAACAAATTTCAGAAGAGGAGTAAGGTCATGCTAAAAAATAAGACTGTTGTAATTGGCATAAGCGGCGGAATAGCTGCATACAAGGCTTGTGATGTTGTAAGTAAATTAAAAAAATTAAATGCAAATATCCATGTTATAATGACAAAATCAGCAACAGAATTTGTTAGACCACTTACACTTCAATCACTAAGTCAAAATTATGTAGTAGAAGATATGTTTGAAGAACCAAAATCTTGGGAAGTTGAACATATATCATTAGCAAAAAAGGCAGATTTGTTTCTAATAGTACCAGCAAGTGCAAATGTTATAGGAAAAATTGCAAATGGTATAGCTGATGATATGCTAACAACTACTGTTATGGCAACAAAAGCACAAGTTTTAATAGCACCAGCTATGAATACTAATATGTATGAAAATCCAATTGTCCAAAAAAATATAAAAACTTTAGAGGAATTTGGATATAAATTTATAGAACCAGAAAGTGGAAGACTTGCATGTGGAGATATTGGAGCAGGAAAACTAGCTAAATCAGATTTAATAGTAGAGGCAGTTTTAGCCAATCTTACGAAAGAGCAAGATTTGAAAGGTCAAAGTATAATAGTTACAGCTGGACCAACTGTAGAAAGTATAGACCCAGTAAGATATTTAACTAATAGGTCTTCTGGTAAAATGGGATATTCTATAGCTAAAGAGGCTATATCTAGAGGTGCTGATGTAACATTAATATCAGGTCCTACAAATCTCTCTATTCCACAAAACCTTAAAAAATTTGTACAAATAGAATCAGCACAAGATTTGTATGAGGCAGTAGTATCAAATTTAAAAGAAAATAAAATAGTAATTCAAAGTGCAGCAGTTGCAGATTATAAGCCAAAAACTTATTCTGACAAAAAAATTAAAAAGAATAATGATGATTTATCAATAGAATTAAGTAGGAATTATGACATTGCTTATGAAATAGGAAAAATAAAGGAAGATAGGATATTAGTTGGATTTGCTGCTGAAACTAATGACTTAATAGAACATGCCAAAGGAAAAATTGAAAAGAAAAATTTAGATTTTATTGTGGCAAATGATTTAACTAAAGAGGGAGCTGGTTTTAGAACTGATACTAATATTGTAAAAATAATAGATACAGAAGGAAATATTACTGAGTACCCTAAAATGAAAAAGGAAGAATTAGCTAATGTTATATTAAATAAGATTAAAGTGTTACTTGAGAAATAAGAACTTTTTTAAATATGATATTTGTGTATTTTATCACAGCTAAAGTGGCTGAAAGCTGCAATTTACTTTTAGCGAGTAAAAACTCGCAAATGTCAGTTAAATTGTGGTTTTCAGCATTTATTTTGCTGTAAAGTATAAAATATGATTAATAGTTAATTATTAAGATATATCTAATATTAGTAATAACTTGAAACTTTTTAGATATGCTGAGATTTTTTTGATATATTATGAAATGTGTTAAAATATGCGCAGTAGATTAATTTTAAGTAGGAGTTTTACAATGAAAAAATATGCAAAGGTAATAGTTAGAAGCAATACTATATACACAGACAATTTATTTACATATCAAATTCCTGTATTTTTAGAGGAAGTTATAAGTGTTGGGCATAGAATATTAGTGCCATTTGGAAGAGGTAATAAACCAACAGAAGCCTTTGTATTTCAACTTACAAATAATTTAGATGAAAAAATAAAGACTAAAGAAATCATAGATATATTAGATGAAAATCCAATATTTAGAGAAGAAGATTTAGAGTTGGTTTACTGGATGAAAAATAGATATTTGTGTACTTATATAGAGTGTATAAATTTGATATATCCAAAAGGATATAAACTAAATAATTACAAAGTAGTTTTACTAGGTGAAAAGCTAAATGGATTAAGTGAGACTGAATTATATGAAAAGATATCAAAGCTGAGTGATAAAAATAGAGAGATAGTAGAAAAAGTAGTTGGTAGTAAAGGAAAAATTAAGGTTGATAAGTTAAAATATATAGCGAATCTAAATAATTATCTATATACAATGAATAAAAATGGAATTATAAAATTATGTTGGGAATACAAAAATCATAAAAATGAGAAGAAAGTATGCTATGTATCTTTGAGTTTAGAAAATGATAAAATTGATGATTATATAGAACAAAATAAAATAAGCATAGGAAGCAAGCAAAAAGAGATATTAAATTTTCTTAAAAATAATGAAAATGTAGAGATAAATGATTTATTGGATTTATTAAATGCTTCAAAGCAGAGTATAAACTCTTTGAGTAAGAAAGAGTTAATAACTTTAGAATTTAAAGATTATTATAGAGAGCCAAAAAGTATTTACAAATCTATATCAAAAAGTATAAAATTAAACAATGAGCAACAACAAGCGGTTGATGAGATAAATTCAAGTATGTTTATAGATGATAAAAAGCCATATTTAATTCATGGTATAACTGGAAGTGGAAAGACTGAAGTTTATATGGAAATAATAGAATTTGCATTAAGCCAAGGTTTAGATAGTATATTTTTGGTTCCTGAGATAGCATTAACTCCCCAAACGATAGATAGATTAAAGAGTAGGTTTGGCGATTTAGTTGGAGTGTTTCACAGTAAACTATCTGAAGGAGAAAAACACGACGTTTATAAAGCTGTTAAAGCTGGCAAGATAAGAGTTTTAATTGGTGCTAGGTCAGCACTATTTGCTCCTTTTAATTCTTTAGGATTGATAATAATTGATGAATTTCATGAGTCATCATATAAGTCTGAAAAAAATCCTAAGTTTAATGCTATAGAAGTAGCTAGATTTATGACATTAAAAAATAATCTAACTCTTATTTTAGGTTCAGCGACACCTTCAATTGAAGAGTATTATAGAGCAAAAACTGGTGAATATAAACTTATAAATATAAAAAATAGAGCAAACAATAAACCACTTCCAAATATTGAAGTTGTAGATATGAAAGATGAATTAGATATAGGTAATAGAAGTATATTTAGTTTAAAACTTCAAAGAGAAATTAGTTGTGCGATTGAAGAAAATAGTCAGGTAATACTATTTTTAAATAGAAGAGGTTATGCAAATTTTGTATCATGTAGAAAGTGTGGCTATGTGTTTCAATGTGAAAATTGCGATATATCTTTGACATATCATAAAAAAAGTAATATTGGAAGATGCCATTATTGTGGATATGAAAGAGAAATTCCAAAAGAATGCCCAGAATGTGGAAGTAATTATGTTAAGCCATTTGGAGTAGGAACTCAAAAAATTGAGGAAGAGTTAAAATGTATTTTTCCAAATATAAAAACTTTGAGAATGGATAAAGATACAACATCAAAAAAGGGTTCATTAGAGGAAATACTAAATAAGTTCAAAGATAAAGAAGCAGATGTATTGATAGGAACGCAGATGTTAAGTAAAGGATTGGATTTTGATAATGTAACTTTAGTAGGTATTTTGTCAGCAGACATGATACTAAATTTTCCTGATTTTAAAAGTTTTGAAACAACCTTTCAGTTGATAACTCAAGTTTCTGGAAGGGCAGGAAGAGCAGACAAAGAAGGTAAAGTAGTACTTCAAACATATGATACTGAGCATTATGCTATTAAGCATGCCATAGAGTATAATTATGAAGGTTTTTATGAAGATGAGATAAAGATAAGAAAGGCATTTGGATATTCTCCTTTTAATAACATGTTAAGTGTAGTTGTTAGTGGTGAAGATGAAAGATTAGTTATAAAAAATATAAAAAATATGCATGCATCTTTGATTTATTTATTAGAAAAAAGGGGTATAAACGACTTAGGGTTTATATTAGGACCCAATCCATGCTCAATATCAAAAATAAATCAAAATTATAGATGGCAAATACTCTTTAAAGATGAAAATATTGAAATTAATCTCTTAAAGGGTATAATAAAATATATATGTATAACAAAACGAGATTTGATATTTAATAAGAATATTAATGTATCTATAGATATTAATCCAAATAGTGTATTATAAATTTAGGAGGAAGTGTAATGGCTTTAAGACAAATAGTTCAAATAGGAGAACCAGTACTAAGAAAGAAATCAAAAAAAGTTGAAAAAATTGATGCAAAAATAATACAATTGTTAGACGATATGGCAGAAACTATGTATGATGCAGATGGTGTTGGACTAGCTGCACCTCAAGTTGGAATTTTAAAAAGAGTTGTAGTAATTGATATTGGAGAAGAACTTATAGAACTTATAAACCCAGAAATAATAGAAACATCTGGAGAACAAATAGATGATGAAGGTTGTTTAAGTGTTGTTGGAGAATCTGGAGAGGTTAAAAGACCAAACTATGTAAAAGTTAGAGCTTTAAATAGAAATGGAGAAACAATAGAGCTAGAAGGGGAAGAACTTTTAGCTAGAGCGTTTTGTCATGAAATAGACCATCTAGAGGGAATACTGTTTGTTGATAAAATAGAAAAATAGTAGGGGTTGATTTGATGAAAATAGTATTTATGGGAACTCCTGATATAGCAGTTCCTTGTTTACAAAAAATAATAGATGAAAAGTATGAAATACTAGGAGTTGTAACTCAGCCAGATAAACCAAAAGGAAGAGGTAAAAAACTTGGCATGAGTCCAGTAAAAGAACTTGCAATTGAAAATAATATACCTGTATATCAACCAATTAAAGCTAGAGACAAAGATTTTATAGATACAATGAAATCTTTAAAGCCAGATGTAATGGTAGTTGTAGCTTTTGGGCAAATACTTCCAAAAGAAATATTAGAAATTCCTAAGTTTGGATGTATAAATGTCCATGTTTCTTTACTTCCAAAATATAGAGGTGCGGCGCCTATAAATTGGGTAATAATCAATGGCGAAGAAAAAACTGGTGTTACAACTATGTATATGGATGAAGGGTTAGACACTGGAGATATGATATTAAAGACAGAAGTAAATCTTGATGAAAATATAACAGCAGGAGAACTTCATGATAAAATGATGAATATAGGAGCAGAAACTTTAAAAGAAACATTAAAGTTGATAGAAGCAGGAACTGCTCCAAGAGAAGTACAAAATCATGAGGAATTTTCTTATGCACCAATAATGAATAAATCACTAGGTAATATAGACTTTTCAAAAAATGCTAAGGAAATACACAATCTAGTTAGAGGTGTAAATCCATGGCCAAGTGCTTATACTACTTATAATGGTGTAACGATGAAAATCTGGAAAACTAAAGTATTAGAGGAAGAAAGTAACAAAGAAGCAGGTACAATAATTGAGGTAAATAAAGATGGCATAAAAGTAAGTACTAAAGATAAGGTACTTTTAATTGAAGAAATTCAGATGCCAAATAAAAAGAGAATGCTAGTTGGAGAATATATAAAAGGAAATACTATAGAAATTGGTGTAGTATTGAGTTAGGTGAAAAGTATGACAGATATAAAAAAGTATTTAACAAGTGTTGGTATCTTAGTCTTAATATTAGGGATTTTAATGGGGGTTGCAAACTTTTTTATAATTAGTTTGACTCAAATATTTTCCTTAGGAATAAATGCTGTAGTAATATCACTAATACTTATAATACTATGCTCAACAATAGTTACGTATAGAGTAATTAAAGGAAAAAATGTTAACTCAAATATAATGAAAATAAATTTTAAAATTGTTAGTGTATTATTTCCCATTATATCTTTTATTGCATCATCATTTGGTATGTCAAAAAGTGAAATTAGAAGAATATATATAAAATTAAATAATGAATATATATACAGTAATAAATATAATTTTAATCCAGAGGATATAATAATTTTAATACCTCATTGTATTCAAGAGAATAGTTGCAAACTAAAAGTTACTAATGATATAGATAATTGTAAAAAATGTGGAAAATGCAATATAGGAGAATTAGCTGAGCTAAATAAAAGTGTTAAAGTAAAAGTATTTGTAGCTACAGGAGGGACTCTAGCTAGAAAAATTATAATTGACAATAAACCTAAAGCTGTTATAGCTGTTGCATGTGAGAGAGATTTAACATCTGGAATACAAGATATAAAAAAAATTCCTGTTTTAGGAGTATTTAATAAAAGACCTAATGGACCTTGTATAAATACTAATGTAGACATAGTAGATATTGAAAAAGCTATAAGCTTTTTAACAGGAAAAGAGATATTAGCTTGTAATTAAACTGTTTTTAAGTTATGTGAATATTAAAGAGGATGTATAATAAAAATATATTTTAGGAGAGTGTTATTTATGTACCCTGTATATGGCGGCTTTTGGGGATTTGACCCAACGATGATTATATTAATTCCAGCTATATTATTCACTGCATATGCTCAATTTAAAGTGAGCTCAACAACAAATAAGTATTTAAGAGTAAATACACGTAGAGGATATACTGGAGAACAGACAGCAAGAAGAGTACTTGATTCAAATGGTTTGTATGATGTAAGGATAGAAATGGTTAGAGGTCATTTAAGTGACCACTATGACCCAAGAAGAAAAACTGTAAGATTATCAGAAGATGTATATTATGGAACATCAATAACTTCTGTTGCAGTAGCTGCACATGAATGTGGTCATGCAATGCAACATGCTAAAGGTTATGCACCTCTTCAAATAAGAAGTAGTTTGGTGCCAGTAGTAAACTTTGCTTCAAGTATTTCTTGGTTTTTAATATTTCTAGGATTTATTATGGCTGGACCATTTCTAAAAATTGGGATACTATTGTTTTCAGCTTCAGTACTATTCCAAATAATAACATTGCCTGTAGAATTTAATGCTTCTAGTAGAGCAATTGTTCAACTTGGAAATCTAGGTATTATAGATGAGGGTGAGGTAAGACAAAGTAGAAAAGTGCTTTCAGCAGCAGCTTTAACATATGTTGCAGCAGCACTAGTTTCAATACTTCAATTACTTAGATTGTTACTAATAGCTCAAAGAAGAGATGACTAAAAATAAAGTGGGTTGTTTAGAAACAACCCTTTTTTATGTTTAATAAAAGGGAGAAATTTATATGGATGCAAGAGAAATTGGATTTAAAGTATTATGTGATATAGAGAAAAATAATAACTATTCAAATATTGCAATAAATAAGCATTTTAAAAACTTAGAAATAAGCGATATGGATAGAGGACTTGCAACAGAGTTAATCTATGGAGTAGTAGAAAATAAATATTACTTAGATTATATAATTAATAAACTTTCAAAAATAAAAGTAAAAAAAATGTCAACTTATGTTAAAATCTTTTTAAGAATGGGAACATATCAAATTTTATTTTTAAATAGTATATCAGATTATGCAGCAGTTAATGAAACTGTGAAGTTATCTAAAAAATATGATAAAAAATCTTCTGGTTTTATAAATGCTATTCTTAGAAATGAAATAAGAAATAAAGATACTATAATGGACATAACTGAGGAAGATAGTGTAAAATACTTATCTATAAAGTATTCTTATAACTCTTGGATTATAAAAAATTGGATAGAAAATTTTGGACAAGAATTTACTGAAGATTTATTAGAAGCAAACAATGAAAAACCTAGTATTTATATAAGAACAAATACACTTAAAATTAGCAGAGAAGAGCTTATTGAAAAATTAAATGAAAAGGGTATTATGTGTTTGAAAGTCCCTATGGTGGAAGAAGCTATAAAAGTCGAAAAATTAAAAAATATAGAAAATAATGAGTTATTTAAGGCTGGTTTATTTACAATTCAAGATATAAGTTCTATGATAGTAGGGAAAGTAATTAATCCAAAGGAAGATTCATTGATTTTGGATGTATGTAGTGCTCCTGGTGGAAAATCTACTCACTTAGCCACTTTAATGAATAATACAGGTCAAGTAATAGCTAGAGATATTTTTGAGCATAAACTAAAGCTTATAAAAGCTACTGTAAATAGACTTGGTCTAAAAAATGTATGTGTAGAAGGATTTGATGCTTCTGAAATTGATGAAAATAGCATAAATAAATTTGATTATGTTTTAGCAGATGTTCCTTGTTCTGGTCTTGGTATAATAAGACGTAAACCAGAAATTAAATATAAGAAAGAAGAAGAGTTGGAAGATATTACTTCTATACAAAAGAAAATATTAGAAAATGCATCAAAATATGTTAAAATTGGAGGAACTTTAGTCTATAGTACATGTACAGTTCAAGATATGGAAAACATAAATATAATTACTTCTTTTATTGAAGAATATAATAATTTTGAATTGACTCCAATTGACACAGTAAACGTAGATTTAGACAATCAAGATAAAGGATATTTAAAAATATATCCTAATATTCATGGTATAGATGGGTTTTTTATAGCAAAATTAAAGAGAATAAGGTAGTGAATAGAATGGAAGAGAAAAAAATAGTATTAAAAAACTTTACTGAAGATGAACTCAAGGAATTTATGAAAACTATAGATGAAAAACCTTTTAGAGGGAGCCAAATATTTTCTTGGATATACAAAGGTGCAAAAACTTTTGATGACATGAATAATATACCAAAAAGTTTGAGAAATAAATTAGAAGAAGTTTCATGTATAGGTCATATAGATATAGAATTAAAGTTAGAATCTAAGGTAGATGGCACAAAAAAATATTTGTTTTTATTAGATGATGGAAATATAATAGAAACTGTGATGATGGATTATGACAGTAGGGTCACTGTTTGTGTTTCTAATCAAGTAGGTTGTAGAATGGGATGTAACTTCTGTGCATCTACAATGGATGGATTGATTAGAAACTTAGAACCATGGGAGATTTTAGACCAAGTTATTAAAATTCAAGAAGATACTGGAAAAAGAGTATCAAATCTTGTCTTAATGGGAAGTGGTGAGCCACTTGACAATTTTGAAAATACAAAACAATTTTTAAAAATAATTAATGAAAAAAATGGTCTTAATATAGGGTATAGACATATAACTCTTTCAACTTGTGGGATAGTGCCTAAAATGTACGAGTTGGCTGATTTGAAAATAGCTATAAATTTGGCTTTATCACTTCATTCACCATATGATGAAGAAAGAAGAAAGATTATGCCTGTAGCAAATGCATATTCTATTAAAGAAATACTAGATGCCTGTAGATATTATATAAAAAAGACAAATAGAAGGGTTACATTTGAATACTCTCTTATAAAGGGTGTAAATGACTCAGAAAATGAAGCAAAGGCATTAGCAAAGCTTTTAAAAGGTATGCTATGCCATGTAAATTTAATACCAATAAATAAGGTTGAAGAAAGAGAATATGAAAAGCCAGACAAGGCATTTATTTATAAGTTTAGAGATAGTTTAGAGAAAAATAATATACCTGCTACAGTTAGAATGTCTATGGGTTCTGATATTAGTGGAGCTTGTGGCCAATTGAGAAGAAAATACAAGTAATATGTAAGGAGGAAGTCGTATGGTTTATAGTTGTGCCTCCCATATAGGAAAAGTAAGAAAAAACAATGAAGACTATTGTGAGGGAGAAGTTATAGATACAGAACATGGTCCAATAGGAATATTTGCCATAGCTGATGGAATGGGTGGACATAAAAAGGGGGAAGTCGCCAGTAAGTTAGCAGTAGAAAATATAATTGATTTTCTAAAAGAAAACTTATTACAGCATGATAATGTAAAAATAGACTATATAGATGATATACTAAAACAGGCTTATAATAATGTAAACTCAATTGTGCACAAGAAATCTATGGAAGATATAGCATTTGAAGGAATGGGAACTACATTAGTTACAGCTATAGTGTATAATAATGTCTTATATGTGGCAAATGTTGGAGATAGCAGATGTTATTTGTTAACAGATGAAAAATTTGATAAAATAACTATAGACCATTCTGTGGTTGAAGAACTTATGATGGCTCATGTTATTACAGAAGAAGAAGCGAGAAGACATCCACAGAGAAATAGAATAACTAGAGCAATTGGAACAGATGATATGGTTGTTGTAGATATTTTTAAGAAGGAAATCAAAAAAAGTGATATAATACTTCTTGCAACAGATGGATTAACTGGGTTTATTTATGACGAAGATATAAGAAGTTTAATATTAGATTACGAATATGAGAGAATTAGTGATATAAGTGATGAATTGATAAGCATGGCCAATGATGTTTCTGGTAAAGATAATGTTTCGGTGATAGTAATAAAAGTATAATTAGGACGGTGATATTGTGGGAGATACAATTTTAGGAAATCGATATGAAATCATCAGGAAGATTGGTGATGGAGGAATGGCCTTTGTATATGAGGCTAAAGACAGATTATTAAACAGGACTGTTGCACTTAAAGTACTCAGACCTGAATTTGTAGATGACGATGAATTTTTAACAAAATTTAAAAGAGAAGCAGAAGCAGTAGCAAGCCTTTCACATCCAAATATAGTAAATGTATATGATGTTGGGGAAGATGGAAAAGTTCACTACATTGTAATGGAATTTGTAGATGGAAAAAATTTGAAGGAAATTATACAGGATGAAGGGATATTAGACGAATATACCGCACTGGATATAACAAAACAAATAGCTATGGCACTTAGTGCTGCACATAAAAAGGGGATTATACATAGAGATATAAAACCTCATAATATTCTCATATCCAATGAAGGAAGAGTAGTAAAAGTAGCTGATTTTGGTATAGCCAAAGCTGTCTCAAATTCAACTATGACTAATATTGGTAGTATAATAGGCTCAGTACACTATTTTTCACCAGAGCAAGCTAAAGGAAAGTTTGTAACTAATAATGCAGATTTGTATTCTTTAGGTATAGTTTTATATGAAATGCTGATAGGAAAAGTACCATTTAGAGGAGATAGCCCAATTTCTATAGCACTTCAACATATCAATGATGATATAGATTTTACATCAGAAGAAAAAGTTAGGATTCCTCAAAGTGTAAGAACTACAATAAAAAAGCTTACAGAAAAATCTAGTGCAGATAGATACCAAACTGCTGAAGAGTTAATAGAAGATATAGATTATATAGAAAAAAATATTGACTTAGATTTTATAAAGGAATACGATGATTTTGCAACGAAGAAAATTGATGAAAAAGAGATTAATAAAGCTGTAAATCCAGTACTTGCAAAGCCAGTTCCGGAAAAAGTAGTTAAACCTATAGAAGTTGCTGATTTAGATGAAGATGAAGATTATTATGATGATTTTTATGAAGAAGAAGATGAAGACGATGAAGATGAGGAAGAGATAATGAGAGCTAAAAAGAATCAAAAGCCTAAGAATACTCAAAGTAAGAGGGCTAAGAAAAAGAAGAAAAAACAAGAAAGTCCTAAAGCTAGAAAAAGACTAAAAGTAGTCGCGGCAGTTTTGATAGTAATCTTATGTGCACAAGTATTCTTAGCATATAAATTTTTATTTGCTGGAGGATTTGGTAGTAAAGATTTAACTGTTCCTAATCTTGTGAATATGACATTAGAGGAAGCACAGAGTGCAGTTGAAAAAGAAGGATTGTCCTTAAGTGTAAAAAGTGAAGAGTATAGCAGTGAGGTAGATAAAAATTGTATAATATCGCAGACACCTGAAGGTGGAAGTACAAATATTAAAAAAGGTGACACCATAAATGTCGTTGTAAGTAAAGGTGCAAACGAAGCTTCAGTTCCCAATGTAGTAGGTATTACTTTAACTAATGCAAAAAAAATTATAGAGGAAAATAAATTGAAAGTTGGAACTGTCAAGTATGAGTATAGTTCAGTATATAAAGAAGGTACAGTTTTAAGTCAGAGCCCTAGTTCTGGTTCATCAAGTGTTCAAGAAGGTGATGAAATAGACCTATATGTTAGCAAAGGCTCAGAGAAATCAAATACGCCAACACCAACAACACCAAATAAGACTCCAACAACACCAGATGAGAATGATACAACAACACCTGGTTCAAACTCAGGAAATAGTGGAGGAAGCTCAGGAGGTTCAAACTCAGGAAATAGTGGAGGAAGTTCAGGAGGTTCAAACTCAGGAACTAACGGAGGAAATTCAGGAAATAGTGGAGGAAACTCTGGAAATAGTGGAGATAATTCAGGAAATAGTGGAGGAAACTCCGGAAATAATGGAGATAATTCAGGAGACTCAAACTCCGGAAATAGTGGAGATAACTCAGGAGGTTCAAACTCAGGAAATACTGGAGAAACTCCATCAGGAACTGGTGGAAATATTGGTAAATCAGAATAAATAGTAGCTAAAAATAAAAAGCTGTCCTTTTATAGAAATTATTTTCTTTAAAGGGGCAGTTTGTTTTGTATAAAATATTAGATTAATTATAAGGGAGATAAATATTTATGAATAAAAACAATAAAACAGTTTTGGTAACAGGAGGCTCTAGAGGAATTGGAAGAGCAATATCTAAAATATTTGCAAAAGATGGGTATAATGTATTAATAAACTTTAATAAATCAGAAAATGAGGCTAAAGAATTATATACTGTATTAAACGAAAAGGGTTTTTCTGTAAAATTATTTAAAGCTAATATTTCAAATAGAGAAGAAGTCGAAAATATGATAGATTATTGTATAAAGGAGTTTGGAGGATTAGATGTACTTATAAATAATGCTGGTATAAGCCAAGATAAGTTATTTACAGATATAACTGATGAAGATTGGGATAATATGATGAATATTAACTTGAAAGGAAGTTTTTATTGTTCACAAATTGCTTTAAAATACATGATATCAGAAAAAAAAGGAAACATAATTAATATATCTTCAATTTGGGGTATATCAGGTGCTTCTTGTGAAGTACATTATTCTGTATCAAAAGCAGGTATAATAGGAATGACAAAGGCATTAGCTAAAGAAGTTGCTCCATCAAATATTCGAGTAAATAGCGTAGCACCAGGAGTTATTAATACAGATATGTTATCTGAATATAATGAAGATGAGATAGATGTTCTTGTAGAGGAAACTCCTTTAATGAGATTAGGAACACCAGAAGATATAGCAAATTGTGCTATTTTTTTAGCATCTGATAAATCAAGTTTTATTACTGGTCAGGTAATTAGCCCAAACGGAGGATTTGTTATTTAAAAAAAATGTGGTATTATATAAAAATAGGAAAGAATAACACTATATACTACTCATAAACAGTATAGGTTTATATAATTTTATAAAGGGAGGTATTTGATGCTAGAAGGAAAAATTATAAAAGGGATTAGTGGATTTTATTATGTAGATACAGAAAAAGGTCTTTATGAATGTAAGGCTAGAGGTATATTTAGAAAGCAAAAAGTAACACCTTTAGTTGGTGACAGAGTTAAAATAAGTGTTGTTGATGAAGATGAAAAAAAGGGAATTGTGGAAGAAATAGATAGTAGAGACACAGAACTTATAAGACCACCTATAGCAAATGTAGATAAGGCACTAATAGTATTTGCAATAAAAAATCCTAAACCAAACTTATCTCTTTTAGATAGATTTATAGTTTTGGCAGAAAAAGAAAATTTAGAAACTGTAATAATCCTTACAAAAGCAGATTTAGATGATGATAACATATTAGAGCATGTTAAAAAGATATACGAGCTTAGTGGATATAAGGTTATTCCTGTAAGTAATGTCACTAAGTTAAATATAGATAAAGTAAAAGATGAATTAAAAGAAAATGTAGTAGTATTTGCAGGACCGTCTGGAGTTGGAAAATCGAGTTTATTAAATGAAATAGATGAAAATTTTCAACTGCAAACAGGTGTAGTAAGTGATAAAATAAAAAGAGGAAAACATACCACTCGTCATGCTGAACTTTTAAAGTTGGAGTTTGGTGGAATGGTTGCAGATACACCAGGTTTTAGTTCACTTGCACTTGAAGACATAGAAGAAGTTGAACTTAAAGATTATTTTATAGAATTTGATAAATTTAATGATTGTAAGTTTGGTTCAAAATGTATTCATGAAAATGAACCTAATTGTGCTATAAAAGAAGCTGTTGCAAATGGAGAAATATCTAAAGAAAGATATGATAGTTATATACAGCTACTAAATGAAATAAGACAAAATAACAGTAGGAGGTATTAGAAACATGATTAAATTAGCACCATCAATATTATCAGCAGATTTTGCAAAATTATTAGAGGATGTAAGAAAAGTGGAAAGTGCAGGATGTGAATATCTTCATATCGATGTAATGGATGGACATTTTGTACCAAATATCACACTAGGACCACTTGTAGTTAAAAGTTTAAAAAAAGAGAATATAAATATGGTATTTGATGCTCATCTAATGATAGAGAATCCAGACCAATATATTGAAGAGTTCGTAAAAGCAGGATGTGATATAATAACTGTTCATCAGGAAGCTTGTACACATCTACATAGAACTATACAAAATATAAAATCACATGGAATAAAGGCAGGTGTAGTGCTTAATCCAGCAACACCAATAGATACTATTAAACATGTACTATCTGATTTAGATATGGTGCTTTTAATGTCTGTTAATCCTGGATTTGGAGGACAATCATTCATACCTTGTGTGTTAGATAAAATTAAAGAATTAAAAACACTTATAGATAGTAAAGGATTAAATATTGATATAGAAGTTGATGGTGGTATAAGTCCTAAAAATGTGGCTGAAGTTGTGCAAGCAGGAGCTAACGTAATAGTAGCAGGCTCTGCAATATTTGGAAGTGATGACATTCAAGAAACAGTTAATTTATTTAGAAAGAATGCTTCTCTTGAAGAATTAGTTTAGACTTAGGTATGAAAATCTGTATTGTTTTAAATGGTGAAATTGAAGATTATAAAATTACAAGAGATATTATACTTAAAGAATGTTATGACTGCATAATATGTGCAGATGGAGGAGCAAATCACACCTACAAAATGGATATAATACCAGATTATATCTTGGGAGATTTAGATTCAGTAGAAGAAGACAAGATAAATTTCTATAGAAATCAAGGTGTTAAATTTGAAAAATTTCCATCTAAAAAGGATGAAACTGATACAGAACTATGTCTTTTTTTAGCTAAAACTCTTAAAGCTAACCATATTGATTTTTTTGGTGCTTTAGGTGGGAGAATTGACCATACCCTTGCAAATATAAAGCTATTATATTATTTAAAAGAAGATGGCATATATTCTAGGATACTCTCAGATAAAGAAGAGATGTATATAGTTGAAAATGAAGAATTTACCTTGTTTGGAAACAAAGGAGATACTATTTCTGTAATAGCTGTAAAAGGAGATGCTAAAGGAGTAACACTTACTGGCTTGGAATATCCTTTGGATGATTATTATATGAAGTATTCAGTACCTATTGGAATATCCAATGTTATGTTAGGGAATTCTTGTAAAATTAAAGTAGAGCAGGGATGTGTACTTGTAATTAGAAATTTATAAAAATGGACTTTAATAATTGATTTTATATTACAGAGCAGATACAATCAAGTAAAATATATTTATAATTGTATCTGCTTTTTAATATATAATTATAAATAAATAATAATTTTTGACGCAAGGGGGATTTTTTGTGATAGACAGTATTATTTTTGATTTAGATGGAACTCTATGGGATTCAACTGAAGGAGTATGTAAGGTATGGCAAGAGGTCTTAGATAAACGTGAGGATATAGGTTTAAATGTTACAGTAGAATTATTTAGAAGTGTTATGGGCCTTTCATTTGATGAAATAGCAAAGCGTTTCTTTCCAGATTTAGATGAAGAAGAAAGAATGAATATATTAGATGAATGTTCTGCAAGAGAATGTGATTACTTATCTGAATATGGAGGCAAATTATTTGAAGACATAGAAAATACTCTTGGAGAATTATCTAAAAAATATAAATTATTTATAGTAAGTAATTGTCAAAAAGGATATATAGAATCTTTTTTAAAAGCACATAAGCTAGAAAATTACTTTATAGATTTTGAGTGTCCTGGAAATACTGGATTGCATAAAGGTGAAAATAATAAACTCATAATTGATAGAAATAAACTAACTAATCCAATCTATATTGGAGATACTCAAGGGGATGCAAATAGTGCTAAATTTGCTGGGATTCCTTTTGTATATGCAAAATATGGTTTTGGAAATGTGGATGAGTATGATTATTCTATAGAGTCATTTAAAGATTTGTTAGAACATGATATATTAAAATAAGGGAAGTTTAAAATTTGTTTTTAAATTAAAAAAATAATCTACAGGGGGACTTAAAAATGGAATTACAAGATACTATTTACAAAAGACAAAGTGTAAGAAAATTTAAAGAACAAGATGTTTTAGATGAAGATATTTTGAAAATGGTAAAAGCAGCAGGGGCAGCTCCATCAGGTAAAAACATTCAAAACTGGCATTTTGTAGTTATAAAGCGTCGTGATTTAATGGAAAAGATAGCAGATGTGATAACTAAAAAACAACAAGAAATACTTGTAGAGATGGACAAAGTATCAGTAGAAAAAGCTAATAGATTTAGAAAATTTGTGCCAAACTTTACTTTATTTTATTTAAAAGCTCCAGTTTTGGTATTAGTTTTTACAAAGGTATACAACCCATCAGGCTATTATGAGTTAGAACTTATAAATGCACCTAAAGAGACTATAGATAAGTTATTTATAAGAAATCCAGGCATGCAAAGTTTAGGAGCAGCAATTGAAAACTTTACATTATCAGCAATTGAACTTGGGTATGGTTCTTGTTGGTTGACAAGTCAAAACTATGCAGCAGATGAGATAGAATCTGTTTTAGAGGCAGAAACAGGGTTTGAAAAAGGCGAATACTTCTTAGGTGCAATGTTAGCACTTGGAGTACCAGAAGACAACTTAAGAAGTCCATCTAAAAAACCAGTGGAAGACATATGTACATTTATAAAATAAAAACAAGAATTTTTATAAAAAGTAAATAAACTAAAAATAAGTATGCAAAAACTAAAAAGTAGATTTTATTGATATTAAATTTATGTTTCAGGTTGTTGATTTAATTAATACAATAATACCTACTTTTTTTGTGTATATTAAAACAAGTAAATTTAAATCTTTAGAAAATCTTTAGAAAAGTATATATAATATCTTAAGTTTTTAGCTTTAATATTAGATATATAAATAAAGTAAAACAGTATTGAAGTTAAATTAAAGGGAGGGTTCTAAAATGGACATCAAAGATAAATAATTAGAATAGACCACTATAAATTTATAAAAAAATGGAAAAACTTCTATCATATTGTATAATCATATATGTAAAGGTAGTTTATAAATTAATTGATATAAAGGAGATTAAAATGAATTCATATAATATTTTGGTGGTAGAAGATGAAAAGGAAATAGCAGATGCTATAGAAATATACCTTTTAAATCAAGGGTATAATGTTTTTAAAGGTTACAATGGATTGGAAGGTCTTAAAATTATAGAAAGCCAAGAAATACACTTAGCTATAGTTGATATAATGATGCCTCAAATGGATGGAATAACGCTTACAATGAAACTTAGAGAAAATCATAATTTTCCAGTGATAATGTTATCTGCAAAATCAGAAGAAGTTGATAAAATAATGGGGCTTAACATCGGAGCGGATGATTATGTAACAAAACCTTTTAAACCATTAGAGTTATTGGCTAGAGTTAATTCGCAACTTAGAAGATATACTAAGTATCTAAATATGATAAAAAATAAAGAAGAAAGTTCAGAAAATAATGAAGGTATATTTGTAATAGGTGGATTAGAATTAAATGAAAATACAAAAGAAGTCAGTATTGATGGAAATTATATAAAAACAACTCCTATAGAATTTAAGATATTAAGTTTACTTATGAGAAATGCAGGAAGGGTTTTTTCTGCAGACGAAATATATGAAAGAGTTTGGAATGAAAATGCTGTAAACACAGATACAGTTATGGTACATGTTAGAAATATAAGGGAGAAGATAGAAATTGACCCAAAAAATCCAAAATATTTAAAGGTGGTGTGGGGTGTTGGATATAAAATCGAAAAAATTTAAGGAAAAATATATAATCAGTGTGATAGTCTTTATACTTATGTTATCAGCATCATTAGGTATGATTAGCCAATATTCGACTATACAGTCAGCTGCTAAAGGTGGAGCTAAAAATCCATTTGAGCAAGAAGGATTTGTAGATAGCATATATAAAGGAAGTTATGTTTTAGACCACAATATGAAAGAAGAACAAGAAGGTAAGATGATACAACCTTCGAAGCTTTTTTTAAGTGAAGAAACTATAAATTATATAAAAAATACTAGTAAAGAGAAAAGCGCATATGAAGGTTCAGAAACCTATTACACTGATGAGAGTATTAATGCAGATTTTAATGAAAAATTTGATGAATGGGAATCTTTTATTGATAATTCAAGTAAAAACTTAAAATACTATTTAGTTGATAAAGAAAATAACTTTGAGCTTTTTAATGAGAATAAAGAGTTAAAAGCACTGGATACAACAAAAAATGACACTTCAAAAGAGGAATCTGATAAAAAGCAGCCTCAAGAGACAACTATGAATGATGAGGAAAGACAAGAAAAGATTAAAAATATAAAAGCAAATTATAGGTTTTACCTTGTGATGAATTTTGATAAAGATGGAAAAGTAAATATTGTAGACTCTTATGGAGTAGACCAAAAGATTATCAGCCAAATGTTATTATCTAAATCTAGAGAAGATTTGATGGAGACAGATTTAGATGGAAATTCAATCTCATATAAATTATCTCCAATAAAAAATAAAACATTGGTATATGCGGTACCTAAAGTAATAAGCCAAGATAATTCATATAGCTCATATAATAATTATGGGATGATTTATAGTAGTGATGATATAAGTAGATATATAAATAATGTAGAGAATAATTCTTATTATGAAATTTCTGCAATGATTATAAAAATCATAATATCTATAGTTGTAATTGTAGCTGTAGCATTTCCATATAGAAAATCTAAAGAGTTATTAGGGTTTGAGATAATCACAAGAATACCGTTAGAGTTACTTTTTATTGCTATTGTTATTATACAGAGTATCGTAGCTTTATATCCTACTGATATAATAAGTAACACATTGAATGGAAATTATGTCGAGTATCTAATAAAAAATGATATAAGTGGTAAAATGGCAAATATATTAGTAAGCTCAATGAATTTAATTTATTGGTTTGTAATCTTCTCAATAATATTTGTATTTATAGTACTTTTAAAACATATTCTAAACGTTGGAATAAAAGAGTACTTTGTAAAAAATACTTTGACAGGGATGTTTTTAAAATGGTTTAAAAAATCAAGTAAAGTAGTTATTAATCAAGTTAGAATGACAAATTTAAAAGAAAAGCCAAATAAAACTATAGCTATAATTTTAGCAGTAAACTTATTAATTATAGTTATAATGTGTAGTATGTGGTTCTTTGGAATAATACTTGCATTAATTTACTCAATAGTTTTATTTAAGGTATTGTCAGATTACTCCAAGAAAACAATACGTGAATACAATCAACTTTTAGATGTTACAAAGAAAATTTCAGATGGAAATTTAGAAGCAAATATGGAAGATGATTTAGGGTTCTTTAATCCTATTAAAGATGAGCTTGGAAATATTCAATCTGGATTTAAAAAAGCTGTAGATGAAGAAGTTAAAAGTCAAAAAATGAAAACAGAGCTTATATCAAATGTGTCACATGACTTAAAAACACCTTTGACATCTATAATCACTTATATAGATTTACTAAAGGATGAAAATATAACAGATGAAAATCGTAAAATGTATATTGATACATTGGATAGAAAGTCACAAAGACTACAACACTTAATAGAAGATTTATTTGAAGTGAGCAAAGTAAATAGTGGAGATGTACACTTAAACATAGTAAATGTAGATATTATATCTCTAATGAAACAGACATTACTAGAATTAGATGATAAGATAGCAGAGTCATCACTGAAAATAAAAAATAATTTTTCTAGCGAAAAAATAATATTACCATTAGATAGTCAACGTACATTTAGAGTATTTGAGAATCTTATAATAAATATAAGTAAATATGCAATGCCAAATTCAAGAGTATATATTGATATTTTAGAAACAGATAGACAAGTAAATATCATGCTTAGAAACATGTCAGCAACTGAAATTGATTTTAGTGTAGATGATATTATGGAGAGATTTGTAAGAGGAGATAAGTCACGTAATACAGAAGGCTCTGGACTTGGTCTAGCAATAGCAAAAAGTTTTGTAGAGCTACAAGGTGGTAAAATGAAGATAGATATAGATGGAGATTTATTTAAAGTTACAATTACTTTTAATAAAAATTAAGTTAGATTTTTATCACAGATTATAACTATATAATTTGAAAAATAAAATTTTTTAAGAGTGCTATTTTAAAGTAGCACTCTTTTTATTACTTTACATTGATTGTTATCTTGTATAGAATACTATGGAATCTCTTAGAAACTTTGCTAGTCCAGGCTGTTCTTTATCATAATATGATGTAAAACGTTCATCATCTACATACATCTGTGCTAAAGCAGCATGAGCTTCCTTAGAATAGGTATTCCAAGTGTAACTCAACCATTTATGATGCAATCTTGCAACTTCTTGAGAAAGTTCATTAGATGCATTACCAGTTTTAAAAGCTTTTTTGAGTTTACTAATTATCTCAGTACTTAAATCCTGCCAGTCCTCATAATCTTTTTTAGACATATTTTTTAATTTTCTATTTGATTGATTGATTACATCTTCACCATATTTTTCCCTAATTTCAGTTCCATAATTTTTTTCATTTTCATCAATCATCTTTTCTTTAAAACCTTCAAATTTTTCTAAATCTGTCATAATATATTTTCCCTCCTTCAATGCTATAGTTTTAGTTACATTTTCTATCAGTAAGTCAATTTGTTTTCTTTTAGCTAGTAATTTGCTATGATGTTCTTTTAATGCATTTAGACTGTCAAAAGTTGGTGAGTTTATAATGTTTTTTATATTTTCTAAGCTAATGCCTAACTCTCTATAAAAAAGTATTTGTTGTAGCTTATTAACTTCATTTTGACCATATATACGATAACCTGAGGAATTTATTTTAAGTGGCTTAAGAAGCTCGATTTCATCATAGTATCTAAGGGTTCTAGTACTTATACCAGCTATTTTACTTAATTTCTGAACTGTATATTCCATAAGTAATACCTCCTATAAATTAAATATACACTTTTACGCAACGTCAATGTCAATATATTAAAATATAAAAATTCATATCTTTTAATAAAAATATAAAAAAATATCTTTATTGGATATTTTAATCATAAGTGTCAATAATCACTAGTGAAAATTAAAAAATAAAATTTATAGATTATTTTTATCAAAAGATAGAGAATCTATAACCTGGGAGGAATTGTATGAATTTAAAAAGAAGCAAAGAAAAACGTGAAGAATATAGAAGGCTGTATTCAGATAAAGAAAGTTTTTTAAGTTTGATTCAAAATTTTACAAGCGTCTCAATAGCAAAGGAATTAACTCTTAAAAGTATAGAGTTAGAAACATCTTTTATATGTGAATATAAAGGAAAGGAAGTAGATATAATTTATAAAGTTTTTTCTAAAAATCGTAAAATTTCACACTATATAGTGTTGGAGTTTCAAACAGAAATGGATACTGAGATTGTACCAAGATTAAAATCATACAGAGAGCAAATTTGGAAAAGCTTTATAATGAAAAAGAGTCTTGAAGAAATAGAAAGCAAAGATTTTAAACTCCCAAAAGTTATACCAGTAGTTCTATATAGTGGACCTGAAAGGTTAAGTAAAAAAAGAGGTATTTTAGATATTATAGAATCTGCATCAGAAGATAGTAATAATTCCAGTATAAAAAATTAAAATTACATAATGTATTTATCGGTCTAAAATAGGAACTTATCGCATAAACTTAAATATGAAAATATTTGTAGATACAAGTTCTATGTGGAGGTGTTCCATGAGAAATAACAAGTCTAAGGTATTGCTAGGAATACTGTGTCTAGCAACAGGAATGGCAGTAATTTTATCTATGTTGCTTCCTGGCTGGATTTGGTCAGCACTTACCGCATTAATACTTATTGGATGTGGAGCATTATTATTTTTTTGTTAAAATAATTTTAACTATAAAGTGTGGGGTGAGTATTGATGAAAGTAGTAACAATAAAGTTACCAAAATGGATTTCAAACATAGTTTTAAAATTTATGAGAAAGAGTAAAAATGATTAAATTTAAAAAGCCTACTTTCGGAAGTAGGCTTTTAAACGTGGCTATTAAGCTCTTTCAATCTTACCAGAACGTAAACATCTAGTACAAACTTTTACTCTCTTAGGAGCTCCATCTATAATCGCTCTTACGCTTCTTAAATTAGCTGACCATGTTCTTTTATTATGTTTATTTGAGTGTGATACTTGGTTTCCAGAAACCTTACCTTTACCACATACGCTACATACTTTTGCCATCTACGCACACCTCCTTAAAATGATAACTATTTAAAGACTAAAAACATATTTATATTATCATAAATAACAAAAATTTGCAATAGAAATATATATTTGCCTTACATATATTGAAGAATTTCTCATTATCATATAAAATTATATATATAATTTTATATAAAGTAAATATATTTGAAAAATAATTATTATTTTTCTTTAAATATATAGACAGTACAAGAAATTTTATCCAAAAACTTTTCTAGGTTTAAATTATACCATATTTATAGTATGATATGATTATAATTTTATATAATAAATAAGTAAAAATAGTAAAAAATAAATTAAGAAACATTTTTAATAAAAAAAACTTAAGGGGGTCAACCATGAGTGCAAAGGTAATGAATCAATATGGAAGTATAGAAATAGATAATCAAGTAATAGCTCAAGTCACATATAGAGCTGCAATGGAAAGTTATGGTCTAGTAGGTTTAGCATCTAAATCTAAAGGAATAGTAGAATTATTAAAAGGTGAAAATGCTACTAAAGGTGTTAGAGTAGAAGAAGTAGAAGAAGATGCCATAGCAATAGAACTTTATGTTATAATACAATATGGTACAAATATATCTACAGTTGCAAATAACATAATAGATAGAGTTAAATATGTAGTTGAAAAGATGACTGGTGTAAGAGTCACTAAAATTGATATTAATGTACAAGGAATAAGAGTGAAGTAATTTTATAGGAGGAAAGAAATGATTCAGTATATAGATGGTAAAAGGTTAAGAGAGATGTTCATTTCAGGTGCAAACAATCTCCAAAACAATAAAGATTTAGTTGACAAATTAAATGTATTCCCTGTACCAGATGGAGATACAGGGACTAATATGTCCTTAACTATATCTTATGCCTTAAAAGAGTTAGCGAAAGTAGACAATGATAATATATCAGACATCGGAAAAGCACTATCTAAAGGTTCTTTAATGGGTGCAAGAGGAAACTCAGGAGTTATACTTTCACAAATAATTAGAGGTATAGCTAAGTCTATAGAGGGAAAAAGTAAATTATCAACAGATGATTTAGCAAAAGCTTTTAAAAATGGTTCTGATACAGCTTATAAAGCTGTAATAAAACCAATTGAAGGAACTATACTTACTGTAGTTAGAGAGAGCGGAGAGTTTGCAGTAAAAGCTGCTAAAAAAGAAAAAGATGTAGTAAAGTTTTTAAGTATGCTTGTAAAGGAATCAAATGCTTCACTAGAAAGAACTCCAGACCTTCTAAAAAATCTGAAGGATGCTGGTGTAGTTGATTCTGGAGGAAAAGGGCTTGTACTTATATATGAAGGTATGTTAGCTTCCATAAAAGGTAACAATATAGAAATAAAAAATACTAGCCTAGACACTAATATTGCAACAAATATAGACTTCCCAAAGAATAGTACTAGCACAGATGATATAAAATACTGTTATTGTACAGAATTTATACTAGAAAGTTCTAAAGTAGAAGATACGAAAATAAGAGATATAATGATGGCTTATGGCGATAGTTTAGCAGTAGTTGGAGATGATGGGGTCATAAAGGTACATGTACACACTAATGACCCAGGAAACGTGCTTCAAGAAGCTCTAAAGTATGGTCAATTATTAACTATAAAAATAGAAAATATGAAGTTACAACATGAAAATACAATATTGGAAGTAGAAGAAAAAAAAGAAAATGATAGTGAGCCTTTAGAGGAAGAAAGAGAATTTGGATTCATAGCTACTTCTATGGGTGAAGGATTAGCAAATATATTTAAAGACTTTGGTGTTGACCATATAATAGAAGGTGGTCAAACTATGAATCCAAGTACTGAAGATTTTATGAATGCCATAAAGGATATAAATGCTAAAAATATATTTATTTTCCCAAATAACAGCAATATAATAATGGCTGCTAACCAAGCTAAAGAATTGAGTGATAAAAATATAATAGTTATACCTACAAAAAACACACCTCAAGGATTTGCTGCATTAGTAACATTTAATGGAGAATTAAGTGAAGATGAAAATGAAGAAGCTATGATGAATGCTTTAAATTCAGTTAAATCAGGTCAAGTAACTTTTGCTGTTAGGGATACAGTAATGAATGAAATTGATGTTAAAGAAGGTAATATAATTGGAATTGCAGAAGGTAAATTATTATCAGCAGGGGATTATGTAGATGAAGTAACATCAAATCTTATTGAAAAATTGGTTGATGAGGATACTGCTATAATAACTTTATTCTTTGGTGAAGATGTTACAGAATCTCAGGCAAATGAACTTCGTACTTCTTTAGAAGAAAAATTTGAAGATGTAGATGTGGAATTATATTATGGAGGACAACCTCTTTATTATTACTTAATTTCAGTTGAATAATGATTATAAGAACCTGTATGACCATGTAGCTTTTATAAAGTTGGTTGTACAGGATTTTTGTGTAGTAGGTGATATATTTGTTGGATTTATATAAAGATGTTCAATATGTTAAAGGGATAGGACCTAAAAAGGCATGTAAGCTAAATAAGCTGGGTATATTCACATTAAAAGATTTATTGTATTATTTTCCAAGGCAATTTGAAGATAGAAACAATCTTAAGAAAATAGCGCAGTTGGAGAATGATGAAAAAGCTACAATAAAAGCAGTAATATCAAATATAAATACATTTAGTCCAAAAGAAGGAATGACTTTAACAAAGATTGATGTAAAAGATGAAACTGGTTCGGCTAAACTAGTGTTTTTTAATAAAACTTATATAAAAAATACATTTAGACCTGGAGATTCAATATTGGTTTTTGGAAAAGTTAAGAAAAGATTTAATAACTTAGAACTTACATCGTGTGAATTAGAGTACCTTACTAATTCACCTAAAAATACATGTAGATTTATGCCAGTGTATCAACTTACATATGGTGTTACAAATAAAGAGATTATGAGCATAATTAAGACTGTACTTGAAGATAAGGAATTAATTATACAAGAATATATGCCACAAAGAATTATAGAAAAATATAGATTATGTAATATAGATTTTGCAGTTAGAAATATTCATTCACCAAGCAATAAGGAATCGTTAAAAATAGCTTTATATAGAATTGTATTTGAAGAATTACTTATATTACAGTTGGGACTGTTTGTATTTAAAAGTGGAAGAAATAAAGAAAACGGAATAAAATTTACAACAAGTGAAAGTTTAAAGAATATAATAAGTTCTTTACCATTTAAATTGACTAAAGCTCAGAATAGAGCATTAGATGAAATTATAAATGATATGAATTCTGATAAAATAATGAATAGATTAGTTCAAGGTGATGTAGGTAGTGGTAAAACAGTAGTTGCTCTCTTAGCACTTGCAAATTGTGTCTTAAATGGTTATCAAGGAGCTTTGATGGCACCTACAGAGATATTAGCAGGACAGCATTATATTTCACTTACTGAAACCTTAAAAGATTTTGGTATAAATGTAGGTCTATTAATAGGTAGTCTTACAAAAAAACAAAAAGATATGGTATTAGAACAAATTAAAAATAATGAAATTGATATATTGATAGGAACACATGCATTAATTGAAGATAAAGTTGAATTTAATAATATTGGTCTAGTTATAACAGATGAGCAGCATAGATTTGGAGTTATGCAAAGAAGTAGACTTTCATTAAAAGGAATAAATCCAGATATACTGGTAATGACAGCAACACCAATACCAAGAACATTAGCACTTATACTTTATGGAGATTTAGATATTTCTATTATAGATGAACTCCCCCCAGGTAGACAGCCAATAGAAACACTTGCTATTGAAAAGAGCAAGAGAGATAGAGCTTACAATAACCTAGTAAGAAGAGAAGTTGAATCGGGAAGGCAAGTATATATTGTATGTCCACTAGTTGAAGAAAGTGAATCAATAGAAGCTAAGTCAGCTGTTGAATTAGTAGAGGAATTAAGAGCTGAATACTTCTCAGATTTAAGACTTGGACTTCTTCATGGGAAAATGAAATCAAGTGAAAAAGATGAAGTAATGAGTAACTTTAAGAATAAAGAAATAGATATTTTGGTTTCAACAACAGTTATAGAAGTTGGTGTCAATGTGCCAAATGCAACTCTAATGATAATAGAGAATGCTGAAAGGTTTGGACTTGCACAATTACATCAGCTTAGAGGTAGAGTTGGGAGAGGAAGCCATAAGTCATATTGTGTGCTAATTTACGACTCTAAAACAGATGTATGCAGGCAGAGAATGTCTATAATGGAAGAAACAAATGATGGGTTTAGAATTTCAGAAAAGGATTTAGAAATAAGAGGACCTGGAGAGTTTTTTGGGACCAGACAACATGGACTTCCAGAATTAAAAGTAGCAAATTTGTTTAAGCATATAAAAATATTAAAATTAGCACAGCAGGAAGCTCGATATATATTAGGTGAAGATAATAATCTACAATTGAAAGAGAATATTCCACTTAAAAAGGAAATTATAGATAAATTTAAAGATACATTGGAAGAAATTTCATTAAATTGATTTTAATTTATGTTAAAATATTATTGATGTAAGAATGTGCTGAAGGGAGATTGTCATATTGAGAGTAATTTCAGGAAAAGCAAGAGGATTAAAATTAAATACTCCAAAAAATGAAGATGTAAGGCCAACAACGGATAGAGTAAAAGAGTCTTTATTTAATATAATAAATTCATATATAATGGAAAGTGAAGTTCTAGATTTATTTGCTGGAACTGGTTCTTTAGGGATAGAGTGTTTGTCAAGAGGTGCCAAAGAATGTACTTTTGTAGATATTAGTAAAGAAAGTATAGAAATTGTTAAATCTAATATAAAAAAAGCAAGGGTTGAAAATGAGAGTTTTATTTTAAACCTTGATTTTAAAACTGCTATAGATAAGCTTAAGTTACAAAATAGTAAATTTGACATAATTTTTATGGACCCTCCGTATTATAAAAATATGTTTATAGAAGCTATTGAAAAAATTGATAATTCCAATTTATTGAATGAAGATGGAATAATAGTTGTAGAACATGATACTAATGATTTATTTCCAGATAAAATATGTAAGTTAGAAAAAACTAAAGATAAAAAATATGGAAATACTACATTAACTTTTTATAAGATGGAGGCATAAAATGGAAAATAAACCTAGAAAAGCTATATTTGCAGGAAGCTTTGACCCAATCACTAATGGACATTTAGATATTATTTGCAGGGCTTCGAAGTTATTTGACGAATTACAAATAGGAGTCCTAAATAATCCTAATAAAAAAGGTCTATTTAGCTTTGATGAAAGAGTAGAACTTATAAAAAAAAGTACAAGCCATCTAGAGAATATAAAAGTTGTAACTTTTGATGGGCTATTAATAAGTTACTGTCAAGAAAATGGAATTGGAGCATTAGTTAGAGGTGTAAGAAGTGGTGCAGATGTTGATTATGAGCTTCAAATGGCTCATATGAATAGAGAGCTTAATCCAGATATAGAGACTATAATTTTACCAAGTTGTACAAAATATTCATTTATAAGTTCATCTTTAATAAAAGAGGTTTTGCTCTTTGATGCTGATATAAAAAATTTGGTTCCAAAAATTGTTTTGGAAGAATTAAAGAAAAAAACTACTGGGGGTAATTGATATATGAAGATAGATTTAGAAATGATTGAACTATTTGATCAGTTAGAGGAGATATTTAGAAGTGCTTCTACAATTCCGTTTTCTCATAAATGCACTGTAGATAAGGATGAAGTTTTAGCAATAGTTAATGATATAAGAACTTTAATACCAGAGGAAGTAACACAGGCAGTCTGGATAAATAAAGAAAGAAATAAAATAATAAGCCAAGCTAAACAAGATGCTACAAACATAGTTGAACAAGCACAAAAAGAAGCTGAAAGAATACAGCAAGAATATCAAGAAAATATAGAAGAATTAAAGAAAAATTCTGAAGATGTAGTAAAAGCCTATGTAGAGTCAAGTGAACCTGTTGTTCAAGCAGACCAAAGAGCTAAGGATATAGTTGATAGGGCTGAAAGAATAGCCAATGAGATAAGAATTGGTTCAATTGAATATGCAGAAGATGTGCTTTCTAGTGTTGAGTATAATTTAAAAGAAATATTAGAAGAAATAAAAAGAGATAAAGCTGAACTTAGACCTAAAAAATAAACTTTTTTAAGTAGATGAAAACAGACCATATAATTATATGGTCTATTTTTTGTGTTGTAATTTAATAAAAGAGACTTTCAAATTAAAAATTTCACTAAAAAATTCTAGTTTATTTTAACTATATTGATTGCCATAAAAAATAAAATTAAAAATGGCACTATAGAAAAAAACTATAATAAAAAAAAATATATAGAAAAAACTGATTAGACAAGAAATACATGCTTTGATAATATTTTAAATGGAGTAAAATTATGTAGAATTACAATGAAAAAAGAAAAACCAAACAAGATGGAGGGAATTAAGGTGAGTATGTTGAAAAAATTGTGTTCACTAGCTATGGTGGCAATTATGACTACAACACTTATAACAGGGTGTTCAAGTGGTAGTGGAAAAGATGCAAAAAAGGATGGGGAAAAAGAAAAGCTAGTTCTTTGGATGCCACCAGTAGAAGATAATATGAAGGAAGTTTGGGACCCTATTTTAGATAAATTTGAGGAAAAAAATAACTGTGAAGTAGATTTACAGATAATTCCTTGGGAAAATTATTCAGAAAAATTTGCAACAGCCATAAGTGCTGATGAAGGCCCTGATGTTGGATATATGTATGCAGAAATGTATCCTCAGTTTATACAAAGTGGAGCAGTAGAAGATTTAACTGACTATGCAACTAAAGAGGATAAAGAACAATCTATTTACATAAAAACATCTGAAATGATGGGTGGAATGTATGGAATGCCATTCCAAGCAGCAAATCCAGGTGTATTATACTACAACAAAGATATTCTAGATAAAATAGGAGAAAAACCTCCTAAAACATGGGAAGATTTTAAAAGAATCTGCCAAAAAGCAACAAAGGATACTGATGGCGATGGAAAAATAGACCAATGGGGATTAGCTCAAGGATGGGGAGCTAAAACTTTTGGTAACATGAACTGGAACTGGTATCCATATTTATGGCAAGCTGGTGGAGATATATTTAATGATGATTTAAAATCAGTTAAATTTAATGATAAGAGTGGTTTAGAAGCAGCTAATTTCTTAAAAGAATTACAAGCATATGTACCTGAAGATTCTTTATCTAAAGATAGCAATGAAATGATAGAAAGTGTATTTGGACCAGGGAAAGCAGCCTTTACTATAATGTTGTCTTCTGCTGCAACAAGTGTATTTGATAAGTCATTCCCAGATTTAAATTGGGGATTTGTAACTGGTTTAGAAGACAAGAAAGCTGCAACTTTTGGAGCAGTAGACCATTTATCTTTAATGTCATCAGCAAAAGATAAAAAACTTGCATATAAATTAATACAACATATGTTAAGTGTTGAATCAATGACAGAATTCCATAAAGCGATACCAAGAGCACCAATAACAAAAGGGGAACCATATCAAGGTGATGAAAGATTTAAAGCAATGGTTGAAAATGATAAGGATGTATATAGACCATTGGTAGTAGGACCACATGGTGTTGAAATATATGAATATTTATGGAAAGAACTTCAAACTATGATTTCAGGAGATAAAACTCCAAAACAAGCGTTAGATGATGCTGCAAAATATTCAAATGATTTATTAGCACAATAAAAGTTTAAGGCTGTAAGATGTTATAAAATACTTTACAGATTAAAATTAGCATTGTATTTATAAGTACAATGCTAATATTTATATTGGAGAGGATAAAAATGAATAACTTAGTTAGAGAGTTTGAAGAAAATTCAACAAGAAAAAAATTAAAATTAAATATTAAACCATATATATACATATTACCATTGGGCATAATTTTAGTGGCATTTTATGTATTACCAATAATAATGTCAATATACTTTAGTTTTACAAAGTACAATATTATTAGTCCAGCAACATTTATAGGCTTAGAAAATTATAAAAAATTATTTACAGATGAGACATTAAAAGTATCTATTATAAATACGATTAAATTTGCTATTATAGTAGTACCTTGCCAGACTATTTTATCGTTGATTTTGGCAGTTTGGATTACAGGAAAAGGAAATAGTAAAATAGCTTCATTTGCTAAAGGAGCTATATTTATACCTGTATTGTCGTCTATGGTTTTGATTGGTATGGTATGGAGAGCTTTATTAAATGGAGAAGGTTCAATTATATATCAATTGTTAGGTGCTTTTGGAATAGAATCATCTAAACTTTTGGGAGATAGTAAAACAGCACTTCCTACGCTTATGTTTATATCTATGTGGAAAAATATAGGATATTTTATGGTAATTTATATTTCAGCTATAATGAATTTACCAAAACATTGTTATGAGGTAGCAAAGGTTGATGGAGCTACAAAACTTCAAGAATTTATGAAAATAACAGTTCCACTACTAAAGCCAACTACAATAATGGTTGTGTTTTTAGGAACAATATGGTCGTTACAAGTATTTGACTTGGTTTATACTGTGACAGGTGGAGGTCCAGGGATATCTACTATGAGTATAGTTATGCATGCATTTAACTTAAACTTTAAAAACTTCAATTCTGGATATGCAATGACTGTAGCAAATGTATTATTTTTGTTGATAGCAGTAGTTTCAATTTTACAAAATAAACTTGTAAAACGAGACAGTTCAGATTTTTAGAAAGGTAGGTATAATATGAAAACAACAAAGAGATTATTGAGTGATGGGTTGCTATTATTTATAGCATGTGCAAGCTTAGTACCATTTATATACATGTTGATAATATCATTAAAGGTAACATATAATTCGTACAATTTGGATATATCTTTTTCAACAGTAACACTTCAAAACTATATAGATATATTTACTAAAAAAGGATTTACGCAATATTTTTTAAACACAGCCATAGTATCTTTTTCAGGAGTACTGTTAAACTTAGTATTTAGTACATTAGCAGGGTATTCTTTTGCGAAGATGGATTTTAAAGGTAGTGATAAGTTATTTTTATTTATGATAATGACTTTAATTATACCATCTCAGGTTACAATGATACCACTTTATATAATAATGAAACATTTAGGATGGATAAATAGTTATTTGGCTCTTATTATGCCAATACCAACTGCATTTGGTGTATTTATAATGAGACAAGCTATTTTAGGAGTACCAAAAGAACTCTTAGAATCAGCAAAAATAGATGGTTGTTCAGACCTTAGAATTTTAGTACAAATAGTGTTACCTCTAATCAAACCAGCATTAATTACACTAGCTATATTTACTTTCATGGGAGCATGGAATGAGTTTATGTGGCCTCTTATAGCAACAACTAAAGATGCAATGAGGACATTAACAGTAGGGTTATCCACTCTTAAGACATTTCAGATAACAAATTATGGACAAATGATGGCAGGAGCAACAATAACATTTTTACCTCCATTTATTTTCTATTTAATTTTACAAAGTAAATTTGTTGAGGGTGTATCTTTATCTGGTATAAAAGGTTAAATAGTCTAATTTAAAAATACAAAATAAAACTATAGATGCGGAGGAAATTAAACCATGGAAATTTCATATGTATTGAAAGATTGCACATTTAAACACAATAAATACTCAGTTATAGAAGCTGAAACTTGGGAACATAAGGATTTAAATATTGTAGTAGCTAAAGGTGAAAAATTTGCATTTCAAATTATGCTGAAAGCTACAGAAGAATTTAATTGCACAATTGATGGTAGTAGTGCTATATCATGGAAAGGCTTGGGAAATAGAGTAAGATTAGGTCTAAATGTGCCTGATGGATTAGAAAATAATTTTAGTATAAATATATTAGGGTACGTTCAAGATGATACAAAAGCATTTGTAAATGATGCTATTTTGAGAGATAAAGATGTACTAGTGGAACAATATTTGCCTCAAACGTTTTGGATTGAAGGGCAAGTACCTGAGGATTTTTTAGGAAATAAGTTTAATATAAGTATTGATATATTCAAAAGTTTTGGTTATGAAGATGAAGAAAAAGTTTTTACAGTTGATGTGCCTATAGAAGTAAAAAATGTTGTGTTAAAGCCTTTGGACGAAAGTAAATTCTTTTTAGATTTATGGCAACATCCAAGTTGTCTAGCTAGAATGTATAAAGTTGAATTGTGGTCTGATATACATTTTGAGATAATAGATAATTATCTCAAAGAACTAGCATCTTTAGGAGAAAAAGTTGCAACAGTTATAGTTTCAGATTATCCATGGGCAGGTCAAAGTTGTTATAAAGTCTATAAAAATCCATCAAACTTATATGAATACAACATGGTAGGTGTCTCAAAAGATTTAGATGGAAATATCAAGTGTAATTTTGAAAGCATGGACAAGTATATAAGTATAGCTAGTAAGTACAAAATGGCTCAGGAGATAGATTTATTTGGTCTGTTAGGTAATTGGTGTGCTGGAGAGTTTGGAAACCCTATAGAGGGCTATAAAGACCCTATAAGAGTAAGATACTTTGATGAAAAAGACAAAGTGTTTAAATTCATAAATAATACAGATGATTTAAAAGAGTATATAGGATTAGTATTAAATCATTTAATAGAATGTGGTCTATGGGATAGCATCAGAATTATAGCCGATGAACCAAATAATCCAGAGGTTGTAAAAGAGTGTATCAAATTTATAAACTCTACTGTAAGTACTCATCAAGTTAAATATAAATCAGCAACTCATGACCAAAACTTTTTAGATAGAGCTAAAGATGAAGTTGATGACATGTCAATAAATTTAAAACTTACTATTCAAAATTATAAAGATATAGAAAATCTAAAGAAAAAAATGCATGATAAAGGTGGAATATTGACTTGGTTTGTTTGTTGTTTCCCAGAAAAACCAAATAGTTTTATAAGTTCTCCTTTTGTAGAAAATAGAATAATAGGGTGGTACACTTATTATTTTGGTCTTGATGGATTTTTAAGATGGGATTATAATTTATGGACAGAAGACCCTTGGAAAGACGCAAGTTACAAATTCCCTATTTGGAAAGCTGGAGATATGTTCTTTGTTTATCCTGGAAAAGATTTAAAGCCTGTTAGAAGTGTTAGAATGGAAAACTTAAGATTTGGCATACAAGATTTTGAGTTATTTACTATGTTAGAAAAAGAAAAGGGAAGAGAATATATAGAAGTTGAGCTTATGCAAACTCTATTAAATAAAAAAGAAAATGCTGAAATTAAAGGTTTCGGAAATATAGAGCTTGGATATTCACTAGATAATTTTGGATATGATAAGGTCAAAAAACAAGTTTTAGATTTGTTAGATAAGTTATAAAAAATATAAGGCATTATATCGAGAAATAATCAAAGTTATTTTAAGATATACTGCCTTATATTTTTTTAAAAGTATATTTAGAATAAAATTTATAAAGAAGCATAATTAGAGATAACATGATATAATTTAATTTGTTATAATAGGGTACTAATGATATTAAAGCTTCTATAAGATAGACTAAAACTAGTAAAGTAATATTATACAAAAAATAAGTTAGGGGGAGAGGAACATAAAAAGAATAGGTATTAGTATAGCAGCCTTTTTGAGTATAGCTTTTATTGGATTTTATTTTATAATAAGAGGAGATAGTGATAAAGTTACAATGCAACGAGGAATAAACATAGGTAATGCGTTAGAATCACCAAAAAATTTTCCTTGGGATGTTAAAATGTCAAATAAGTATTTTGATGATATAAAAATGGCAGGTTTTGATACAGTCCGTATACCAGTAAGATTTTCTGATTACACCTCAGATTCTAATGATTATAAAATTGATGAAGAATTCTTCAAAAAGATTGATGGGCATATAAAGTATGCTTTGGATAAAGAGTTAGTAGTTGTGTTAGATTTACATCACTTTGAAGACATTATGAAAGAACCACAAACTAATAAAGAGAAGTTTTTAAAAATATGGCAACAAATAGCTAATAGATATCAAAAATATGATAAAAAATTGGTTTTTGAATTATTAAATGAGCCTAAAGAAAGCCTATCTCCACAGTTACTAAATGAATACTTTAAAGAAGCTATAATTATAATTAGAAAAACTAATCCTAAAAGGACAATTATAGTGGGTCCATACAATTACTACCAAATTGATTATTTAAAGGATTTAAATATTCCTAAAAACTCTAATATAGTAGTTTCATTTCACTATTATGAACCAAATGATTTTGCATTCCAAGGAAATATCTATCATAAAGGGTTTGAGAACTTAAGCAATATTACTTGGGAAGGAACAAATGAACAACTTGAGTATCTAAAGAAAAGATTTGATACAGTAGAGAAATGGGCTAATAAAAATAATGTAAAAGTTTTATTGGGAGAGTTTGGAATAACAAAAGAGGCACCAGAAGCTTCAAGAGTAGCTTGGATAAAAGCAGTAAGAGAAGAGGCTGAAAAACGAAATTTTTCATGGGCTTACTGGGAACTTGCCTCTGGATTTGGAATATATAATCAAGTTGAAGGTACTTGGGATGAAGATATATTGAATGCACTAGTAGGAAAGAGGTGATTTGATGAAGAAAAATTCAAAAAAGGTACTTATAACCTTAACTATTATTACTAATATTATATATATATTGTGGAGAATTTTTTATACAATACCTAAAGAAGAAGGGATGTTTGCATTAATTTGTGCGATAATACTACTTTCAGTGGAGTTAATAGGGATGATGGAAATGTTTGTACATTATTATGGAATGTCTAATATTGAGTATCCTGAAAAGCCAATTATAAGTGAAGAACTTTATCCACCTGTGGATGTATTTATTGCAACATATAATGAGTCTGTTGACTTGGTAAGAAAAACAATAAATGGATGTCTTCATATGCAATATCCTGATAAGAAAAAGGTACATATATATATATGTGATGATGGTAATCGTGAAGAAATGCGTCTTCTGTCAGAAAAAATGGGTGTCAATTATATAACTCGAACAGAAAGAGAAGGAGCCAAAGCTGGAAACCTAAATAATGCAATGCAGCATACAAACTCTCCTTTGATTGCTACATTTGATGCAGATATGATACCAATGCATGATTTTTTAATTGATACAGTACCATACTTTTTAAAAAATGAACAGGCTAAAAAAGATGGAGAAAAAGAACAATACGAAAAGATTGGTTTTGTGCAAACACCACAAAGTTTCTATAATCCAGATTTATTTCAATTTAATTTACACTCTGAAGGTAGAATTCCAAATGAACAAGATTATTTTTATAGAGATATTCAATTAGCTAGAAATAAAACCAATTCTGTAATTTATGGTGGTAGTAATACAGTTATTTCAAGAGAAGCTTTAGATGAAGTTGGAGGATTTTATACTTTTTCTATCACAGAAGATTTTGCAACAGGGATTTTAATTCAAAGTAAAGGATATAGATGCTATGCTATTCCAGAAGTACATGCATCAGGATTATCTCCAATAGATTTAAAAAGCCTTATTAAACAACGTGAAAGATGGGCACGTGGATGCATACAGACAGGTAGACGATTGAATATTTTGTTTAGAAAAGGTTTAGGATTTTGGCAGAAAATAAGTTATATTTCTTCAATTACTTATTGGTATGCAAGTATAAAACGCTTTACTTATATAATGGCTCCCATTTTATTTTCAGTCTTTAATGTAATTGTTGTAAAATGCACATTACTTCAAGTATTGATATTTTGGTTACCTATGTATATTTTAAGTAGTTTATCCCTTAAAATATTTTCTCAAAATATAAGAAACACAAGATGGACTAATATATATGAAACTATAATGTTTCAGTCTTTAATGCCAGCAGTAATACTTGAAACATTTGCAATATCTAAGAATAAATTTTCAGTAACCAATAAGAGTAAAGCAGAAGAAAAAAGAATATATAAGGTTTTGCAAGGAGCACCATATTTTATATACATAGTGCTATCTATAATAGGAATCTTAAAGATGTTTATATCAATATTTAAAATGAATTCAATGACATACTCAGTCGTACTGTTTTGGTTAATTGGAAATCTTTTTAATCTTATTATGGCCATGCTGTTTATATCAGGAAGACAACAATTAAGAAAATCTGAGCGTTATGTTGCTGAAATTGATTTTAAACTAAAGCAAAATTCGTACATTCTTTCTTCAAAAACAATTGATATATCAGAAAATGGATTTGCGTTTTTGTTGGAAAATCCAGAGTATATTTCTCCAGAAGAATTTGAGGTAGAGTTTAAAGAAAAATCAGGAAATGAAATATATATAGCTAGTATGAAGGCAAAGATAGTTAATGTTGTGGAAATAAACTCAAAGTGGAAGTATGCATGTTACATTACACACATTGAAGACAATCAATTTGATAATTGGATGTGTATTGTTCATGATAGGGTGCCGACTTTGCCAATGACAATATCTAATCAATTAGGTTTTTTTGATGACTTGCAAATTAATGTAAAAAAACGTATTGAAAAATCTAAAACTTTATCGAGAAGAAGTCCAAGAATTAATACAGATTTCCAAAGTGATATAGAAAATATAGGTAAGGTAAAACTGGTAAATTTTAATTATCAGTATGTATTACTAGGTTTTGAAAATAAAGATATTTATCCTCAAAAAATAGAAATAGAACTTAATGAAAATATTATACTTGAGTGTGATTTATGTGAAGGTAAAGCCGATATGAGGGGTGTTTTATACAAAGTAAATAATATTGATAGTATAATGCAAAATTTATTTTTAAGGGAGGAAATGATGGAGTGGATATTACAACATAAAACAATTATAATTTCAAAACCTAATGAAAAGAAAGACGAATGCACAGATGAGTTTGAGCCAATGAAATATATTTAGGAGAGATAAAATGAAAATTTTAAAAGTGTTTTTGTGTTATTTAAAATATTTTATTTTAGTGTTTATTTTTTTTATAAACAGTACTTTTACAAGTTCAGGAATAAGTAATAAAAATTTAGATTTATCTTTTAAAAAGGTGGAAAGTAATTTAAGTGCTAACATTATACATGAAAATACAAGTATAAAAATAGAGACAGATAGTTCTAAAAATAATAAAGAACGTTATCTATATATTTATAAAAATATAAAAGATGACTGGAATGTATTCCATAATTTTTATATTGAGATTCAAAATAAGAATAAAAGTCCTCAGCGAATTAATTTAAACATACAAAGTAAGGATACGCTTGACTTTAAGTTAAAAGAAGGTAGCGAAATATTTATTGAAAATCAAAATATAATATATTCAGATAAAATAAAAGATGGATGCATAGATATACCAGGTGAGTTTGAGGGAAAAATTTATGTGAATTTTAGCAGTTTTATAAATGATAAAAATAATGTCATGTTAGATTCAGATGTTCTATCAGATATTAACGGGTGGGGAATCACATTTATTCCATCTAGTGAAGAACATAATGTTATTACTATAAGAAAAGTATCTTTACTTTTAGAGAAGCAACTTGAATCCTTGCATAATATTAAAATAATTGGTGATGAAGAAGTACAAATACCTGTATTGGGTCAAAGTATAAGTCAATATAAAGTGTCAGGACTGGAACAGAGTTCAAAAATTAAGTACTCATTTGTAGAAAAACAAAACAATGTAAATATATCTCAGGAAGGTAAATTAACATTAAATAATGAAGTACAACCTGGAGAAATTATTTTAAAAGTTAATGTTGATGACAAGTTTAAAGTTGGAAAGAAGATAGTATTGACTCAGTCTTGGAGTATTAATCAAAAAGATAAAGATGGTGTTCCGTATACCTTAGTATCACCTAAACAATCACCAACCGTACAAAATATGAAAACAGTAAATGCTATGAATAATAGTGTAAATTTTATTCGCATTTTATTTATATCCTTATTAGCAATATGCTTAGGGATATACTTATATTGGAAAAAACACTTAAAAACTGAGTAAAGAGAGGAGGTATAACATGTTATTTTCAAGTTTGATTTTTTTATTTTATTTTTTGCCAATAACTTTGGTATTATATTATTTATTTAGATTTAATCGGACAATCCAAAATATGATATTACTTATTGTTAGTTTATTTTTTTATGCCTGGGGAGAGCCGAAATTTGTTGTTATTATGATAGCTTCTATAATAATGAATTATATATTTGGTTTGATAGTAGACAGATATAGAAAAAGTAAAGTAAAAGTAAAGATTATTTTGATTTTGATGTGTATATATAATATAGGTGTTCTATTTATATTTAAATATCTAGCTTTTGCACTAAGAAATATTAGTTCGCTTATTAACACAGAACTTGCGATTCCAAGCATTGTTTTACCTATAGGTATTTCATTTTTTACCTTTCAAGGAATGTCTTATGTTATAGATGTTTATCGTGGACATGGAGAAGTTCAAAAGAATCCTTTTTATGTAGGATTATATATAGCTTTTTTCCCACAATTAATAGCAGGGCCTATAGTTAGATATGAAAGTGTTGCAGAACAAATTCATAACAGAAAAGAAACATGGAATAAATTTTCTATTGGAACATGTAGGTTTATAACTGGTTTAGGTAAAAAAATATTAATTTCTAATAATATGGCAATAGTAGCAGATTATATTTACACTATGAATAGTCAAGGTTCAATAGCTACATCGTTGGCTTGGCTTGGTTCAATAGCTTATACTTTACAAATATTTTTTGACTTTTCTGCGTATTCAGATATGGCCATAGGTTTAGGTCTTATGTTTGGTTTTAAATTTGAAGAAAACTTTAATTACCCATATATTTCAAAATCAATTTCTGAGTTTTGGAGAAGATGGCATATTTCTTTAGGAATGTGGTTTAAGAGTTATATATACTTTCCACTTGGTGGTTCTAGAGTTTTAAATAAAGACATTATGATTAGAAATATGTTTATAGTATGGTTATTTACTGGAATATGGCATGGTGCAGAATGGACATTTGTGATTTGGGGGATTTTGAATTTTGTTTTTTTAATTATAGAGAGATTTATAATGTTTGAAAAGATTGAAAATCATAATCTCATAAAACATATTTATACTTTACTAGTAGTAAACTTTGGATGGGTACTGTTTAGAGCTCCAAATTTAAATGAAGCATATAACTATTTTAAAGCTATGTTTGGTGCAAGTGGAGTTATGTGGAGTGACTATACATATATGTTCTTGAAAGAATATTTGATTTTCTTTATATTTGCATTTATTTTTAGTGTACCTATTGCAAAAAAAGTTAATAAATTTGTTGTTGAACAAGCTAAATACAGTACATTATTTAATTTATTTTATCCAATTTGTTCTATTTTATTGTTCTTTATTTCTGTGACATATTTAGTAACTGGAAGTTATAATCCATTTATTTACTTTAATTTTTAGCTGAGGAGGAAAAGTATGAATAGATTTTTTAAAGTAAGGCTAATAACTACAATTATATTCTTAGTTGTTTTATTCACCTTCTCTATCTCTAATATCTGTTATTCTGGAAAAGATATGATACAAGAAATAAAAAAATCAATTAATGATAAGAATAGTTTAAAGGATACTATATCGTCTATTGATAATACAGTAAATGACAAAGTGATATATAAAAATACTTTTATTGAAACTTATGGATATTTGCAAAAACTAATGGGTAAAAATGAATTTTCAAAGTTTAGTGTTGTGAAAGATACTTCTGGCAAAATGCATTACACATATTTTGCTAAATCTCCAAATCAAGTTGATTTATTGTCAGACAGAGTAAGTAAGTTCTCTAAGGAAATGGATAAACAAAATACTAAATTAGTTTATTTAATGACTCCAGATAAATATATAAAAGGAGTAACACAGTTTCCTAAAGGCATACCTTATTCCTATAGTAATGAGACAGCAGATAATTTTTTAAATGAACTAAAAAATGATAATGTTGACTATATAGATTTTAGAAAAAATATTTTAAAAAGTGGTATTTCAAAAGATGAGTTATTCTTTAAAACAGACCACCATTGGAAAGTAGAGACTTCTTTTTGGGCATTTGGAGAATTGATTGAACAGCTTAATAAAAAATATAACATGAAATTAGATGAAAATTATTATTATAGAGATAAAGAAAACTATAATTCGATTGTATATCCTAGGTCATTTCTTGGTTCTATGGGAAGGAAGACGGGAATTTTATATGGTGGAATAGATGATTTTACACTAATTTATCCTAAATTTAAGACGAATTATACATACTATACAGATTCTAAATCTCAAAAATTTGAATTAAAAGGAAGGTTTGAAGAGAGTTTGATATTATCATACCCTTTTAATGCTGACCTTAATTTAATGGATGGACAATCAGATAAATATTTTACATACTTATTGGGGAATCGTCCACTAGTTAAAATTAAAAATATAGAAAATCCAGAAGGATTAAAAGTGTTATTTGTTAAGGACTCATTAATTGTACCAACAGCAGCATTCTTTTCTTCTGTTTGTTCAACTATGGATATGATAGACCCTAGATACTATGATGGAGATATATTAGAATATGCAAAGTCTCAAGATTATGACTTTGTTTTTATATCTGTATATCCTCAAAACCTTACAAAAGAATTTTTTCCATTTTGTAAATAAAATAAAAAATAAATGGCTAACTTTGTACTATGTTAGCCATTTATTTTTATAATATTTTTTAAGAAATGTTTTTCTTATTGAATACTTCTTTATCGACTTTTCCAAGTGACTTACCTACAGTAATTGAAGATACCATAGCACCATTGACATTTATCATTGTACGTCCCATATCTAGTATAGGGTCTATTGCAAGTATTCCACCAACTAGTGGGAAATAAGAGCCAAGACCTACTCCAGAAATAACAACTGAAACAGCTATTGTAGCAGTTCCTGGAAGACCTGCTATTCCAAGTGAACTAATTGTTATAACAATTAACAGCATAACATAAAAACTGATATCCATATTTACTCCAGCCATATTAGCAAGAGTAACAGCCATTAAAGCAGGATATATGCCAGCACAACCATTCATACCCATGTTTGCACCTAAACTTGCTGTAAAGCTTGATACACCCTCATCAACTCCGTGATTTTGTACTAAACTTTCTATTGTAACAGGTAATGTTCCCAAACTAGAACGTGAAGTAAATGCTAGAAGTAGAGCTTCAGTTGAATTTTTTATATAAGTAATAGGATTTAGACCATTTAAAGTTATAAAAATTAAATGTATAACAAATAATATTGCAACTGATATATAAAGAGCTAATATAAAATATAAAACAGAAATTATTGAACTAATACCTTGTGAAGTTATTGTATTAGCAAGTAGTGCAACTACAGCATAAGGCATAAATTTGATAACAGTCATAGATACACTAACAATTATTTTGTAAGATGCTTCTATAAAATCTATAAATGGATTTATAGTTTCAAAATGTTTTTTACTTAATCTCTTTACTGAGGTACCTATAAATGTAGCAAATATTATTGTAGCTACAATATTTCCATTTGCCATAGCCATTACAGGATTTGATGGTAATAATCCTCTTAAAGTATCTACAAGAGAGTTTATTTCCTTAAGCTCTTGATTTCCACCTAAACTGGATAAATCAGCTCCTACTCCTAATCTCATCGTGTTTGCAACAACAATTCCAACAATTGCTGCTATAGCCGTAGTAATAAGGAGCATTCCTAAAGATTTAAATGTCAAAGTTCCAAGGTTATTATCTTTCATGTTAATAATTACTTTTATAATTGATAAGAAAACTAAAGGTATTACTAACATTTTTAATAAGTCCATAAATCCAGAACCAAATAAACTATACCATTTGCTTACTTCTTGTAACCAAGTAATTTGAGTTGTATCAGTAGGAAAACCAGCAAAAGCTTGAATAATAATTCCCAATATAAGACCAATTATTGTAGCATATATTGTTCTCAATGAAAATTTGATTTTTTTCTTTTCAAATTGTCTAACAATAAAAAATATACCTATAAGTAATAATATGAAAAAAATCGTTTTAAAATCTGTAATCATAAGAAATTGTGATAAGAATGAGTTTTCCAATATTTTTTCTCCTTTGTCTAAAAATAAATTTTTCTAAGCTTAAATGATATCAATATATTAAAAAAATGTCAATATTATATCACAATTTACCGAGATAGAATAAAATAATTTAATTTATCAAAATATGATTAAATAGATGAAAAGGGGGTATAATATATGTTTAAAGACTTTGAATTAGATTAATGGATGTAAGAACAACTTTTATAAAATTTGATTTCAAATAAAAAGATGTTAAAAAAATAACTAAAGTTATCATGAAAATATATACATAGAATAGATATTAAATGAAAAGTTTAAACTAAGTAGAGAAATTAATTAGACGTCTAAGGAGAGATAAAATGAGAGTAATAATAATTGGTGGTGTTGCAGCTGGTATGAGTGCTGCAGCGAAATTAAAAAGAATTAAACCTGAATACGAGGTTGTAGTTTATGAAAAAACTGAAATAGTGTCTTTTGGAGCTTGTGGGTTGCCATATTTTGTAGGTGGTTTTTTTGATGATGCTAATGATTTATTGGCAAGAACACCTGAAAAACTTAGAGAATCGGGCATTGATTTAAATATATTTAGAGAGGTTGTTGCAGTTGATACTAAGTCTAAGAAAATAAAAATAAAAAATGTAAAAACAGATGAGATATACGAAGATTACTATGATAAATTGATGATAGCAACTGGGGCAAGAAGCATTCTGCCTCCTATAAAAAATATAGATTTAAAAAATGTTTCTACACTAAAAAGCCTATATGATGGAGAATATCTAAAAAAATTATTAAGTGGAAAAGAAATAAAAAAAGTAACAATAATAGGTGCTGGATTTATAGGATTAGAAGCAGTTGAAGCATGCAAAGAATTAGGTAAAGATGTACATGTAGTTCAATTGGAAGAGAGAGTATTACCACAAGTATTTGATAAGGAAATTACAGATGTCTTAGAGGATGAAATAAGAAATCACGATGTAAAATTGCATTTGGATGAGATAGTTGTAGAATTGTCTGGAAAAGATAAAGTGGAAAAAGTAATAACAAATAAAGGCACAATAGATACAGATGTTGTGATAATTGCTACTGGTGTAAAACCTAACACGGAATTTTTACAAAATACAAATATAAAAACATTAAAAAATGGAGCTATAGTAGTTGATGAATATGGCAGGACTTCTGTTGAAGATATATATTCTGCTGGTGATTGTGCAACTATAAAGAATATAGTGAGTAATGAAAATGCATATATACCTTTAGCAACTGGAGCAAATAAATTAGGTAGGATAGTAGGAGAAAACTTAGCAGGTAAAGAAGTCTCTTATCAAGGTTCTCTATCCTCAAGTTGTATAAAGGTTATGGATATGGAGGCTGCCTCAACTGGAATTACAGAGAAACAAGCTAGTGATTTGGGATTAAACTTCAAATCCAAATTTATTTCTGATTATAATCAAACTCACTATTATCCTGGAAGAAATAAAATATATGTAAAACTTATTTACGATGCAGAGACAAAAGTTATTTTAGGTGGACAAGTAGCTGGTTTTAAAGATGCTGTTCAAAGAACTAATGTGTTGGCAGCTGCTATCTTTGGAAAAATGACCACAAGTCAACTTGGGATGTTAGATTTATGTTATGCTCCACCATTTGCAAGAACCTGGGATGTATTAAATGTAGCTGGAAATGTATCTAAATAATTTTATCTAAATAACTATTAATAATTAAGTAACTATTAATAAATTAAATAACAGTAATAAATATTAAAGGAATGAGTTTACCCTAAAATAATTTTATCTAAGGTAAGTTCATTCCTAAATTTTTATTAAGTATAATTTTTACTAAAGCTGTAAAATTAATTATTCATCAAAATTTAAGTGTAAGCTAAGTCTATCTTCACCAATAATCGTATTTTCAAAAACATTAGTAGCATTTTCTAAGTACATGTTAGGCATATCTAATGATGGGCTAAAGTGTGTCAATAAAAGTTGCTTAACATTTCCTAGTTTTGCAAGGTTTGCAGCTTCTCTAAAAGTCATATGCTTATTTTTGACAGCTTTTGAAATATCTAAATCATCACCATACATAGCTTCACATATAAATAAATCGCTATCTTTTATAAAGTTAGGTATTGAGTCTATAGGTCTTGTATCTGTTGTAAGACTTACTTTAACTCCTTTTCTTGGTTCTCCTAAAACCATGTCTGGAGTGTATTTTTTTGAATTTAAAACTACACTTTGACCATCCTGAAGATTTTTCCATATTGTTTTAGGAACTTTATTTTGAGTTGCTTTATTTATATCAAATTTAGGATTTCGTTTAAAATTAAAACTGTATCCTATACACTCTATAGAGTGTTCTAAATGGATTGTTGAAATCTCTATGTTTTTCAAATACTCATTATCTAAAGAAAAACTACCTTGAGGATTTTCTATAATTTTTAAAGTATAGGGTATGTACTCTACTAAATTTCTCATAGAACGAATACAATCAATTATTCCAATAGGACCAACTATAGTTAAATCACTTGTACGACCGCTATTTCCAATCGTTGATAGAAGCCCTAAAAGTCCAAATATATGGTCACCATGTAAATGTGTTATACAAATCAAGTCTATATCTTTAAAGCCACATTTTTTCAACTTCATAGATACTTGAGTGCCTTCACCACAATCAATTAGTATTTTTCTGCCTTTATAATTCATGAATACAGAAGACAAAAATCTATGTGGCATGGGTACATTTCCACCACATCCAAGTAAAGTTAAATCTATCATTTTTTCCCCTTTCTAAAATTAACACAAATCTGTTGTTTGTTTTTATTATGATATCCTATTATAATTATTTTAACATTAAATACAACAATAAATGTGCATTTGAGTCAAGAAATATTAGTAAATAGAAATTTTGTATAATAGTATACAAGAACTCTATAAGTGTAACTTTGCATTTATTTTTGAAAAATTTATAGGAGGTAAATCTAATGAAACTGTCAAAGAAAATTACTATTTTATCATTGATGATGTTGACTTTAGTTGGATGCAGTAATGGGGAAAGTAAAAAAACAGTTGAAGGTTCTAACCATATTCAAAATTCTAAAAAAGAAGAGCAATCTATCGTAGTACATAAAGATGAAAATATATTAAAAGATAGGTATGAGCCACCAAAAGGATTTAAAAGGGTTGATGTAGAAAAAGGTAGCTTCGAAAGTTTTTTGAGGAATACTAAGTTGAAAAATTATGGTGAGAAAGTTAAGTATTACGATGGTAGAACTAAGGAATCAAAAGGTATCTATGATAGTGTATTCGATGTCAATATTGGTGATAGAGATTTGCATCAATGTGCAGATGCAATTATGCTTATGAGAGCAGAATACCTGTATCAGAATAAGAGATATGATGAAATAAGCTTTGACTTTGTGGATGGTTTTAAGGCTAAGTATTCAAAATGGGCAGAAGGATATAGGATTTCAGTAAAAGATAGTGGTTCAAGTTGGTATAAAGCAAGTGAATATTCAACATCATATGATAGTTTTAGAAAATTTATGGATATAGTATTTGCTTATTCAGGCACTTTATCACTTGAAAAAGAATTAAAACCTGTGCAACTTGATGATATGAAAATAGGGGATGTTTTTATAGTTGGAGGCAGTCCAGGACATGCAAGTATAATTATGGATATGGCAGAAAATGAAAAAACCGGAGAAAAGGTCTTTATGATAGCTCAAAGTTATATGCCTGCTCAACAAACTCAGCTTCTTATTAATCGTAAACAACCAAATTTAAGTCCTTGGTATAACTTGAATTTTGAGGGGGATTTAACAGTTCCTCAATGGACTTTTAAAAGAGACCAGCTAAAAAGGTTCTAAAAAATACATATAAAATAAATGAAAATATAAGTGTGAAAAAATGTAACTAGATTAAAACTTGTTGGATATGGACAAAATTAAATTGATAGATAAATATTAAAATCGAAATGATTAACTTCATATATTCTAATATTTATCTAAAAAGCTTTATCTTAAAATAAGAGTCTTATTTTAAAGCTGAAACTAATTTTAGGAGGATAACTTATATTGAAAATTAGAAGATATTTAATTTTAGTAATTATAATTCTAATTACAACAGGCCAGAGTTTTATTTCTTATGGACTAGAGAGTTTTGAAGAAAGTTATAAAAGTGTAGAACAATTAAATAACTTTAAGCACAAAATAGAAAACTCATCTAAAGAAATAACCATTTTTCACACTAATGACATACATGGAAGATATGCTGAAGGTGATGAATATATACAAATAGGTAATCTAGCTACATTAAAAAAGGAAACTCCAAATTCAATTTTAGTAGATGCAGGAGATTGCTTACATGGGTTACCAATAGTAAATATGAATAAAGGTGAAGATGCAATTAAATTAATTAAAAGTGTTGGATATGACTATATTACTCCAGGAAATCATGACTTCAATTATGGAAAGGATAGATTATTAGAGCTATCTAAAATTGCTAATTCAGGAGATAAAACTTTAAAATTTTTAGCATCAAATATATTTGAAGATGATAAGAACATATTTGACAGTAATGATATAAAAGAAATAGATGGTATAAAAATAGGATTTTTTGGGCTTACAACCCAAGAAACAAAAAGTAAGACAGGCTCTAAAAATGTAGAAGGATTAGAGTTTAGAAATCCTATAGAAAGTGCAAAAGAGCAAGTAAATGAATTAAAAAGAAAAGGTGCTGATGTAATAGTTGCAATATCACATATTGGAACTAATAGTTTAAGTAAGCCAAATAGTATAGATATAGCAAATAAAGTTAATGGTATTGATTTAATTATTGATGGTCATAGCCATACTAAGTTTGAAAATGGTAAACAGGTTGGTGATACACTGATTGTAAGCACAGGGCAATATCTAGAACATATTGGTGAAGTAAAGTTAACATTGGATACTAATGATACAGAACATATAAAAATAGAAAATAAATCAGCAAGATTAATTGAAAAAGAAGAAGCATTAGAGTATAAGCTTGATTCTAACATAAGTGAAAAGATTGGTGAAATAAAGAAACAGCAGGAACAAGTTTTAGATAAAGTGATAGGAGTAACAAAAAATACTCTAGATGGCTCATATGAAAATGTAAGGACAAAAGAAACGAATCTAGGAAATTTAATAGGTGATATCTTATTAGATAAAACTAAAGCAGATATTTCGCTATTTAATGGGGGGAATATAAGAGATACAATTGAAAAAGGGGATATAACAATAGGAAGTATTGCAGATGTATTCCCTTTTAGCAATACTATAGTTACTAAAAAACTTACAGGAGAACAAATTAAAAGTGTTTTAGAACATGGAGTAAAACTGTATCCAGAAAAAAATTCAGCCTTTTTACAAGTGGGTGGAATCTCATACTATTTTGACCCAAAGCAGAAAGAAGGAGAAAAAATAACTGGTATTATGAAAGATGGAAAATCACTTGACATGAATAAAGAGTATACAGTTGCAACCAATGATTATATAGCACTAGGTGGAGATGAATTTCCTTGCTTATCAAAAGAACCAATGTTAGAAGATTTTGGAAGTTTAGAAAGCGCAGTAATTGAGTATATAGAGTATAAAAAAGAAATCTGCAAGAGTGTAGATGGAAGAATTAGCATTAAAACTAAGGAAGAATTGATAATTAAAAGTAATGAGAGTAACTTAGTATTAAATGGTGATGAAGATAATTTAAATGATAGTGAAGACAGTGCAAATAATGAGGATACTAAAAACTCAAATGAGAATAAACGTAAAAATTTAGATAAAATGAAAGCTAGAGAAAGTTCTAATATAAAAGCATCTAAAGCAGAAATTAAAGAGAAATCTCCTAAAACAGGCGATTTAGGTATCAAAGATAGTATGTTTATATTTGTAGCTTCGAGTGTTTTAATTTACTTATTCAATAATAATCAGATAAATTTAAAAAATAAAAAAGTAAAATGAAATTAGTAATAAAATCAATAATAAAATAGAATTAATAATTATTTATTGATAAATAGGTATTAATTATTATATAAAATACAAACCTAAGCAAAGGTAATTGGATGTTTAAATACTGGATTGCCTTTGTTTTTTATTTATAGTAATATCGAATCAATAATTGTACCCTTGATTAAAAACAAATATATTATTAACTTATTATTGGTATGTTTATTTTATTATCTAAGTGTGTAAAATCTTCTTGATGATTAAAAAATATTTATAAATTGTCAAATAAAATGGCTTAGTTAGTATGATATAATTTAGCTAGTATACATAATAATGGAGGAGAAAAACATGAATAATATATTACTTTTAGAAGATGATAAATCTTTAAATAGAGGGATTAGCTTTAAATTAAAAAAAGAGGGATACAATGTTTTTAATACATTTAGTATAGAAGAGGCAAGAGGTATTTTTTTTAAAGAGGATATAAATTTAATTATTTCTGATATAGGTTTACCAGATGGAAGTGGGTTTGATTTTTGTGAGGAGATTAGAAAGAAAAGTGATGTTTATATAATAATGCTTACAGCACTTGATGAAGAAGTGGATATTGTTACAGGTTATGATTTAGGTGCAGATGATTATATTACAAAGCCATTTAGTTTGATGGTATTAATCTCAAAAGTAAATGCATTTATGAAAAGGGTAAACACAGTAAAAAATTACACTTTACTGGTTTGTGATGATTTGTTTTTTTATTATATAGAAAATAAACTGATTATAAAAAATGATGACAAGGAAGAAGAAATAATTTTAAGTAAAACAGAGACTAAACTATTAAGATATTTGATGGAAAATTCAATGCAAGCTTTGACCAAAGAACAACTATTAGAATCTTTATGGGATAGTAGTGGTAATTTTGTAGATGATAATACAGTTGCAGTAAATATAAGAAGACTTAGACAAAAAGTAGAAAAGAATCCTTCTGAACCTAAGTATATAAAAACAGTAAGAGGAGTTGGATATATATGGGGTGAAAGGAGTATAAAAAAATGTTAAAAGATATAAATACCAAAGAAAATTTTAGTATTAAAGAGGACTATATAATGAAAAAGGCTGTTATATATTCTATTTTATCCATGCTTGTGGTAACACTTGCATTTATATTTTTTGAATATAATAGACTATATGTTTTATATGAACATCAAATAAAAAATACTCAAAGTATGGCAGGTATGTTGATTGAAAAATATCCAGATGATGAGGTAGATATAGTAAAGTCTATTTATAATTTTGACTATAGTAATGCAGAGGTTGGAGAAAAAGCACTTGAAAAATTTGGATATGGGCTAGAAAATAAAATGTCAAATGATACAAACTTTGGCATATATTTAAAATCTTTTTTTAAAGAATCAATTTTTGTTTTTTTAATAATGTTTATAGCCGTTACAGGAATAATATATTATTTTATAAGATACATAAACAAAAGATTAAGCAAGATTTATTTTATAGTGGAGCAAATGGCACAAGAAAATTATTTAAAAGAAGGTAGCAAGTTAGATAATTCTGGCTATTTGGTAGAATATAATGAGTATTTTAAAGAGGGTACATTTAGTAAGATTAACAATTGCCTGTATGAGTTAAATAGAAGTTTAAAGATAAAATTTATTAAATTAGAAAAAGAAAAGGAAAGTGTAAAATCATTAGTAACAGACATTTCTCATCAATTAAAAACTCCCTTAGCATCATTAAAATTATATAATACATTACTTATAGAAGAAGACTTAGACGAAGATGAAGCACATGAGTTTTTATTAACTAATAAAAATTCTATAAATAAATTGGAAAATTTAATAAATTCTTTAGTTAACATATCAAGACTAGAGATTAGTATGATAAGCATAAAAAAAGAAGATAATGACATAAAAAGTACTATTTTAAATGCTATAGAAAGTATAACTCCTAAAGCGAGAATTAAAAATATAACATTAAAAATAAATGAATTTAATAGTAGAATTATACCTCACGATAAAAAATGGACTGAGGAAAGTATTTTTAATGTATTAGACAATGCTGTTAAGTATACAGAAAGAAATGGAGAAGTAAATATATCCATAGAAGAGACTGTAAACTATTTTAAAATCATAATAGAGGATAATGGTAGAGGAATTGCAAAAAATGAATTTAATAACATATTTAAACGTTTTTATAGAGGAACAGATGAAGAAATTGAATCTATAGAAGGTAGTGGTGTAGGATTGTATTTAAGTAGAAAAATTTTGGAAGAACAAGGTGGTAATATCATGGTATCTTCTAATCTAGGAAAAGGAAGTAAGTTTTCTTTGTTTCTTACAACTATGTAATGTTTACTGAAAGGAGAATGTAATCCTCTACATATATTATATAAGTATAAACAGCTCCACAAATTAAGAAGTAGATGATTAAGGAGCAACATAACTTAGAGTGAGGGGATAATTTTATGAAAATACTATATACTGAAAGTTTATCAAAACATTATGGAGAAGGAGAAAGTTTAGTAAAAGCTTTAGATGATGTAAATTTAGAAATAAATGAAGGTGAATTTGTAGCTATAATAGGTAAATCTGGTTCTGGAAAAAGTACATTGTTACATATGATAGGTGGTCTCGATATACCTACATCTGGCAAGGTATACATTGATAATAAAAACATATTTACATTGAAAGAAGAAGAACTTGCCGTATTTAGAAGAAGAAAAATAGGCTTTATATTTCAAAGCTACAATCTAATTCCATCTCTTAATGTATGGGAAAATGTAGTATTACCAATCGGTCTAGATGGTAGAACTGTGGATGAACAATTTATAAAAGACCTTTTAAAATCTTTGGGGCTTGAAAATAAACACGATGTTTTACCAAATACATTATCAGGAGGTCAACAACAAAGAGTAGCAATAGCAAGAGCTTTGGCAACAAGACCAGCCATAATACTTGCTGATGAGCCAACTGGAAACTTGGATTCCAAAACATCAGATGAAGTTATGAGTATACTAAAGTCTATGTCTAAGAAATATAGTCAAACTTTGGTTATGATAACTCATGATGATAGTATAGCTCAAATGGCTGATAGAGTTATATTTATAGAGGATGGTAAGGTGTCAAAGGTTGGTGACAAAAATGATTAATACTACTAAAATAGCAAAAAGTAATGTAAAACAAAATAAATCAAAAAGTATATTAATAATAATAACTATAATACTTTCAACATTGATGCTTTCATCTATAGGTATTTATATTGTCGATACAAGAGAATATCAAAAGGAAAATACAATAAAGTATTCAGGCAATTATCAAGGAGTATTAGCAAATGTAAATGAAAAACAAGCTGAAATATTAAGTAATCATGCAGATATTGAACTAGCTGGAAAAATGAATGGAGTGGGTGTTGAGAAGCTAGAAGATGATACAACCATTTCATTATCATATATGAATGAAGAGGGTTTAAAATTAAATAATTTTGAATTTATAAAAGGAAAATTACCAACAAAAGAAAATGAAATAGTACTAGATAGTGGAGCTTTAAAAGCATTAGGTCATGGTCAAAAATTAGGTGAAAAAATAAAAGTACCTTATGATGATTATAAAAGCGACAAAAGAATAGAAAAAGAATTTATAATAACTGGAATCTTAGAAACTAGTGAAATATATGAAGCAGGAAAGAATTATTCTGCTATTATATCAGAAACATATATGAAAAATACTAGAGATATGTCACAAGAAGATTTCAATATATATGTTAAATTAAAAGATAAGAGTGATTTATCTATAGAACAGGCAAAAGAAAAATTAAATAAGATTGCAAATGATATAGGATTAGATACTAATAATATACTTGTAAATGAAAATTATATAAATGCTTTAAAACCAGATAGTGAAACAATGATAGGAGGAGTTCTTATAGGCTTAGTAATTGTATTGTCTAGTATATTGGTAATATACAATATATTCTACATCTCAATAGTTACTAAAGTACAAGAATTTGGAAAACTTAGAGCAATTGGTGCAACTAAAAAACAAGTAAAAGCAATAGTGTTTAAGGAAGGCTTTATATTAGCAGGAATAGCAATACCAGTAGGAACAATTTTAGGTTATGCACTTGCAAATATTATAATAAAATCATTTATGGATGTAGATGTAAAATCATCACAATTACCAGTGCTATTATTGGTTGTGGTAATAAGTTTTATATCTGTTGTTTTATCACTTTTGAAACCAATGAAAGTAGCTTCAAAGGTATCTATAGTTGATGCAGTAAGATATACTGGAAATGAAATAAGTGGTAAAAATGATAGAAAAGGACATAAAAATATAAATTTAAAGAATTTATCAAAAGCAAATTTAGAAAGAAATAAAAAGCGTACTTATATGACACTGACATCTCTTATGTTAAGTGGAACTATATTTATAACAGTATCTACTGCTTTAGAAAGTTTTAATGCTGAGAAGATGGCTAGAGAGCATTTTCCTTATGATATAGAAGTTAGATTTACTGGATATGAAATGGATAGCGACAAGAATCCTGAAAGTAATTTGAATATTCTACAAATGAATAATCCATTAGGTAAAGACTTTTTAAACCAAGTAAAGAGTATAGAAGGAGTCAAAAAAACTGAATTAGGAAATTCTGTAAAAATTGGGATGGAGGATTATAATGTTGAGTTTAAACATGACCTTTTACAGAGCATAAATGAAAATGATGTGAAGGATTTAAATAAAAACCTAATAGATGGAAAAATAAATTTTGAAGGGTTACAAACAGGAAACGAAATAGTCATTACTCACCTTGATACAGCAAAAGAAATGGGTGTAAAGGCTGGAGATAAAATAAAATTAACTCTATATGATGGAGATAAAGAGATAAAAAAAGAATTTAAAGTTCAAGCAATAGCTATGGGAACTCCAAGTTTTGGTATAGGAAAAGATTTTATAGATAGAGCTTTGAAATATGATACAACAAGTACCATTGGAATATATACTGAAGAAGGAAAATATCAAGAAGTTAAAGATGCTATAAAGAAAATTGCTAAATCTAATGGATATTTAGAAGCGGATTTTTTAGATAGTAGAATAGAATCAAATAAGATGATGATTTCATTTATAAAAATAATGGGCTATACTTTAACTGGTATAATAGGTGTTATTGGATTTATGAATCTTGTAAATACAATGATAACTAGTATAGTTACTAGAAAAAAAGAACTTGGTATGCTTCAAGCAATTGGACTTACTAATAGACAATTAGTAAAAATGCTTAATTCAGAAGCTATATATTATACTTCTAGAATGATGATAGGAAGTATTGTCTTTGGAGGTATATTAGGATACATTGCAGTTGTATTTTTAAGAAAAACTGGATTATCTTATGCAACATATGCATTACCAATAGTACCAATTTTATTTATGGTTGTATTTATCCTTATAGCTCAATTTATAACAACTTATTTAATAGGAAGAAGCTTTAACAAAGAATCTCTTATTGATAGAGTAAGATATAGTGAATAAAAATATATAAAAAGCTATATTTAATTTTTAAACAGGATTATAGAAGATATAAAAATAGAGTTAAATAGGTTAATAATATACAAATACAGGGCAAGTGGCTTAAATGTTCATATGTCCTGTATTTTGTTGTTTTTACTGTTATAAAATTCTTATTAATATAACTTATCAATTTAAGTTGTAAGTGATAGTGTGTTTAATGTTCAGAAGATTGTTATCAGAAAAAAATGTATTGGTACAATTCTAAAAAAATATAAAATTGTACCATGAAAAATGAAAATTTTGTATAATAATCGTATAGAAAATAAAAAGGAGCTGATATATATGAATAATAAAATTAATTATGCACCAGGACCAACAGAAACTAGAGAAAATGTAAGGCTAATAAGAGCAGAGAAAACAACTAACCCAGATATAGATGTTGATTTTGTTGAGTTTTATAAGAAGACATGTGAAAAGTTTGGAAATATAGTTGGTACAAAGAATGATATTTACATATTAAGTGGTGAAGGAATATTGGGACTTGAAGCAGCTTGTGCTTCACTGACAGAGAAGGGTGATAGAGTTCTTGTAATTGACAATGGTATATATGGAGAAGGATTTAAAGACTTTGTAAAAATGTATGGTGGAGAGTATGTGCTTTTTTCAAGTCAATATACAAAAAGTATAGATGTTGATGAGTTAAGAAAGTTTTTAGAAAAGGATAATAACTTTAAATATGCAACAGTGGTTCATTGTGATACTCCAACAGGTGTATTAAATGATGTAAGTGAGATATGTCCGCTATTGAAGGAATATGGAATCTTAACTGTAGTGGATTCTGTGGCAGGTATGGTGGGTGAAAGGTTAAATGTAGATGAATCTAAAATAGATGTAATATTAGGCGGTTCTCAAAAAGCTATTTCTGCACCTGCAGGTCTTACTATAGTTGGTATAAGTCAAGATGCAAAAAATTGTATAAAAAATAGAAAAACAGACATAGTAGGTTTTTATTGTAATTTAAGTATATGGGAAGGATATTACGAAAAAAAATATTTCCCTTATACAATGCCAATAAGTGACATAATGGGTCTTGATAGAGCCTTAGACAATATACTAGAAGAGGGTGTGGAAAAGGTATTAAGTAGACATGAGAAAATAGCTTCTAGTGTAAGACAAGCTGTTGAAGAATATGGTTTAGAATTGTTTTTAGAAGAAGGATATTCTAATACAGTGACAGCAATAAAAATACCTGAAAGTATAGGAGCATTAAAACTTACTGATTATATGCTTAAAAATTACAATACACTTGTTGCAACATCATTAAATCAATATATGGATGCTATTTTGAGAATAGGTCATATGGGGGAAAATGCTAGTCTTGATAAAATAGTTCACATATTAAATGTATTGGATAAAAGTTTAAAAGCATTAGAATTTAATACAAATGGAAGTTTAGTAGATTTATTTAATAAATATTATTTTTAGTCACAATATAAAAGGAGGATGTGGCATGGAAGCTACAGCTAAACAGAAATTTACAACAAAAGATTTGGTAGAAACTTCACTATTAATAGCGTTAGTATTTGTTGCAACCAAGTTTATAAATATAAGATTGCCAATATCTATAAATGGAGGTCTTGTACATTTAGGAACAGCAATGTTATTTATATCAGCAATAGTATTTGGAAGTAAAAAAGGTGCGTTATCAGGTGCTATTGGGATGGCTCTTTTTGATTTGATATCTGGGTGGACTCTATGGGCTCCATTTACATTTATAGTTAGAGGTATTATGGGGTATTTACTTGGAAAGATTGTATGGGCAAATGGCAAGAATGGAGAAAATTTTTTGATTAATGTAATAGGAGTAGTAGTTTCATCAATTTGGATGTTGTTTGGATATTATGTAACAGAGGTTATACTTTATGGTAATTTTATAATTCCACTTACTTCAATACCAGGCAATTTAATGCAGGTGTTAATAGGTCTTATAATAGCACTTCCTATTTCTAAAGCATTAAAAAAATGTATAAGATAGATATGGAATAGATTAAGTTTTTGATAGGATAAATTATATTGTATAATATAAAGATAAAGTATATAATGATAAAAAAATTTAGGATAGAGGTTAATTACAATGTTATCAGTTACAAGGTATGCAGTTAGAAATGTTCGTTTAAAACCCTGGGTAAAGTTTATTTGGTACCTTGAAACAAAATCAAATATATTGCTAAATAATAAGTTATTACCTACAGATAGTATAGATATTATCATTAATCTTTCTGATGTTATGGAATATAAGATTGAAAATCAAAATTATAATGCAAGTAATATACATTTTAATGGAATAAGAGATAAGCATGGATTTGTTATTCAACGTGGAAATATACGTGTGATGGGTATTTCTTTTTATCCATTTGGGCTCTATCCATTTTTAAAGATACCAATTTCAGAGTTTAAGGGTCAACTTGTTGACTTAAAACAAGTATCAAAAGGTTTTGTTGGGAAATTGGAAAGTACATTAAATCAAATATTATCAATAGAAGATATAGTTTTACATTTAGAAAAAATATTAGTATCTGTATTAGATGAAAATTTGGTTATAAATAAGATGATAAATCTCCTAGATTTATTTATATACAATAATCAATATAGCACTATAAAATTGTTTTGTGATGAGATGAACATAAATATTAAAACTTTAGAAAGAGCTTGTTTAAAATATACTGGGTATACACCTAAAATACTAAGGAAAATATATAGATTTAAAATGGTAAGTAATCAGCTTATTTATAGCTCTAAAAATAATAACTTTCTTGACTTAATTTATGAAAATGAATATTATGACCAAGCTCATTTTATTAAAGAATTTAAACAGTTTTCAGGAGTATCGCCAATTAAATTTATTAAAGAGAATAAAACTATTAAAGAAAACACAACGTACAACTATTTATAATTATATTGTCGATTTTTTACAATACCTTTAATTTACTTCTTGTTATGATGTAAGAAAGATAAATAGGAGGGTTTGTATATGAAAATTATTACAGAAATAGTAGAATTTAATGTGGAAGAGAATTTATCAAAAGATGCATTTGTAGAGATTGTAAATGATTTAGAAATAAATTTTCACTCTGTTCAATCGGGCTTTATTGATACTGAGCTTTTATATGATGAAAAAACTCAAAAATGGATTATGATACAACACTGGGATTCTATAGAAAATCTTAAAAGTGCTTCTAGTAAAATGTTTAAAAATACATCTACTGAAAAATTTAGAAATGCTCTAAAGGCACAGACTGTTAAGATGAATATAATTCCACAAATTAAAAGTTGGAAGTTATAATGTCAGATATAAAAAATAATTAATTAGCAAGAAAATAAATCAGCCAAATAACATTTTGTATTAAAATCAAAATTGTTATTTGGCTTTTAGTAGTTATTTATATCTAGATAATATTATTTAAAAATACTATTGCTGTGAGAGATGCAATAGGTATTTTAGAAGATGGAGGAGTAGAAGTAAAATAGATATCGTAGTCTATTAAGTTTTCTGGTCTTGTTTTTCCTCCAAACTCTATCATATCAGTACTTAATACTGTCTTGTATTTTTTGTCTTGGAATTTTGATATGTCTACTGATTGCATCAGATTAGGATGGAAATTAAATATAAATAAATATTTACCCTTACTGTATACTAAAAGTTTTTTATCATTATCTATATGTATAAGTTCATAACTATTCTGTGCAAAAATATCACTGTATTTTGTAAGTTCAAGCATAGATTTATCAAAGTTCAATAGTTGTTTATATTTTAAGTTATCATTTTCTGAAAGACTCCATTGTCTTCTAGCATATTTATAACTCCAATTGTTTCCTTCACGTGGAAAGTCAATCCACTCAGGGTGTCCAAATTCATTTCCCATAAAATTTAGGTATCCTTCACCAGCTAGAGAAAATGTTGCTAATTTAATTAATTTGTTTAGAGACATGGCTCTATCAATAATATGATTATTTGAGTTTATTTCCATATTCCAATACATTTCTTTATCTGCTAACCAAAATATAATTGTCTTATCACCAACTAATGCTTGGTCATGAGATTCACAATATCCAATGTTTTTTTCACCAGGACGTCTAGTAGTAAGCTCGTACCACATTTTGCCTAAATCCCAATTTTCATCAGAAGATTTTGAGATAGTTTTTATCCAAAAATCAGGTACTCCCATTGCTAATCTATAGTCAAAGCCAATTCCACCATCTCTTATAGGTATACACATTCCAGGCATTCCACTCATATCTTCTGCAATGCTTATTGAATTAGGTTTGATTTCTTTTATTAATTCATTTGCAAATTGAAGATATGTTATAGCTTCCATATCCGTGTTTGCACTGAAATACTTTTTATAACTGTCAAATGAAACTCCAAGACCGTGGTTATGATATAGCATTGAGGTTACGCCATCAAATCTAAAACCATCAAAATGATACTCATTTAGCCAAAATTTTATATTTGAAAGTAAAAAATGAATTACCTCAGGCTTACCATAGTTAAAGAGTTTTGTTCCCCAAGCAGGGTGATTACCTTTTGAACCTGAATGGAAAAATTGATGTTCACTTCCATCAAATTCATTTATTCCCTCTAAAGTATTTTTTACAGCATGAGAGTGAACTAAGTCTAATAAAACAGCAATTCCCATTGAATGAGCTGTATTTATAAGGTTTTTTAAGTCTTCAGGAGTACCAAATCTAGATGAAATTGCATAAAAGTTTGAAACTTGGTATCCAAAAGAAGCATAATATGGATGTTCCATGATAGCCATAAGTTGAATAGTATTGTATCCAGCTTTCTTTATCCTAGGAAGTATATTTTCAGTAAATTCATTATAAGTTCCAATAGATTCTTTTTCAGTAGCCATACCTATATGACATTCGTAGATTAAAGGGAAAGTTATGTTTTTTAAATCAAATTCATTATCAGTCCAATTAAATGGAGTTTTTGGTTGCCATATCTGCCCATTAAAGCTACCAGAATCCTTTTGGATTACCCTCTTTATGTATAATGGTATGCGGTCAAATGTTTCCCCATTTGTAGTGACTTGTACCTTTACCTCAGATTTATGAGGTAAGCTGTTTTTATCAGGTATAAAAATTTCCCAATTACCAGAATCTATTTTTTTTAGAGGATGGGATTTTCTATTCCAATTATTAAAGTCACCAATTAATGATAAACTATCTGCATTTGGAGCCCACTCTCTATAAAACCATCCATCATTTGTTTGATGGAATCCATAATAAAGATGACCATTTGCAAAAGAATTAAAATCTTCACAGCTAGTTAATATTTTTGCTTTTACATCTTCATAGTGTTTCATCCTTTTTTTTATGTCAGACTCAAATGGTTGTAGATAAACATCAACGTCTAAAATTTTAAATCTTTCTTGACTTTTCATTTGATTTTCCCTCCATAATAAGTATTATATTTTAATAAAATAATACTTATCTCATACTATCTTCTCTATATAATTGATATATATTATATAATCCTAATAAAAAGCTTAAACCACCAATAATTAGTTTCATAATTTACCTCCTTAGTATATTTAAAAATATACTTATATATCAGATTCATCAAAATTTAAAAGTTTATTTAAAACTCTTTTAATAATATCATAATCAAAGCCTTTATAGGAAAGATGTTGAGAAATTTTTTGATATATTTTCTTTTTATCTTCTTTTTTTACCCTTTCATATCTTTTTTTTGCTAGATACATGGCATTTTCAAATTCAGTATCTTTGTCTAATTCTGATACTGCTTCATCAATTGCACTTCTTTCAATACCTTTATTATATAAATTTTGTTTAATTCTGTTTTTGCCACATTTGTTTAAATTAACATTGGTATTAACTATTTTCTGAGCCAATATATTGTCATTTACCAGATTATAATTTTTAAGAAAATCTATAACTCTATCAATTGTATCCTCTTCAAAATCTGCTGATAGTTTTTCTTTCATTTTTTTTTCAGACTGGTCAGCACGAGACAAAATATTTAATGCTTTATTTTTAGCTTTTATATACATCTCATCATCTAAAATGGATTTTAATTCCTCTTCATTTACTTCATTTCCTTTTTTTAAATTAAATGTATAAACAAGTTCTTTAAATATAGCAATAAAAAATTTATCATCTACATAAATATTTACTCTATCATCATTTCTTTTTTGTTGTTCTATTTTTGTAATTATACTCATAATTGCTCCTTTTTTATATGTAATTATATTAACAAAAGTAACTAATAAAATTTAATAAAAAACTTATAATTATACGTTATATTTAATCTAAATTAAGACAAAATAATAAAAAGTTATTTTTATTAAAAAGTTAAGTGAAACTATGTTAAATAATTATTTTTTAAAGTGTTTTTTACCATATAAATATGATTATATACCAAAAAAAATAATTTATAAGCTTTAAGAAATAAAAAATAATGGTACAATAGTATTATAACATTAAAAGGAGACAAAATATGAGAAGTAAAAATCTAGTTCAGAAGGCAGAATTGAAAAATACTGAAAAACTAGAGAAATTTAATCGCCATAAAGGCAAAATCAAAATAGGTATATTAGGAGGTACTTTTGACCCTATACACTATGCTCATTTAGCAACAGCAGAGTTTATTAGAGATAAGTATGAGATTGACAAAATTATCTTTATACCATCAGGAAATCCACCACATAAACTAGGTATCACTACAAATAAGTATGATAGATACAATATGACACTTCTAGCAACTGAAAGCAATGAAGATTTTTTAGTTTCAAAAGTAGAAATCGAAAGAAATAAAAGGACTTATACAATCGATACATTAAAATATTTAAAGAAAAAATACAAAAATGCTGATATTTACTTTATAACAGGGGCAGATGCTATTTGTAGTGTTGAAGAGTGGAAAGATGTAAAGAAAAACTTTGAGTTAGCTACTTTTATAGCTGCAACTAGACCAGGTATTAGCTTATTAAGGTCACAAGAAACTATAGAGAAACTGACTAAAAAATATAATGCTGACATTATAACAGTTTACGTTCCATCATTGGATATATCATCCACATATATAAGGGAACAGCTAAATGAAGGAAAGTCTATACGTTACTTAGTACCCGAAAATGTAGAAAATTATTTGTATGAAAATAAACTATATCAATATGGAGATGATTAAATGAACTTAGAGAATATTAACCAGAGATTAAATCAAATGCTACCAGTAGGAAGGCTTAGCCATTCAAAAAATGTTGCAGAATGTGCTGTAAAATTGTGTGAAATTTATGGATGTGACAAAGAAAAAGCCTATATAGCGGGGATGATTCATGATTGTGCGAAATACTTAAGTGATAAAGAAGTAGAGGATTATGTTAATAAGTATGAAATATACTTAGACCCAATAGAAGATGGAAACCGCTCTCTATCACATAGTGTGATAGGGTCATACATATGTGAATATGAGTTTGGTATAGAAGATGAAGATATTATAAATGCAATTAAATACCATACAACAGGAAGAGAAGATATGTCTCTTTTAGAAAAAATAATTTACATAGCAGATTTAATTGAAGAAGGAAGAAAATTTCCAGTTGTAGATACATTGAGAGAATTAGCCTATGAAGGTAAGCTTGACGAAGCACTTTTAACTTCATTTAATAATACTTTAATGTTTGTTATTAATAAAAAAGAAGAAATACATCCAAGAACTGTTATGGCAAGAAACTACCTAATTAAAGAAAAGTTATTATAAAAATCTTATATAAAGGCAAACATATTAATAAAATTAAAGTTGACTATGTTACAAAATCGTATTAATATGTTAGAATAACTAAGTGTATTTAAATTAGGAAAGTGAGGAAATTTTATATGACAGTGGAACAAATGACAAAAATAGCATATGATGCCATAGAAGATAAGCTGGGTCAAGATACAGTTATAATAAATATAGGAAAAGTTTCTAGTTTATGTGATTATTTTGTTATTACTACAGCATCTTCTCAAAGACAAGTAAAAGCTATAGCTGATAATGTTGAAGATGAATTAGCAAAACTAGGATTAGAACCAAGAGGAAAAGAAGGACAAGGAACTCAAACTTGGGTACTTCTTGACTATGGAGATATAATGGTTCACGTATTTAATGAGGAAAATAGAGGATTTTATAATTTAGAAAAATTATGGAAAGATGCACCTTATATAGATATTGACACATTAGCATAAACATGATAATATATGTTATTATAGTTAGAAAATTTCAAAAATTGTATTGAATTGAATAGACTAGAGCAGTAAAAGATTATATTTTTTCAGAGAGTTAGTGGAAGGTGAGAACTAATATTATATAACTTTGAACTTACTAGATTAAAACCTATTCTCCATGGCTGGATTAAAAGCTATCTAAGAGAGTCTATAAAAGTAGGCTAATTAGGGTGGTACCGCGAAGATTTATCCTCGTCCCTAAACGCAAGTTTAGTGACGAGGATTTTTTATTTTCAAAGAATTATTTGGAAATTATAAGTAAATAATATTAAACAAAGTAGTTGAACACAACTAAAAACAGGAGGCAAAATATGAGCGTATATAATTTTAAACAAGTAGAATCGAAATGGCAAAAAATTTGGAAAGATAATGACCAATACAAAATGGATACAGCACAAACTGAAAAACCTAATTATTACACATTAGAAATGTTCCCTTATCCATCTGGAAAGATACACATGGGACATGTTAGAAATTATTCTATAGGCGATGTTGTCGCAAGATTCAAAAAAATGGAAGGTTATAATGTACTTCATCCGATGGGATGGGATTCTTTTGGTTTACCAGCTGAAAATGCAGCTATAAAACATGGAATACATCCACATAAATGGACAATGGAAAATATAGAAGAAATGAAAGAACAATTAAATTTATTAGGGCTTAGCTATGATTGGGATAAAGAAGTAGCAACTTCAACTCCAGAATACTATAGATTTACTCAAGAAATATTTTTGAAATTTTTAGAACATGGACTTGCATATAAGAAAAAATCTTATGTTAACTGGTGTCCTTCTTGTGAGACTGTTCTTGCAAATGAACAAGTTGTTCAAGGAGCATGTGAAAGATGTAAATCAACAGTATTAAAGAAAGACTTGGAACAATGGTATTTTAAAACTACTGAATTTGCAGAAGAATTACTTAATGATTTAGATACATTAGATGGATGGCCAGAAAAAGTTAAAATAATGCAAAGAAACTGGATAGGAAAAAGTACAGGAGCAGATTTAGTATTTGATATAGATGGAACTGACAAATCTATGACAGTATTTACAACTAGACCAGATACAACTTATGGAGTTACTTATATGGTACTTGCTCCAGAACATGAACTAGTTAAAGAATTGGTTGCTGGTACTGAGTATGAAGCAGATGTTGAAGCTTTTGTTCAAAAAATGCACACTATGACAGAAATAGAGAGAACAGCAGCTGATGTAGAAAAAGAAGGTATGTTTATAGGTAGATATGTTATAAATCCTTTAAATGGAAAAAAAGTTCCTCTATGGATAGCAAACTATGTATTAGTTGAATATGGAACAGGTGCTATAATGGCAGTTCCTGCACATGATGAAAGAGACAGAGATTTTGCTGAAAAATATAATCTAGATATAATAGATGTAATTACAGAAGATAATAAAATGATAAATTCAGAAGAATTTGATGGATTAGATGCTTCAGAAGGATTTGAAGGAATAATAAATAAATTAGAAAAAGAAGGTAGAGGAAAGAGAACAATTAATTATAGATTAAGAGACTGGTTAGTTTCAAGACAAAGATATTGGGGTTGTCCTATACCTGTAGTTTATTGTGATGAGTGTGGAATAGTTCCAGTTAAGAAAGAAGATTTACCAGTTCTTTTACCAACAGATGTTGAATTTACTGGAAAAGGTGAGTCTCCACTTACTACTTCAAAACAGTTTATGTCAGCAACTTGTCCTCACTGTGGAAAACCAGCGAGAAGAGAAGTTGACACTATGGATACATTTGTTGATTCTTCTTGGTATTTCTTAAGATATGTAGACAATAAAAATGAAGATGAACCATTTAGTAAAGATTTAGTTAACAGATGGCATCCAGTAGACCAATATATAGGTGGAGTAGAGCATGCTATAATGCATTTACTTTATGCTAGATGGTTTGTAAAAGCATTTAAGAGTATGGGCATGGTAGACTTTGATGAACCATTTAAAAACTTACTTACTCAAGGTATGGTTCTTATGGATGGTTCTAAAATGAGTAAGTCTAAAGGAAATACAGTATCTCCTATGGATATAATTGATGAATATGGAGCAGATACTGCAAGACTTTTCGTATTATTTGCAGCACCACCAGAAAGAGATTTAGACTGGTCAGAACAAGGTGTTGATGGATGCTTTAGATTCTTAAATAGAGTATATAGATTAGTTGATGAGTTAGCAGATGTCTTCAAAAAAGATGTTGAGTTTGGCGAGTTAAGTTCTCAAGATAAAGATATGAGATATACTATACATTCTACACTTAAAAAAGTTACTGTAGATTTAAGTGAGAAATTTGGATTTAACACTGCTATATCAGCTCTTATGGAATTAATAAATGATATGTACAAATATAAGGAGCTAGATAATATCAATGAAGCAGTTATAAAAGAAGGTGTACAAACAATCGTAACTATAATTTCACCATTTGCACCTCATTTAGGTGAAGAATTATGGACTATGATAGGTCAAGAAGGAAGTGTATTTGATATAGACTGGCCTAAATATGATGAAAAAGCTTTAGTAAAAGATGAAATAGAAGTTGTTGTACAAGTTAATGGAAAGGTTAGAGGAAAGTTAACTGTTAGTTCAAATATATCTAAAGAAGATATGGAAAAAGTGGCTTTAGAAGATGAAAAAATTAAAGCTCTAGTTGAAGATAAAACTATAGTTAAAGTTGTTGCAGTTCCTAAGAAATTAGTTAATATAGTTGTGAAATAAAAAAGTTGTGGAATAAATAAAAAAAGAGAACTATAAAATAAAATCCCCTTATTGCAATATAAGTAAAAGATTGCAGTAGGGGGACGTTTTATTTTAAACTCTATGATATAATTTATTTTAAATTCTAAACTCTATAATATAATTAACAATAGATTCCTTTTTCAAAGAAGTCTTTGATTTCATCAATATTATTAGTCTTTCCAAGAGCTAAAATAAGTTTTATTCTAGCTTTTTGACCTGGAAGGTCTCCACCAAATATACATCCTATATTTTTTAAGTCTCTACCAGAACCAAAGTAACCATAACTATCAAATACTCTACCTGAATGGCATCTAGAAACTATAACAACAGGAAGTCCTTTTTCCCTTGCATATTCAACACCAGAAAGCATTAGAGGAGGAATATTGCCTCTACCCATAGCTTCAATAACTATACCTTTATATCCACTATCAACAGCAAATCTTATAAAATCTGCATCTTCTCCAACATATGCTTTAAATAGTGCAACTTTAGATTCTACTTTATCAGTATCTATAATGGTTCTATTTACAATATCTCTCGTAAGAACAAGTTCGTTACAGTCGATTATTCCCAATGGACCACTAGTTAAAGATTTAAATGTATTTAAAGAAAGTGTATTTGTTTTAGTAGCTTCAGAAGCCAATAGCACTTCGTTGTTTAAAACTACAAGAACTCCTTTACCCATAGCATCTTTAGATACAGCAGTACAAACTGATGCAGATAAATTGCTTGAACCATCATAGCCAAGTTCAGAGCTACTTCTCATAGCACCTGTAACTATTACAGGCTTAATATTATCAATTGTAAGGTCTAGAAAATAAGCAGTTTCTTCTAAACTATCAGTACCATGTGTTATTACAACTCCTGTGATATCTTTTCTTGCTAATAAATCATTTACATAGTTTTTTAATTCCATCATTCTACAAGGTGTTATGTGAGGTCCTGGAATTTCATCAAAATTAAAAACTTCAACATCTGCAACTTTATCAATATTAGTGACCATAGATAATATTTGTTCCCCAGATAAAGTTGGTATAGCAGCACCTACTTTATCATCTACTGTCATAGATATAGTTCCACCAGTAAAGACTATGGCAACTTTTTTCTTAATACTCATAATATTCTCTGCCTTTCACAAATAAAATTTATAATTCCGATAGGATTATATCAAAAAAAATTATTTAGGTCTATATAAATCCTTTTATTCACATAATTTAGACATTTCAGTGTAATAGGATTATTTTTTTGTTTTTTCCCATTCAGCAATATAGCTATTCAATATTTCTCTTATTGCTTTCCCTATTTTAGTGTAGGCTTCATCATATAGATTTGCTAAAGATATTCTAATTGACCATTCAGGTCCATAGAATCCATTTCCACTAAGTAAGACTACTGAATAATCATTAGCCAATCTATAAAGTATATCTACCGGAGAGGCATTCTTACTTATAAATTTGAATAAATCTTCTCCATAGTTTATTTTAGCCCATTCTTCAATATCAAATTGAGTATAATATGCAGCATTATTTTTACTTTTATTAACTGGAAGCTCTAAAGCTTCAAACAATAGTTTTTGACGTCTATGACATATACTCATATTAAGTTTTTTGTAAGCATCAACTTTATCAATTAATGCAAAGGCAGAGAAAAATGACATTTGAACTTGTTGTGGAGTTGAAAGACCAGCAGTATGATTAAGAGCAACAAGTCTACTATCAGCAACAACTCTTTCCATAAATGAAAGACTAGAAGGATTAAGACTCATATCACTGTAACGCTTATCTACTGATTTCTTCAATTCTCCAGTTAAATCATTTATTTTTTTATCAAAAACATTCTTTTTATGAAGAGCGAATGTACCAAGTCTCCATCCTGTAACTCCAAAATATTTTGAATAAGAATAAACTCCAACAGTGTTATAAGGAAGTTTTGACATTAGTGATGAGAAATCTTCTACAAAAGTCCCATATACATCATCTGATATTATCATTAAATCCTTATTATAATTTTCAATTACATCTATTAGATTATTACAAGATGTCTCATCCATAGCTATAGATGCAGGGTTGTTAGGATTAACAACAAATAAAGCCTTAATAGAATTGTCACGAAGCTTTTCTAATTCTTTTTTAGTATACTGCCATGTATGAGCACTTTTTTCATCAACTGCATTTGCGTTTATGTTTACAACTTTAAAATCATAGCGAGGAAGATTAGGTATCTCAAGATAAGGTGTAAATATAGGAGTCATTAAAGCTACTGTATCACCTTTTTTTAAAAGTTCATTTGCCATTAATGAATCAAATATATAACACATAGCAGCTGTAGCACCTTCAACAGCGAATATTTCTACATCACCATATTTACCTGATATATCATATTTCATTTCTTGAACTAAATAATCATGCACTATTTTTTCCATATGAGGCAACATTCTATCTGGAAGTGGATAATTATCACCAATAATCCCATCAGCTAGTTCATGAACAAATTCATCGCCATCGAATCCAAGTTCATTTATACCAAAATTTATAATATCTCTAGCTAAGTATGCTCCAGGCATATCTATATTTTCATTTATATATTTAAAGAATCTTTCCTTAATGCCCTTTTTTTGAGGCATACCAGCTAAATGTCCTAAATCCCAATTAGAACGTGTTTCAGTAATCGCAAAATGACCAAAAGTGAAAAAAGCTTCTCTAGCAGTTGAACAAGTCCAATTTGGATTTCCACGACCTGCATCAAGCAGTTCTCTATGATTTTCATTTGCAGTATGTTTCGCAATATCTATTAATTTGTCCTTAAATTCAAAAGGACTTATTTTTCCATATATGTTTTTGATTTCTTTATAAGTATTATTTTTCATGTTTAATTCCTCCTTATGTAATAAGTTTCACATTTTTATAATAAAATAAACAAGTTCCTAAAATGATTATACTTTAATTATAATAGGTTTATAGAAAAAGTAAAGTATAAAATTAAAATAATAACTCTATTTAGCTTTATAAAATGTATGTTAAAAGATAAAATACCTTTTAATAAAAAATGATTACTATATAAAATAAAACTCTAATTTAACTTGCATTTTATTTTTTTTGTTATATTTGTTATAAAAGGTACAGTTTTATTATTATGAAAATGTGTAAAATAAAACTTTTTTTATTTAATGTTGTTTATAAAAATATTTTAGGTTAGATGTGGTAATATTAATGTTATTAAAGAGAATAAAAAAACAATTTTTAATTAAGTAAAATAATATAAATATAAATTTTAATAAAAATAATAAAGAATAAACTGTTATTTTGATAAAAATGTAAAAATTATTTTAATATTATCATTTAGCGTAATCTAACTTAATTGAATAGATGTGTTTATTGTATTCAATTGTTGTATTTTTAGTTTTTTTGTGATTAATTAAAAAATTATAAAAATCGTTTACATGTTGATTTTTAAAAAAAAAAGATATAGAATTATATAGAAAGTAATAAATAAAAATTGGATTTACGGGAGTGGAATAAAATGATAAATGTTACCTTAACAGATGTGAAAGAAGCTAGAGAGACCATTAAAGACATAGTTAAAAAAACTGATTTACTTGAAAGCGTTAAACTTAGCGAAAAAACAGGAGCGAATGTTTTCTATAAATGTGAAAACCTTCAAAAAACAGGGTCTTTTAAGTTAAGAGGAGCTTGTAATAAAATAGCAAGTTTAACCGATGAAGAAAAAGCAAGTGGAGTAATAGCTTCAAGTGCAGGAAATCATGCACAAGGTGTCGCATTAGGAGCAAAAATGACTGGTATAAAATCAACAATAGTAATGCCAGCAACGGCACCATTGGCAAAAGTTAGTGCAACTAAAGGTTATGGAGCAGAAGTAGTTTTAAATGGTGCAGTTTATGATGATGCATATGCAAAAGCTGTTGAAATACAAAAAGAAACAGGAGCAACTTTCTTACATCCATTCAATGATAAATATGTTATAGCAGGGCAAGGAACTATATCTCTTGAAATTTTCGAACAATTAAATAATAAGGTTGATACTATACTATGCCCAGTTGGTGGTGGAGGAATAATATCTGGTGTTGCTGTTGCAGCAAAGGCATTAAATCCTAATGTAAAAATAGTTGGTGTTCAAACTGCAAATATACCTTCAATGAAAGAGTCAATTAAAAACGGAAAAGTAACAACAGCATTTAATGATAGTACAATAGCTGATGGTATAGCTGTTAAAACTCCTGGAGACTTAACTTTTGAAATAATAAATGAATTAGTTGATGAAATAGTAGTAGTTGAAGAAATAGAAATAGCTGAATCAATATTATTTATGATGGAAAGTCAAAAGATAGTTTCAGAAGGTGCAGGGGCTGTGTGTACAGCTGCAATATTAAGTGGTAAATATGCACCAGCAAAAGATGAAAACGTAGTGTGTATAATATCTGGTGGTAATATAGATATAAATACATTATATAGAATAATAGGTGTTGCTCTAGCTAAAGAAGGAAGAAGATATTCATTTAGTACAATTATGGAAGATAAGCCAGGAAACTTTGCTGAATTAACTAGAATAATAAGTGAGAATGGTGGAAATATTTTAAGTGCTAATCAAGGTAAATTATCAGCAGGTGAAGCTCTAGGAAAACAAAGTGCGGAATTTATATTAGAAACAATAGATTATGACCATATAGCAAAAATAAAGAACGCAATAGAAGAAAAAGGTTTTAAAATTATAGAATTATAATAAAAGTGTATATAATATACAAGAAAAATAGTATAATAGTGTATGAAGATACATTTTATGTATAGTAGATTAACCAATTAGGAGGATTTTAATATGAAACATGAAGTATTACATACTAATGATGCACCAGCAGCGTTAGGACCATATTCTCAAGCTATAAAAGCTGGAAACTTATTATTTGTATCTGGACAAGTTCCACTTGTGCCAGAAACTATGGAAGTAGTTGAAGGAGATGTACAAGCTCAAACTGCTCAATCTCTAAAAAATCTTAAAGCAATATTAGCTGAAAGTGGAGCTGATTTTTCAAATGTAGTTAAAACTACAGTATTTATAAAAGATATGAATGAATTTGGGGCTATAAACGAAGTTTATGCTGAGTATTTTGGAGAAAATAAACCAGCAAGAGCTTGTGTAGAAGTTGCTAGATTACCAAAAGACGTTAAAGTTGAAATAGAAGTAATAGCTGTATTATAAGATTACAATATTTTTCAAACTGAAAAAAAGAGATGTTTTAAGATTTTAATCTTAAAACATCTCTTTTTTTATTTTAACTTCTAACAGTTTGTCGCTCTTTTATAAAACATATTGATACAATTAATCCAATAAATGCAAGTGTAGCTGCTATTGAAAATGCTACATCTATTCCATGGATATTAGACAGGATAGCTGAACTCATGTGAGCTTTTTTAGTAGCAGTTGTCATTATAGTAATAAGTACAGCAGAGCCTATAGCACCAGATATTTGACGAAGTGTACTATTAATTGCTGTAGCATGAGATATAAGTTCTCTATCTAGTGTTTTAATTCCCCATGTAGTTAATGGCATTAGAACCATTGAAATACCAATCATACGAATACAATACATTAATGATATATGAATTAAAGATGTATCTTTGCCTAAAAATGCAAAAGATAAAGTTCCTAAAAATAAGCATCCAGTTCCTAATATTGATAGAGCGTGAGGACCATATTTATCTAGGTGACGTCCTGCGACTGGATTTAATGCAACCATTAGTATAGCACCAGGCATCATTAAAGAACCTGAAGCAAGTGCAGAGAATCCCCTTACAGATTGAATATATAGAGGTATCATTAATGTAGCAGACATCATTGAAGCATATACAATCATAATTAATAATGTAGAAATAAGAAATGGTTTATTTTTAAAAACTCTTAGTTCTAAGAATGGTTCTTTAGATTTTAATTGACGCCATGTAAACAAAATTAATGATACAATTCCTAATATTATTGGTAGATATGTTGCACTATTAGTCCAGCCATAATTACCTTGATTAGTAAACCCAATCAATAAACCACCAAAACCTAAAGAAGATAGTATTATTGAAGGTATATCCAGTTTTAGTTTCTGAGCTTCTCCAACATTTTTTAATAATATAAATGAAAGTATAACATCTAATATAGCTATAGGTGAAAGAAGCAAAAATAAACTATGCCAACCAAATGAATCTACTAACCATCCAGATAAAGTTGGTCCTATTGCTGGAGCAAATCCCACTGTAATACCAACTAGACTCATAGCTGTACCACGTTTTTCTATAGGACATAAATATAATATAATAACTTGTAAAAGTGGCATTAAAGAGCCAGAACCTACTGCTTGTAACACACGAGCAATCAACATAGTTGAAAAATCACGAGAGAAAAGTGCAATAACACATCCTAAAGAAAAGATAGTCATTGATGTAATAAATAATTTTCGAGTACTAAATCTATTTATCAAGTAAGCTGTTGTAGGAATAATGATACCTGCAATAAGTAGATAAATCGTAGTTAACCACTGACCAACATCAGCAGTAATTTTAAAATCTGACATTATATTGGGAAGTGCAGTTGCCAGTAATGTTTGACTAAGAGAGCTTATAAAAGCACCAGTCATTACGATTGCTATTATCAAATTTCCTTTTTTATTGTTTTTGCTATTACTTTGTATTTCCATAGTTTATAACGTCTCCTTTTTTAATTGATTTTTAATACTATTCAATAAAAGTACTTTTGGTCTCAAAATGTCTTCTTTTTCTAGATATGTAATCATTGCATCCATAATTAAAGAATCATATAGTTGATTTTTTCCTTCTTCATATAATTTTTTTGATGCTTCTAGTAACTTAGGGTTTTCAACAAGAGAAGTGTTTGTTTTGATTAGCTCTTCTATATCCTCTATTGTTTTAAAAAATAATGATTTACTATAAAGAGAAGAATAAGCTTCATCTTCTTGTTCATATAAAAACATTGATTTTTCAATTAAAGGATTTAGGTTATCCGCATTTTCTACAACTAAATCAAGCATTTGTATAGTAAATTCAGCAATAAAGTATACATTTATTTCTCTTTTTTGTATATGAATAATATATGTAAACTGGTGAATTAGAGCATCTAGTAAGAAAACTAAATCAAATAGAATGTTTTCTATTTTGTCGCCATAATTATCAAATAAACTCAGCTTATATTCATTTAATAAATTAGCTCGAGATTTTTTTTGTAACTTACTTGTCGTTTTACGTTGCACTTCAGAAAAATTTTCCCTAACATAAGTATTTATAGTAGTTCTAGAAAAAATATTTCCCCATACAGCTATTATTTTTCTTTTTAATTTTTCAGATGGATGAATATCATTGTTTTCATTAATAGAATGTATAATTTCTAAAAATTTTTCGTCATAATAATTAATTATTTCACAGATAAAACTTTCTTTAGTTTCAAAATGTTTGTAAAAAGTAGCTTTAGACATTTTACATTCTTTTACAATATCTAGTATTGAAGTATTTTGAAAACCTTTTTGGTCAAAGATTCTTTGAGCAATAGTTATAATAAATTTTTGTTTGTCAGTCAATTGGCTATCTCCTTTCATGTAAAAACGATAAGTACTAAGTAGTACTTTAAAGTTTCCATAAATACATTATACATCATTTGGAAAAAAAATCAATATCTGGACCTGTGATATAAAAAAATTGAAAAAATATTGTTAGTTTTAGTAACATAAAGAAGAATTTAAGAGTTTCTTAAGAATTGTTTAAAGAATTTGCAATAAATTAATGATATGATTATACTATGAAGTAAAATGTCTTTAAATTTTTTAGATATTAAATCTAAATTATGGGGGTGCAGTATATGAAAAAGAAAAGAGGCTTGATTATAGTTTTTGCATTTTTTCTAGTTTTCGCAAAAATGTTTATTAATATATCTAGTGGAGAAAATAAAATCATGGCATATGAAATAAGTAAGTATAGAAAAGGTGTGAACGTTTTATCAATAAATAATATTGTAGTAGCAAACAAAAAGTATAGCTTACCTGAAGACTATTCTCCACAAGAAAGTAATGAAGCAAAAGATGCTTTTTATAAAATGAATAAAGAGGCTCAAAAAGCAGGATTAAATCTAAAAGCCTTCAGTACATATAGAAGTTATAAATATCAAGAAAATTTATTCAACACATATGCAGAGAAACATGGTGAGAAGGAAGCAAACAGATTTTCAGCTAAGCCAGGAGAAAGTGAACATCAAACTGGACTTGCATTTGATATTGGAGGAGACGACCAATCTTGTTGGGCAAATAAAAAATTTAATAATACAAAAGAAGCTAAGTGGCTGTACGAAAATGCATATAAGTATGGATTTATACTTAGATATCCAGAGGGAAAAGAAAGCATAACAGGATACATGTATGAATCATGGCACTATAGATATGTTGGAACTGAACACAGTAAAAACTTTGCAATGAACAATCTAACACTAGAAGAATATTTACATATAGATTAAGCCATAATTTGTTAAATTTAGGTTAAAATAAAAAATAATCTAGACTATTAATTATGTAAGGTGTTATAATGTAAATACAATTAAAGATAACTACTCGAAGGGGAGTAGCTTACACGAAAGTGGTAATTAATCGTCAGGACAGTAGAGATACTCGGTTAATTAACAAGGAATTCCTTGATAGCAAGACCTTCAAAATAAGCATTAAGTATGTTTGTTTTGGGGTCTTTTTTTATTCAAGGAATTTTTTATTTAAAAAATTTAAAATTTCAAGTATACATAAGAGTCCCCAAACATAAAATAAATTTATTAAAGAGGAGGGCAACAAATGTCTTACAAAAGTACTTATCAAGAAATAATTAAAAATTTAGACTCAAGCTTAAATGGTTTGAGCAAGGAAAGAGCAGAAGAGCTATTAGAAAAAAATGGAACTAATGAATTAAAGGAAGCAGATAAGGTTCCTACGTATAAGCTTTTCTTAGAAAGTTTTAAAGACCCACTGGTAATAATTCTATTGATAGCTGCTTTAGTACAAATATTTTTAGGTGAAACTGTAGAGTCAATAATAATTTTTGCAGTTATTATTATCAACTCTGTTTTAGGAGTTGTACAAACAAAAAAAGCAGAAAGTTCATTAGAAAGTTTGAAAAATTTATCTGCACCAAATGCAAAGGTAATAAGAGATAATAAGAAAATGACAATTCCAGCAAAAAATTTAGTAGTTGGAGATATTGTATTTTTAGAAGCTGGTGATTACATACCAGCAGATGGAAGACTTATAGAAGCACAATCATTAAAGGTTGTAGAAGGGATGTTAACTGGTGAATCAGAACCAGTTCTAAAACATACAGAAAAAATAAGCGAAGATGTAAGTTTAGGTGACCAAAAAAACATGGTATTTAGTGGTGCTGTAGTCGTTTATGGTAGAGGTTCATTTGTAGTAACTGGAACAGGTATGAATACTGAAATGGGTAAAATAGCTGGTCTTTTAGAAACTGCGGAAAATAAGTTGACACCATTACAACAAAAAATAGAAGCTTTCAGTAAAAAGCTTGGTGTAGGTATTGTAGTACTTGCACTCTTAATATTTATAATTCAGGTAGCAAGAAATTATATGATGGCTGGAAATGGAGAAATGACACAAATTATTCTCGATTCATTCATGTTTTCTGTAGCAGTAGCAGTAGCAGCAATACCAGAAGCTTTATCATCAATAGTTACTATAGTGCTGGCTGTTGGAACAAACAGTATGGCAAAGAAACAAGCTATAATAAGAAAATTACCAGCTGTCGAGACTTTAGGTTCAACAAGTGTCATATGTACTGATAAAACAGGTACTCTTACACAAAATAAAATGACAGTTGTGGACTGTTATATGTATGGAACTAACAATGATGAGCTTAATAAAGAAAATATAAATTATTCTTATCATGCTAAATTGTTGACTATGGTTTCTACATTATGTAATGATTCTCATATAACTAGTGATGGAAAAGAAGTAGGTGACCCAACAGAAGTTGCACTAATAAATTATTCAAGCAAAAATGATTTAGATTATGATAGATTAAGAAGTAAATATATTAGAATAAATGAAATACCATTTGATTCAGATAGAAAGCTTATGTCTACAGTAAATAGTATATATGGAGATTATATAATGTTTACAAAAGGTGCTCCAGATATTGTATTTAGCAGATGTAAATATGCTTTAAAAAATGGCTCAAAAGTAGACATAACAGATGAGATAATAGAAGAATACAAGAATAAAAATGAAGAGTTTTCAAATAGAGCACTTAGAGTATTAGCATTTGCAATAAAAGATGTTCCAGAAGAAGGTTTTACACCTTCAATTGATGACGAACATGATATGATATTGGTTGGGATAATGGCAATGATAGACCCACCAAGAGAAGAAGTAATGGACGCAGTAAAAGAAGCAAAGAGCGCTGGCATAAAAACAGTTATGATAACTGGAGATCACAAAACAACCGCAGCAGCAATTGCAAAAGAAATAGGTATAATGGAAGATGGAGATTTAGCACTTACTGGAAAAGAGTTGGATGCATTAAGTGAAGAAGAATTAAATAAAAAATTAGAAGATATAAGTGTATATGCCAGAGTTTCACCAGAAAACAAAATTCGTATAGTAAAAGCATGGCAACATAAGAATAACATAACTGCTATGACTGGTGATGGTGTCAATGATGCACCAGCTTTAAAACAAGCAGATATAGGTATAGGTATGGGAAGTGGTACTGATGTAGCAAAAGATGCTTCTGCTATGGTCTTAGTTGATGATAACTTTGCAAGTATAGTAAATGCTGTTGAAGTTGGTAGAACAGTATATAGCAATATAATAAAAGCAATAACTTATTTATTTGCAGGAAACTTGGGTGCTATAGTGGCTATCTTGTTTGCAGTATTTGCAGGATGGTCGAACCCATTTACAGCTTTACAACTTTTATTTATAAACCTAGTAAACGACTCTTTGCCAGCAATAGCATTAGGATTTGAAAAATCAGAAAAAAATATAATGAATAAACCTCCTAGACATCCAGATGAAAGTATATTAGCAGGAGGAACATTAAAAGCAGTGGCTATAAGAGGTTGTATAATTGGTATAGTTACAATAATTGCACAATATATAGGATTACAAGTGTCACCAGAACTTGGTGTAGCGATGGCGTTTTCAACTTTAATATTAGCGAGAATAATGCAAACATTGCCTGCACGTTCTAATAATCAGACAATAGTAAAACTAGGCTTTTTTAGTAATAAATATGTTATAGGAGCAGTTTTAATATGTTTTGGACTTTACTCTTTAACATTAATGCCAGTTTTGAGAGGGATATTCTCTATACCAACAGTATTTGGTTTATATGAATTAGGAATTTGTTTAGGTTTAGCATTACTTTCATCAATATTGATGGAACTTAATAAATTAATGAATAGAAATATTGTAGAATAATTAAAAATACTAAACTAAAGGGACATATTGATTTTATCAATATGTCCCTTATATAGTTAGATTTATTCTAGATTATCGATTATTTGGAATGCTTTTATAACCTCAGGAAGTTCTTTTTCTTCAGGCATTCTAAATCTTATAAAGTTTTTATCAAGTCCAGTAAAATCGCTACCAGATATAACTCTTATTTTTAATTTTGCAAATTCTTGTTGTAAATTTATATCTTTATTTTTATGTTCAACTGTCATTATAGATACAGTATCACTAGTCTCAGCTATGTTAAGGTTTTTCCATGGAATCAATAGTTGATTTTTTATAGCTTTTGTTTTTTCTTTTAATTCTTCTATAAATTGAACATCATCTAATAAATTAGCTGCAATACTACGAGAGATTTCAGATACTTCGTAAGGAGTAGAAATCTTTTTAATAGGATTAACAAGTTGTTCAGGAAGGACTGCATATCCTGCTCTTAGTCCAGCCAAACCAAAACCTTTTGAGAATGTTTTTAGAACAATTACATTGTCATAATCATTTAAAAGTTTTACAGCTGAATTTTCTTTTGGCATATATTCACCATAAGCCTCATCTATCATAACAGCTATATCATATTTTGCTGCCTCTTTTACTATATTTTCAATTGATGATAGAGGTATAATTTGTCCAGTAGGATTATTTGGATTATCTATGTAAATTAATTTATATTCTGAATTTATTTTTTCAATAAATTCCTTTTCATTAAACTTGAAATTATTTTCTTTCTTTAAAAGAACATAGTCATAAGTAGCACCATGCATTTTTATATCTGTTTCATATTCTGAAAATTGAGGTGAATATCCTAAAACCTTATCTCCTTTTTCAATAAATAATCTATTTAAAAGATAAATAACATGTATAGAACCATCAGCTAGACAAATTCTATCAGTAGTTAGTGCTGTAAAGTCTTTCCAATAATCAACTATATTGTTTTTTAGACTAATTGAATGAGGGTATCCTCTTATCATATCAAATTCTAAAGCATTAAAAGCTTCTACAGCTTTATTTGAGAAAGATACTGTATTTATACCTTCGCCACAATCTATCTCAAATACATCTTCGCAATGACCAGATTCTATGGCATAACTTTTTTTCAACTGCATTTCAATAGCTTTGTTAATTTTTAATTTCATAGCTTATCACTCCTTATTTAGTCAATAATAAATGTTAAAAAAGTTGCTAGATTTAAAATATTGTGAAAATACATAATAGTAAAAAACAAATATAAATATTATAATAGCTCACTTTATTTAATATGATTATATATCATATATTGTAAAATTTCTAGCATTATAAGACTATAAATTGAAAATATTCAGAAAAATACTACAAGAAACGATTTATTTTGCCCTGATATGGAAGTATAGGAATGTTATTAATTTTATAAATTGGAATAGTTTAAGTGTAAAGTTATGATATAATTTAATAAGGGTAATTCTTTAAATTAGATTAAGGAAATATAAGTATACAATAAAATGTTATGGAGTTGGATGATGGGATATAAATTGATTGTAACAGATATGGATGGAACTTTATTAGGAAATAACCATAAAGTTACTGATGAAAATAAAATTGCACTGCAAAAAGTTATTAAAAGTGGTATTAATGTAACTTTAGCAACAGGAAGAACTTTCGATTCAGCTAAATGCAATGTAGATTTTCTTAAAGAAGATATGCCAATAATAGCTTGTAATGGCTCATTGATAAGGGAACAAAATGGAAATATAATATATTCAAATAAAATTGATACAAAAACATGTCTAGATATTTTAGATGTGTTAGACAAATATAATATTTACTATCAATGTAATAGTATAGATTCCATGCTTTCAAAAAAAATAGAAGGGCGTGAAGATAGAATAAGTGTGTTTTTGGGCTCTGAAACAGAAGTAATTATAAGGGATGATTTAAGAGAAGAGATTTCTAAAAATGACATATTAAAGTTTGTAATAATAGAAGAAAAAAATCCAGCTATTTTAGACGAAATAAGAAAAGAATTAAAAAAAGTTCAAGGCATAAAAATAACTTCTTCTTGGCCAAATAATATTGAAGTTATGAATACTGGTGTTGATAAAGGCAATGCGGTTAAAATTTTAGCTGAAAAAATGAATATAGATAGAGAAGATATAATTGCATTTGGAGATAATTACAATGATATAGAAATGATACAATTTGCTGGTCTTGGTGTAGCTATGGGAAATGCAGAAGAATTGATTAAACAAGAGGCTGATTATGTGACAGATAGCAATCAAGAGAGTGGAGTTGCAAAAGCAATTTATAAGTTTTTTGAGTTAAAAGAGTCACTTAGTTCTTAAAAAAGGCATTTAAAGGAAAAAATAGGTTGACTATTTTATAGATAGTAATTATAATACAAATAGGTAAAATATAAAAATTTAGATTCAGTGAAGAAGAGAGTAGATATAAAGCAGGTCTCAGCGAGTTAGGGATGGTGTAAGCCTAATGATAATACTTTATATTGAATAGAGCTTTGGAGAATATTACTTGAAATTCAGTATGGTAATAGGTAATCTCGCCTTAAGAGAATAGAGTGGGTAAACATAGTTTATCAACTAGAGTGGTAACACGGAATATTTCGTCTCTTGGTCTTTTTGACCAAGAGATTTTTTATTTTTAGCTAAAGTAAAAATATTATAATTAAAATATAAAAAATTAAAATATGAGGTGAAAAATATGAAATTATGGGGTGGACGCTTTAGAAAAGCTGAAAATCAACTTATGGAAGAATTTAATAAATCTTTTGGGTATGACTGTATACTATACAAAAAAGATATCGAAGGAAGTATAGCACATGTCTATATGCAAGTAAAATGTGGGCTTTTAACAGATGAAGAGGGAAAAGCTATAACAGAAGGTCTAAATGGAATACTTGAAGATATTGAAAATGGGAAATTGGCATTAGATGGAGATTATGAAGATATACATAGTTTTACTGAGATAAACTTGATTCAAAGAATAGGTGATGTTGGGAAGAAACTTCATACAGCTCGTAGTAGAAATGACCAAGTTGCAGTTGATATGAGATTATATGCCAAAGAAAAGGCAAGTGATTTAGTGGGGTTAATATCTGGATTTAAAGAAACTATAAAAGATGTTGCTGATAAAAATTCAGTAATGATGCCAGGATATACTCATCTTCAAAGAGCGCAAGTGGTAACTTTTAAACATCATTTGATGGCATATTATAGTATGTTTGATAGAGATGAGAAAAGAATAAAAAATGCTATAGAAATATTAGATGAATCACCTTTAGGTTGTGGAGCTTTGGCAGGAACTACACATGATATAGATAGAAATATAACTTGTGAGCAATTAGGATTTAAAAAAGTTGTAGATAATTTTATGGATGGTGTAAGTGATAGAGACTATTTATTGGAACTAATGAGTGATTTTTCAATTATAATGATGCATTTAAGTAGACTTAGTGAAGAATTGATACTTTGGAGTTCTCAAGAATTTGGGTTTGTTGAAATAGATGATTTATATACTACTGGAAGTAGTATAATGCCTCAAAAGAAAAATCCTGATGGTGCAGAACTTATAAGAGGTAAGACTGGTAGAGTATATGGAAATTTATTTGGTCTTTTTACAGTGATGAAAGGTATACCACTAGCTTACAATAAAGATATGCAAGAAGATAAGGAAGGCTTCTTTGATAGTGTACACACTCTTGAAATGTGTATACAAATAATGGAGAGAATGATAGCTACATTAAAGGTAAATGAAGATAAAATGAAACAAGCAGTTAAAAATGGGTTTTTAAATGCTACAGAAGTTGCTGACTATCTAGTTAAAAATAATGTTGCCTTTAGAGATGCACATGGAATTGTTGGAAGTATTGTGATATATTGTGAAGATAATAAAAAAGCAATAGAAGATTTGACACTAGAAGAATTACATAAGTTTTCAGATGAATTTAAGGAAGATATTTATGACTTTATTAACTATGAAAGTATATTAAACAAAGGAATAAAAAAGAATTTAAAATAATATAGGATATTAAGTTTTAAAAGCTGTGAATTTTAATGAGTGGTATCATTAAAACTTACAGCTTTTTATTATATAAAACATTATTTATAATGCAATATCAATAACTTTTAGAGCCAATAAATTTAAATTTATTAACACTAAAAAGTTACTAAAAATAAAACCTTCTATTATTAAAATGATAATTAATATCAATAAGTATTGACAAAATTATTTTTAGATATTATTATATATAGTATAAATAATAATGAAAATCAATATCAAATAAGGCGGGAGGCAGTCTAATGAACTTATTAGTGATTGGTGGCCATGAAAGAATGGAAAAAGATTATATGGTTATGGCCAAGAAAAAAGGTTATAAAACAAAAGTATATACTACTATGTCATCTAAATTAAATAACTCTATAGGAAAACCTGATGCTGTTGTTATACTTACATCAACAGTTTCACATAAGATGTCTAGAACAGTTGAGTCTCAGGCTAAAAAACAGGATATACTAATTGTAAGACATAAAAATAGTAGTAAGGTAGCATTTAATGAATGTCTAGATATGGTTGATGAATGTCTAGGAAACTGTTCAAAATGTAAACTTAACGATAAGCAAAAACAGAAAAATACATAAATATATAATTTAATAAGTTTGAGAATACATATTCAATATGTGTTGAGTGTGTGAAATAAAGTGTGCATTCTTCCAAAAAGTTGTGGTAGTAAAGATATCACAATATACAAGGAAGGAGCACATTTTTATTTTTTAACAAAAATAAAATGTTAAAGAGATTATTGAAAAATATTATTTTAATTATTTTTAAGTTAAGTGCATTTTTAGTAAAATAAGAAAACATAAATAAAAACATATTAACTTAATTTTTGTAGAATTAATTGTCAACTTTTTATTTAAATGGTAGAATATTCATGGATGGTATCTTGTTATAAGAACTATACTTTAAATGTTTTTAATTATTTTGTCTTATATAACTCATATCTTCATGAATGAGATTGGAAATTAAGATGTTGTATCACAAGTTGGAGGTGATACTATTAAAATAGGATTTATTGGTTCTGGAAAAGTTGGGACATCTTTAGCAAATTATTTTTTGTCAAAAGATTATTGTGTAACGGGCTTTTATGGAAGAAATCAATTATCTTTATTAGAATCAACAGATTTAACAAAAACAAAGATTTATAGTAACTTGAAAGACATTATTTATGAAAATGATATATTATTTATTACAACATCAGATGATTCTATTGAAATCATAGACAAAAAACTTTCCAAATTTAATTTAAAACATAAATACATTTGCCACACAAGTGGCTCTTTAAAATCTAGTATATTGTTCTGTTCAAAAAAAGCAGGTGCATTAATTTATTCTGTCCATCCTATATTTGCATTTTCCAATAAAAATACTGATATTAAAAAAATGAAAGACATTTGTTTTTCCATAGAAGGTGATAATGAAAAAGATGATTTATTTATTCAAAATTTTATAAATAGCTTAGGAAATCGGTTTTTCATAAGAGATAAAAATACTTCATCCACTTATCATGTGGCCAATGTTTTAGTTTCAAATTTAGTGTTATCTTTACTATATGTAGGAGTAAGTTACTTTATTAAATTGGGTCTATCTGAAGAAGAAGCTTTAAAAGCTATAAATCCTTTGGTCAAAATAAATATAGAAAATATACTTGATAATGGATTTACTAAATCCCTTACTGGACCTGTTGTTCGTGGTGATATAACACCAATAAAAAAACATTTATCAGCATTAGATAAAAAAGATGAAGATATTTACAAAATACTCTCCTTAAATCTACTAAAAATAATAGCCTTGGAAAATGAAGATTCATTAAAATGTACAAAAAATATTTCTATAGAAAATGCAGTCGAAGATTTAATGAGTAAATCTGAAAAATATAAAGAGATTTACAAAATTTTAGGAGGAAAAAACAATGAAAAATACTATACTGACTTTTAAAAATGCTAAAAGTGATGGAAGGAAGCTATCTATGCTTACTGCTTATGATTACTCAATAGCAAAAATAATGGATGAATGTAACATAAATGGTATTTTAATAGGAGATTCATTAGGAATGGTCGTAAAAGGTGAAGAAAACACTCTATCTGTTACTATAGATGAAATTATATATCATACAAAAGCTGTAAAAAATGGTGCCAAAAATGCCTTAATTGTAAGTGATATGCCATTTCTATCTTACCATGTTTCTACAGAAGAGGCTGTTAAAAATGCTGGCAGACTTGTAAAAGAAGGTGGGGCACATGCTGTAAAATTAGAAGGTGGCTCAAAAGTTATAGAACAAATAAAAAACATTGTAAATGCTCAAATACCTGTAATGGGCCATTTAGGACTAACACCTCAATCTGTAAATTCATTTGGTGGATTTAAGGTTCAAGGAAATACTAGTGAAACAGCAAAACAACTTATTGAAGATGCTAAATTAATAGAAAAAGCAGGAGCATTTTCTATTGTCCTTGAAGGAGTTCCTGCTAAAATAGCTGAGAAGGTGACTAATTCTATTTCAATTCCCACAATAGGGATAGGAGCAGGAATTAATTGTGATGGTCAAATTTTAGTTTATCAAGATATGTTGGGGATGTTTGGAGATTTTGTACCTAAATTTGTAAAGCAATACGCAAATATAGGAGATATAATGAAAGATTCAATTAAAAATTACATACTAGAAGTTGAAACTGGCGTATTTCCACAAGAAAAACATAGCTTTTCAATAAATGAATCTGAATTAGAAAAATTATACTAAGATTAAGGATGGTACAAAATGCTTGTAAAAGAAATAAAATCACTAAGAAATATAATTAAAGATTGGAAAAAAACTGGCTATTCTATAGGACTTGTTCCTACTATGGGATTTTTACATGAAGGACATCAAAGCCTTATTAAAAAAGCTGTAAAAGAAAATGATAAGGTAGTAGTAAGTGTATTTGTAAATCCAACTCAGTTTGGACCAAATGAAGATTTTAACAGTTATCCGAGAGATATAGAAAAAGATTTTAAATACTGTATAGATAGTGGTGCATCAGTAGTCTTTAACCCATCATCAGAAGAAATGTATTTGAAAGGCAATTGTACTACCATAGATGTGTCTGGACTTACAGATTTTCTTTGTGGTTCTAAAAGACCTGTTCATTTTGGTGGTGTATGCCTAGTTGTTTCAAAACTTCTGAATATAGTAACTCCTGATAAAGCTTATTTTGGAGAGAAAGATGCTCAACAATTAGCAGTAATTAAAAGGATGGTCAAAGATTTGAATATAGACACAAAAATAATAGGATGCCCTATAATTCGTGAAAAAGATGGTTTAGCAAAAAGCTCAAGAAATACATATCTTTCAAAAGAAGAAAGAAAAACTGCTTTAGTTTTAAATGAAAGCCTAAGCTTGGCAAAAGAAGAACTGGCAAAAGGAAATCTAGATGTAAAAAAAATAAAAGAATTAATAACATCTAAAATAAATTCTGAAGATTCAACAAAAATAGATTATGTTGAAATTGTAGATAGTGAGACATTACAACCTGTTGAACATATAGAAAATTCTGTACTTGTAGCAAGTGCTGTTTTCATAGGAAAAACTAGATTAATTGATAACTTTACATTTCAATTTGATATATAGGTTGTTGTTTTATACAGTATAGATAATTAAAAAAATGATATTTTATAAAAAGAAAAATTTAAAAATTAGATTTGCTTAAGATTATGATTAATTGTAATTATATGGGAGGTCTCAAAATAAAAATTTGGGTATCTCCTTTTTTGTATAAAAAAGAAAAGGGATTCCTAAGAACTCCTTTTCTATGTGATAATTGTTCTTTAAAAAAACATTATAATTATAGCAGATAAGGGTGTTATAAATAAGTGGTATTGCTATTTTCTCATATTTCTTTTTCCTCTAGACTTTCTTTTATTATTCTTTTTAATATTTGAAGCTATTATAAATATAACTAGAAGTACTAAAATAGCCATAATAATTTTAATAGAAAGCATCAAAGTTTTATTTTCAGTTATAAATGGAAGACTACTATCAAGGTTATTTTTTGCAACTAAATCTATACTCTTTTCTAGCTTACCACTATTATATATATTTAAAGTACCAACCTTAGTACCTTTTTTTACAGGTAAATCAATTTTATCTAGTTCAGTTTTAGTATTGTAGTCACCTTGAGATTCATTTTGTCCTAAAGTTATCTTATAACTATATTTTGGTTCATAAATTAATTCATGTTGTTTTGTAAATAATACTTTTTTAGTATCAGTATATTTTTCTTTATCAACAATAGTAGCGCATTTAAAGTTATCAAATCCATAATCAATTAAGATGCGTGAATCTAAATATAAATCGTAATTAGTTGAATTAAATACAGCAGCAATGACTCTTCTTCCATCTTTTACTGCACTAGATAAAAGACATTTACCAGCAGCATCAGTATATCCTGTTTTTATACCATCAACTATATCGTATTTTATATCTATAGATTGACCTTTATATGTAATCTTATCATGTGATGTTAAAAATTTATTAGTATTTACAAAATATCTTTCATAAGGGTATGCTTTTGTAGCATCAAACTTAAGTGACTTAGTTTTTACAATCTGTCTAAAAACATCATTATTCATAGCTTCTCTGGCCATAAGAGCCATATCATGAGCTGTAGTGTAATGATTTGGGTCTGGTAATCCATGAGGATTGTTAAAATGAGTGCCAGTAGCTCCAATATCTTTTGCCTCAGAATTCATAAGGTCAACAAATTTTTGTACATCTCCTTCACCAACATATCTAGCTAATACAAAGGCAGCATCATTAGAAGAATGAATCAAAAGAGCGTTTAATAATTGTCTTACAGTGAAAGCTTCGCCTTCTTTCAAGTACATACTAGAACCCTCTATCTGAGGTAGGTTTTTAATTTCTATTACTTGATTTAAATTCTTAACCTTTTTCAGAACTAAACAAGCTGTCCATGCCTTAGTTGTTGAAGCTGGATAAAGCTTAGAATCTCCAGATTTATTATACAATATTTTTCCAGTTTCATAGTCCATTAAAACGGCATGTTTGGCAACTATAGCTGGTTCATCATCTGCAAAAGATATATTAGAACTTCCTAAAAATGAAGCAAATATCAAGAAACAGATTAATAAAAGTGATAAATTTCTTTTCATTGTGAGCCTCCAAAATTTAAATTCATCTTTTAGTATAGCATATTTTTGTCAATAATTAAAATGAAGGAGTGATTAATATATGAAAAAAAAGGTAAAAATTATTTTGTTTTCTATGGTATGTTTTTTAACATTGTCAGCAATAATCATTAATCGGTTAGATGTCTTCAAAGAAGATATTTATGTTGTAAGTAAAAATAATTCACATAATAAAAAAACAGATAAGGTAGACAAAATAGTTAAAAATGAAGTAAATAAGCATAATAAATATGAGGGGAAAATAGATAAAAATATTCAAATTAATAAAATAACTATATACATAAGTGGAGCAGTGAATAGACCAGGGATTGTAACTATAGAATCAGATAAGAGACTTTATGATGCTGTAGAATTATTAGGTGGAACAACAAAAGAAGCTGATTTAAATGGAATTAATTTATCACTAAAGTTAGAAGATGAACAACATTACATAATACCTAAAATAGGAGAAACAATATCTGTTACAAGCAACAGCGATTCTAATAAGCCAAGTCTAGAAAATGAACCTAAAAATGAATCTGAAAGTAAAAATAATAAAAATCTATCTGATAAATCAAAAATAAATATAAACACAGCAAAATTAGAAGAACTGGATGCTTTACCTGGAGTTGGAGAAGCTACAGCTAATAAAATTTTACAACATAGAGAAGAAAATGGACAATTTGATTCAATTGAAGATATAAAAAATGTGAATGGGATAGGAGATAAAAAATACGAAAATCTAAAAGATTTAATTTGTATAGACTAAAAATATAATACAAAACTCACTTATAGATATGGTATTATAAATATGTATGTATATGTGTGTATATGCGGAAATTTAGTAAAGGAGGTACTTTTATGAAGAAGGAACAAAAAAAACTTACAGAGATGACAACAGCAGGTGGATGAGCAGCTAAAATAGGGCCAGAGGTTCTGGCATCAGTTTTATCTCAACTGCCTAAAAATGATAATATAGAAAATTTATTAGTAGGATTAGATACAGCAGATGATGCTGCTGTGTATAAGTTAAATGATGATATGGCACTTATTCAAACACTGGATTTCTTTACACCAATGGTAGATGACCCATTTGTATTTGGTCAAATTGCTGCATCAAATTCACTATCAGATGTATATGCTATGGGAGGAAAGCCTTTAGTTGCAATGAATATTGTTTGTTTTCCATCATGTCATGATATGGATGTACTTGCAGAAATATTAAAAGGTGGATTTGATAAAGTAAAAGAAAGTGGTGCACTATTAGTCGGAGGGCATACTGTAGATGACCAAGAACCTAAATATGGTCTTTCAGTTTCTGGAATTGTAAATCCAAATAAAGTTTTATCAAATGCTACTGCAAAGCCTGGCGACAAGTTAGTTATAACAAAGCCAATTGGTGTGGGTGTATTAAATACAGCCATGAAAGAAGGTATGGTAGAACAACATGTATGTGACAAAGTAGTAGAAATAATGATACATTTAAATAAATATGCAGCAATGAGTTTTGATAAAATTGATGTAAATTCAGTTACAGATATCACTGGATTTGGTTTACTTGGGCATGCTTTAGAAATGGCTAAAGCTTCTGAAGTGAGTATTGAAATTGATTCAAAGCATGTTCCAATTATCGAGGGTGCTGTAGAAATGGCAGAAATGGGAATCATACCTGCTGGGATGTATAAAAACATGCATTATGTATCAAAAGATGTAGAAATTGTAGGAGATGTAGAAGTTGCAGTTCAAGATATTTTATATGACCCACAAACTTCTGGAGGGTTATTGATTTCTGTAAAAGAAGAATTAGCAGAAGAACTTGTAAGAGATATGAAGTTAAATGGAGCAATAGAAGCAAAAATCATAGGTTCTGTAGTGAAAAAAGGGGAAAAATATATTAAAGTTTTATAAAATATTATATGTAGAGAAAGAGTGATTATTTTGAGCAAAAGAGAATTATTTGCAATGTTACCTTCAGTTGATGAAGTATTAAGTGATAATAGAATAGTAGAAATAATAGAGGAATATCCTAGAAGTTTAGTTTTAGAATCTGTAAGAGAAGTGATAGATTTTAAGAGACAATTTATTTTAAGATTAAAAGAGGATGCATCTAATTCTGTAACAATAGAATTTGATGAGATAATAGAATCTTCAATAGAGAGAGTTAAATTAAATTACTCATTATCATTAAAAAAAGTTATAAATGCAACTGGTACAGTTATTCATACAAATTTGGGGAGGTCTTTACTTAGTGAAGATATAAAAGATGAATTATGGTGTGCTGCTTCAAGATATTCAAACTTGGAATATGATTTGGATAATGGAGAAAGAGGCTCAAGATATTCTCATTTAACTAATACAATAAAAAGACTTACTGGTGCAGAAGATGTACTAGTTGTAAATAATAATGCAGCAGCAGTGCTTCTTGTACTTAGTACAATGGCAAAAGGAGGAGAAGCAATTGTATCACGTGGAGAGTTAGTGGAAGTAGGAGGTTCTTTCCGAATTCCAAGTATAATGGCTCTTAGTGGTGCAGAATTAGTGGAAATAGGCTCAACTAATAAGACACACTTAAAAGATTATAAAGAAGCTATTACAGAAGAAACTAATGTATTGATGAAAGTTCATACAAGTAACTATAGAATTATGGGATTTACAGAGAGTGTATCTATCGAAGAACTAGTTAATTTGGGTAAAAAATATAAGTTACCTGTAATAGAAGACCTAGGAAGTGGAGTATTTATAGATTTATCAAAATATGGATTATCTTATGAACCAACTGTATTAGATTCTATAAGACAAGGTGCAGATGTAGTTACTTTTAGTGGAGATAAAATGCTTGGTGGGCCACAAGCAGGTATTATAGTTGGGAAAAAAGAGTATATAGAAAAAATGAAGAAAAATCAACTTACTAGAGCTCTTAGAGTCGATAAGCTTACAATATGTGCACTTGAAGCAACTTTAAGGATGTACCTAGACGAAACAAAGGCTGTGGAAAACATACCTACTTTAAAAATGTTGACATATAGCATTGAAGAATTAGAAGCAAAGGCAAATAAATTATTTGAAAAAATAACTGCCTTAAATCTAAATGCTAAGATAAACATAGAAGATGGATTCTCTCAGGTAGGAGGAGGGTCTATGCCTCTTGAAACAATAGCCACAAAGGTAATAACAATAACTCCTGAGCATATGAATGTATCATCTTTAGAAAAAAAATTAAGACTCAGTGAAGCTCATATAATAGCTAGAGTATATGATAATAAATATGTTTTAGATGTAAGAACTATATTTGATGATGAATTTGATGTAGTAGTTGAGGAATTAAGAAAAGCCTTTAATTAACTAAATTTGATATAGTAATACTATTAATTTTAATTGAAAATTAAAAGCATTGAAGCTTTGATAGGGGGCAAAAAATGAAAAACGTAGTAATTGGAACAGCAGGTCATATAGACCATGGAAAAACAACTCTTATAAAAGCATTGACTGGAAGAGAAACTGATACCTTGGATGAAGAAAAAAAGAGAGGTATATCAATAAATTTAGGGTTTACTTATTTTGATTTACCAAACAATAGAAGGGCTGGTATCGTAGATGTACCAGGACATGAAAAATTTATAAAAAACATGCTAGCTGGAGCATCAGGACTTGATATAGTTTTACTTGTTGTAGCAGCAGATGAGGGTGTTATGCCACAGACAGTTGAGCATTTAGACATCTTAAGTTTTTTAAATATAAAAAATGGAATAGTAGTTTTGACTAAATCTGATACTGTAGACGAAGAATTTAGAGAACTAGTAAAAGAGGATGTTTGTGAAAAAATAAAAGGTACTTTTCTTGAAAGTGCAGAAATAATTGAAGTTGATTCTGTATCTAAAAAAGGAATAAATACTCTTATTGAAAAAATAGATAAGATGAGTGAGGCAATAGAAGATAAAAACGAAAATTCTCCAGCAAGACTTAATATAGATAGAGTATTTTCTATAAAGGGATTTGGTACTGTAATAACAGGTACATTAATAGAAGGAAAGATAAGTATAGAGGATGACTTGGTTATATATCCACAAGTATTAAAAACAAAGATAAGAAGTATACAAGTTCATGGGGAAAGTAAAGATACAGCTTATGCAGGACAAAGAACAGCAATCAACATATCAAATGTAAAGGTAGATGATATAAAAAGAGGAGATGTTTTGGCTGCTCCAAATTCATTAGAAGAATCAATGATGTTAGATGTGAAATTATCATTGGTAAATCATCTAGAAAAAGGGATAAAGCATTGGGATAGATTGAGATTGTATCATGGGACTAGAGAAATACTTTGTAGAGCAGTTCCACTAGATAAAGATTTAATTGAAAACGGAGAGAATGGATATGTTCAATTAAGACTTGAAGAAAGTATAGTATCTAAGAAGGGTGATACTTTTGTTGTCAGACGTTATTCTCCAATGGAAACTATAGGTGGAGGTGTGATAATTGACCCATCTCCTAAAAAGCATAAGAGATTTGATGAAAAAGTTATAGAGGGATTAAAAATAAAAGAAAAAGGTGAACTTAAAGATATAATAGAAGAATACTTAAAGAGAAATCTAAAAAATTATCCAAATCTAAAAGAAATAATGAGTTATAGTGGTGCTCATGAAGAGCATGTAAAAAAAGCTATTGAGATACTTATATCAGAAAATAAAGTATTGCTTATTGGAAACATGTACATGCATATAAATCAATACAATAAACTGAAGGAAAGTACAATAAATCTTTTAAGTGAGTACCATAAGAAGTATAGATTGAGAAAAGGTATGTTAAAAGAAGAAGTAAGGTCTAAGGTAGAAAGTAATTTTAAGACTAGAGAAATGGATATCTTATTAGAAAAATTATCTACAGAAAATATTATAAAAATAGAAAATAATATAATATCATTATTTGATTTTGAAGTTATCTTAAATGACAAACAAAGAGAAATAGCAAAAAAAATAGAAAAAAAGCTAAAATCATGTGGAGTTTCTTCAATATTGACAATAGATGAAGTTTCTGAAGGAAATCATAACTATGCTGAAGTATTAGAGTCAATGATAGGTAACAAGGTAGAAAAATTGGATGATTTGTATATAATGGATAAAGATATTTATGAAGATGCAAAGAATACTTTAATAAATTATATAAAAGAAAATAAGGAAATAACATTAGGAGAATACAGAGATTTGATAGATTCTAGTAGAAAAAACTGTATGATTATATTAGAAAACTTTGATAGAAACAAAATAACTAAAAGAGTAGAAAACAAAAGAATTTTGTTTTAGCGGAAAATGTCTGTTTTTGCTTTGAGGTATAAAGAAGGAATTATAATGTCGAGTATCGTATAAATTAATTAGTATAAAATATTAATTAAGAGGAAGTGTAAAGTATTGAAGAATATAATACCTGCTGTGAAACCAGATATAAAAGAAAGAGAAGACATGAGCCTTTTATTTATAATAATGGGCTCAGTGCTTTTGTTATTTATTATAAAAGATACAAATAAATATGAAATTTTACTGCATGCTGTATATGCTACATTCTTAATAGCTACAGGAATGATTATATTTAATACTACAAAATTTAAAGTAGATTCATTTTCTACATTTTTAGGATTAGTATTTGCAGCAACTGGAGTATTGGAGTGTATATATTTATTTAATTGTTTAGGTACTAGAGCAGAAGCTGTAATTGGAATTAACATTACAATATCAGCAATGACAGATTTATTTCCTATATTAGGTGTGTATTTAAGTTTTAAATTTGTTAAGGATAATAAACAAATTCATTCGAGCATAATTTTATTTGTAGTAACTGTAGTTTTAACAATATCATCTTTATTCATAATATCTGAAATTTGTAACTCTTTAGATAGAGGGACATTACACTATACTTTAGGGGTTGTTACATCTATATTTATGATAATTGTCTCTATTATGAGTGGAATTGAACTAAACTCAAGTTCAAACGCAAATAAATGGGAATATAGTGAGAAAAAGTTTTTTAATAGAATAATAATAATAACAATCTTATCAAGAGCTCCAAATTTACTACATATAGTAATTGGTAATATACATATAGAAGGTATGTTATCACAAATAACAATAAATGTAGCATTATATTATTTATATAATTATATAGTATCTAAGAATATTAAGAAAACAGCATTGGAATTACATGATACAAATGAAGAATTAACAATAAAAACGGAAAGTTTGAAAGAAAAAAATAAAAAATTAATATATGAAACAGAAAAAATAGAAGAACTTAAAGAAATACTTATAAAAAGAGAATTACGACTACAATCTACTTTAGATGTTGCTGTAAATAGTATAGTTGTGTTTAGTAAGGATGGAGAAATTACATATGCAAATAAAAGTTTTAGAAATATTTTTGGAGATTATAAAGAACAAGATAAATTAAGTTATAAAGTTAAAAATTTTAGTGATTTAATAGAAAGCATTAATTATGTATTTATCAATAAAAAAAATATAGAAAAATTTATTGATACAAGTGACAATAAGGTTTACCAAGCTATATTTGCTCCTTTAATTATAGCTACACAAATAGAAGGAGTCTTATGTGTATTAAAGGACAAAACTAAGAAAAAGGAATACGAACGAAAAGTTATTGAAGCAAATAAGAGAAGTGAAGACTTTTTGGAAAGTGTTGGAGATGGTATAGTAGTACTTGAAGGTAGTAATAAAATATATGTAAATAATGCATGTAGACAAATATTTAAAGAGACATTAGAAAACATCGATTTTTCCTCAATATGTAAAAGTGAAGAAAATATAGAAAAAAGGTATGTAATAGAGGGTGAAGTAAAATATGTAGAGATGAGTTTTTCTCATTATAATAATGAAGGAACTTATAAAACTATTATTGTAATACGTGATACAACTTCTCGAAAGATATCTCAAATAAAACTTGAAGAAAGTCAATCCTCTTATTCAAGATTTATAGATATACTACCTGATGGTATATGCTTGTTAAGAGAAGACTTAAGTGTAAATTATGCAAATAAATCATTTTTGGATATGCTATCTTTTACAAGTATAGATGATGTAAAAGATTCTAATATTAAGATATTAATGAATGCAAATACTGAAGAAAAAATGAAATTTACTGAAAATATGACTAAAGTTTTAAATGAAAATAAGAGTATACTTTTACTAGAATATGAATTAATAAATAATTATGATGATATAGTAGAAGTAGAATTAAGTGCCTTGCCTTTTTCGATATATAACACTAGATATATAATGCTTATTATAAAAGATTTAGCACATAAAAAATACTCTGAACAAGCTGAAAAAGAATTACTTGAAAGATTTAAAACAGATAAAATAAAAACTGAGTTTTTTGCAAATATGTCTCATGAGTTAAAAACACCATTAAATGTTATATCAAGTTCAAATCAATTGGTAGATTCTTTCTATAGAAGTGAAAAAATAAAAGACTATAATAATAATATTAAATCTCATGTTGATTTAGTTAGACAAAGTTCCTATAGACTTCAAAGATTGATAAATAATATTATAGATTTGACAAAGATGGAGTCAGGATTTTACACACTTAAACTTGCAAAATACAATATTGTATCTGTAATAGAAGATTTGTTTATGAATATAGAAGAGTATGCAAGCAGAAAAGATATAAGAATTCTATTTGATACAGAGCTTGAAGAAATCAATGTCTATGTAGACAAGGCTGAAATTGAGAGAATTATACTAAATCTATTATCAAACTGTATTAAATTTACTGATAATGGAGGATGGATATATGTAAACATCTACTATAAAATTGATAAAGTAATAATAAGTGTTAAAGACACTGGTGTTGGTATACCTCAAGATAAATTGGAGTTGATTTTTGAAGAGTTTTCACAAGTTGACAAGACTTTATCTAGAAATACTGAAGGAAGTGGAATAGGACTTGCTATAGTTAAGAACCTAGTAAGTCTTCATGGTGGAGATATAGAAGTAATAAGTGAAGTTAATAAGGGTACAGAATTTTTAATCTCACTGCCAATGAAAAGCTTTAGTAATGAGTATTATACAGAAGATAAGAGAATATACAATCTTCAAGAAAAAATAAAAATAGAATTTTCTGATATATATTATTAGAAAGTTATTAAATTGTAAAAGTAAAATAAAATATTCTATATTTAATAGAGTACATTATAAAAAGCTAGGCTATCATAAAAATAAGTTTTTATGATAGTCTATCTTTTTTTGATGTTAATTGTATTTTGTATCTATATGTGAGAACATATGATTTCTAGATTACCTTCAAATCCAAAACTTCCAAAGTTATTTGGTAATATAAAATGCATACCTTTCTTTAAATCATACTCTATAGAATTGTGTATCAATTTACCAACTCCATCTAGGATACTGTACAAAGAAAAAGGTGTATTGTGAGTAAAATCACATTTTCCAAAAATATCTAATTTATAGACACTAAAAAATTCATTTGATACAAATGTTGTACATTTAAAGTTTGGTGTTGATACAATTTTATAATCAGTATCAAAATCTGTATGAGGAACATTTGTAACTTCTATTGATTTTTGAACATGAAGTTCACGTTTATTTCCTAAGTTATCAGTTCTATCATAATCATAAACTCTATAAGTAGTATCTGAGTTTTGTTGAGTTTCTAAAATTAATGTTCCCTTACATATAGCATGTATAGTTCCGCTTGGAACATAGAAAAAGTCACCTTTTTTTATATTAACTTTTCTAAGCAGTTTGTCCCATTCGTTATTATTTATCATTTCTATAAATTCTTCACGAGATTTTGCATTGTGACCTATTATAATTTCTGCATCATCAGAACAGTCTATTACATACCAGCATTCTGTTTTACCCAATTCTCCATTTTCGTTTTTTTGAGCATATTCATCATTTGGATGAACTTGAACCGATAAATTGTCATTGGCATCGAGTATTTTTGTAAGCAAAGGGAATTTATCTCCAGGTGTATTACCAAACAATTCTCTATTTTTCTCCCATAATTCAGATAGCTTTTTATTTTTATATTCTCCATTTTCTATCAGACAATCTCCATTTTTATGAGAACTTATAGCCCAACATTCACCTGTTGTAGGTGATTTTATCTCATAGTTAAATTTATCTTTAAGTGCAGTACCACCCCATATTCTATCCATAAAAATAGGCTTTAAAAATAATGGTTCCATAATCTTGTTCCTCCTATGATATTAAATTTATCCTACAAATAATTATATATAAATAGATTATAAAATCAATAGCAAAAAAGTTTTGTCCCTTGAAATGACATAAAGTATAAGGATTTATGAAACAAGATAAACTATGATATATAATATAAAGGTTTAAATTGGAGTGATAATCATGGAGAGATTTAAAGAAGAAAATCAAAAATATAAAAAAGAATTCTTGAAATTGTTGGAGGAATGGGTAAGTATACCTTCCTTTTATGATAAAAATACTGTATCTAAAGATATGCCTTTTGGAAAAGGTGTATATGATGCATTAAAGTGGTTTGAAAATTTAGGTAGAGAAAATAATTTTACTGTTAAAAATATAGATAATCATGCTGTTTATATTGAATATGGAGATGGTAAAGATTATATAGACATATTTGGGCATTGTGATGTTGTAAATCCAGGAGAAGGATGGGATAGTGAGCCATTTAAGCTAGATATTATGGGTGACAAATTAGTTGCTAGAGGTGTTTCCGACAATAAGGGCCCTATGATAGCAAATTTTTTGGCATTAAAAATGATAAAAAGTCTAAATATAGATTTAAAGAGAAAAGTTAGATTAATTGCTGGAGGAAATGAAGAAAGTGGATTTAAGTGCATAAAGCACTATTATAGCAAAGAGCCACATGGTGTATATGGATTTACTCCAGATGCTAAATTTCCTGTATTAAATGGAGAAAAGGGTGGAGCGATAATAAAGCTAATGCTGGATATAGATGATAAATATCTAGATATAAGTGGTGGAATAGAGTTTAATACAATTCCAGACAAAGTGTATATCAAAAATATTGAAAATTTAAGTAATGATTATATAAATTCTGATTTTAATAATGTTTCAATAAGTTTTAATGATGGTAAGTATATTGTGAATGGGAAAGGTGGACACTCATCTAAACCTGAAAAAGCAATAAATCCCATATTAGATACAATTAAAATTTTAGCAGAAAATCTTGATGAAGATTGGGCAAAAGATTTGTACAGGCTAATAAATAAAGATAATATAGATGGAAAACTGTTTGGCTTAAATGTTGAAGGAAAATGTGGAATTCTTTCAATGGTTCCAACAATAATAAATATAAAAGAAGGAAAGCTTGAAGTAATTTTAAGTGTTAGGTATCCTGAAGTATTGACAGTTGAAGAAATAATAGAAAAATTTGATTTGTATATAAAAATAAATAATATTAATAAATTTAAGTTTATTGGGGAAAATTTAAAGCAAGCAAATTATATAGATGAGAATTCGAAACTTGTAAGACGTTTACATGAGATATATGTAAAGTATTCTGGAGACTCAAAAAGTGTTGTTAGAGTAACCAGTGCAGGAAGCTATGCAGCTGAAATGAAGAATTCAGTAATATTTGGGTGTGAATTTCCTGATGGTAGTTTTGGAAATGTTCATAGTGCAAATGAATTTGCCAGTTTAGATAGGTTTATAACTGCGATAGGTATCTATGCGGAGGCAATAGTTACATTATGCAATAATATATAAATACAAAATGTCCCTTATATAGACATATTATATATACAACTAAAATTTTATTTGATATATAATTGAAATCAAAGAGAAGGTGATACAATGATAACTAAGAAACATGCAGTAATAGTAAAAAGTTTAAGCAATAAAGATGGATATATGACATCAAATGAACTAGCTATTAAATTAGATGTATCTACTAAAACTATTAAAAGATATATAGCAGATTTAAATGGTATTTTGAGTAAGTATGATTTAGAAATAGATTCTTCAAGAGGTATAGGATATAAGCTAAGTGGCTCTAAAACCAACATATCAAAAGCTGTAAAAGAAGCAAATAAATATATAAATGGTTTCTTGGATGATTCTGAAGAAGCAAGGATGTCAAATATAATATGTATGCTGATTAACAGAAATTATATGAGTATAGAAGTAATGGCAGAAGAATTAAATCTAAGTATAGCAGCCATAAATAAATTATCTAGTAAGCTTAAAAGAAAACTTGAAAAGTATGACTTAGTTATAAAATCTAAACCTTATTATGGAAGCTATATATATGGTGAAGAAATTAATATAAGACAGTTGATTACTGATTATGCAATAAAGTTGGATGAGAAGAGTAAAATCAAAGTATTTTTGGATGATATCAGTGAAAACGATATAAATTGCATAGAAAGTATTTTAGAAAAGCATTTAAGAGAAAAAGAAACAATAATTTCAGATAAAGACTTTAATCTTTTACTTTCAAAAATAATAGTTTCTGTGTTTAGAAGTAAGAGAGGTCATAGCAAAAATATAAATTTAATAGATACAGGATATAGATTTCATAATTACAGTTTTATAGAAAAGCTTATGAAAGAAATATCTGATAAAGTTGGATTTAAACTTATTGAAGATGAAGTAATTTATATTTCCAATTATTCTGGTGTAATAGCATATAGAGGTGCACAAGGAATAAAAAATGCAAGTGAAATTGAAGAAAGAATAAGTAGCGTTATAAGTAGTGCTCTTCAAGATATACTGCTTATTTCAGGAAGTGACTATACAAAAGATGAAGAGTTTATGATAGCGATTTCTGACCATATAAAGAGGTTTTTAAATAGAGCAAAAGCTAATATAAAATCTAATAATCCTCTGCTTCATCAAATAAAAGAGAAATTTCCAATAGCTTTTAACTTAGCTGTGTTTTTATCAAATAAGCTAGAAACTGAATTTAATTTAAAATTAGATGAAGATGAACTTGGATATATAGCTATTCACTTTGCTGCTTCAAATGAAAGAATGAAAAAAAATACAAGTAAGAAAATTTGTATAGTTTGTCATTATGGTATAGGCACAGGTCAGCTTCTTTCTGAAAAATTAAAGCAGAATATAAGTGACTTAAATGTTGTAGGTGTTTATCCATTTAGATATCTTGATATGGCAATAGGTCAAGATGTTGATTTGGTAGTATCAACAGTTGAATTAAAAGGATATGAAAAGCCAGTCTTATATATAGAAAATATATTTGATGATAGCCTAATTGAAAACGTAAACAAAGCCTTTTATGAAAAGGAAGAAAGAAGAAAAATAATAAGTAATATGTTTGATGAAAGAGCTTTTTTCAGTATAAAAGCAAATACAAAAGAAGAAGTTATACTTTCGCTTTCAAACAAGTTAAAAGAAAGAGACTTTATAGAAGAAAGCTCAATAAAAAGTATAATAGATAGAGAAAATATTTCATCAACTGAAATAGGAAATCTAGTAGCTATACCTCACACAATAGTGAAGGGAGATAAAAAATCTATAATCGGAGTTGGAATACTTGAAAATCCAATAATTTGGGATAAGCAAGAAGTTCAACTAGTATTTATGGTATTTTTTAATACTAAAGAAAAACATAATTTTTCAATATTTAAATACCTTTACAATTTTATAAAAGATGAAGGTGGAGTAAGAGGAATTATTAAAATATGTGACTTTAATAAATTAATGGCACTGATAGGTAATTAAGGAGGAAATTAACAATGGGAACAAACATATTTAACAAAGAATATGTATTTTTAAATACTGAGGCTAAGTCTAAGGTTGAGGTTTTAAAATTTATAGCTAAGAAAGCTAAAGAATTAAATTTAACAGAAGATGAAAATCTAGTATACGAAGGCTTAGCAGCTAGAGAAGAGCAATTTACTACAAATTTGGGAGAATCTATAGCAATACCTCATACTAAAAATGATGCAATTGAAAATCCAGCAGTAGTGGTACTAAAGTTTAATGATAATGTTGTTTGGAATGAAGGTGAGGATAATGTCAAATTGGCAATAAGTTTGCTTATGCCAGGAAAAAGTAAAGAAAACATACACCTTAAATTATTATCGTCTCTTTCAAGAAAATTAATAAATAAAGATTTTAAAGATTCTCTTTTAAAGAGTGATAATGTGGAAGAAATCGCTAATTTAATAAATGAAGCTTTAGGTTTATAGATAAATACTAAAGTTAAAATAAAAATAATTAATTAAAGTAAATAGGAGGAATTTAAAATGAATAAAAAATTAGTAGCATTATGTGCTTGTCCAATGGGACTAGCTCACACTTTTATGGCAGCAGAAGCAATAGAGCAAGCTGCAAAGGCATTAGGTTATGAAGCAAAAGTTGAAACTCAAGGTGCAGATGGTGTGCAAAATGAATTAACAAGAGAAGACATATTAGGAGCAACTATGATAATACATGCAGTAGCAATAACACCAGAAGGTATGGAAAGATTTGATGGTTGTGAAGTTTATGAGGTTGAATTACAAGAGGCTATAAAGAATGCAGAAGGTGTTATAAAGGAAATAGAAGAGGATTTAGGAATATAATAAATTTACTGTGGAGGAAATAGAATGGCAATCAAGAAAAAAGTTATAAACAGTTCAGGTGCTTCTACAACAGGAGGCAATAACGCAGGAAAAACTACTCCATCTAATCCAACTCAATCAAAGGGAAATGGAAAATGGAAAGAAATTAGTAAACATATAATGACAGGTATATCATATATGATACCAGTCTTAGTAATGGGTGGACTTATAGGAGCTTTATCTCAGTTAATACCATATGCAATATTAGGGCTTGACCCATCTGTAGGTATAGTTGATGCTATGAACTCAGGTGAATTTACAGGATTTAAACTTAGCCTTTTAAACATGGCACAATTAATGTCAAACTTCGGATTTACTCTGTTTGGATTTGCAATACCACTATTTGCAGCATTCTGTGCAAATTCTATAGGTGGAAAAACAGCCCTAATCGCAGGATTTATAGGTGGATATATAGCTAATAAACCTGTAGGTGTACCACAATTCATAGATGGACAATGGACAGAAGTTGTACCAGTTGCATCAGGATTCTTAGGTGCAATATTAATCGCATTTATAATAGGATATTTTGTAAAATGGTTAAATAAATCTATAAAAGTTTCTCATAACTGGTTAGCTTTTAAAACAACATTTTTAATACCACTAATAGCATCATTAACTTGTATGGTATTGATGATATTTATAATAACTCCATTTGGTGGATTAATTAATGAAAGTATGAAAAACTTCTTAACAGCAGCAGGAGCAGCGGGAGAATATGTATATGCAACAGCTTTAGCAGCAGCTACAGCATTTGACTTAGGTGGACCAATAAATAAAGCAGCAGGATTCGTTGCACTTGGTTTGACTACAGAAAATGTACTACCAATAACAGCAAGAACAATAGCTATAGTTGTTCCTCCAATTGGATTAGGACTTACAACTTTATTAGATAAAAGATTAGTGGGAAGAAGAGTATATGATAGACAATTCTATCAAGCAGGAAAAACTTCTATATTCCTATCATTTATGGGTATATCAGAGGGAGCAATACCATTTGCACTTGAGAGACCAGGTTTTGTTATACCTTTAAATATCGTAGGAAGTATAATAGGAGCTATTACAGGTATAGTTTTAGGGGCAATTCAGTGGTTCCCAGAGTCAGCTATATGGGCATGGCCTCTAGTAGATAACTTATTTGGATATGTAATAGGTATAGCAGTTGGTGCTATATTCATAGCTGTAGGAAATGTATTTTACAGAAATAAATTAATAAAGGATGGTAAACTTGTTGTAGATTATATTGATTAATTTATAAATTTTACTATCTATAATAACCTTGGCTGGTAATATTGATTGAAACAATATTACCAGCCTTACCTATATGACTAATTAAGGGTGGTGAAGATAAAATTATGAATAAAATAGAAAAAATAAGAAAGTATCTTAAAGAGTATAATGTAGATGGAATTCTTATTAATAGTTCTACCAATAAGTTTTATATTGGAAATCTATTTAGTTCATCAGGCTATGTTTTTATAACGAAAGATAAACAATATATAATAGTAGATTTTAGATACTTTGAAGAAGTTAAAAGAAAATCAGATTTATTTGATGTTATATTAATGGATAAAAATAGAACGTATTTTGATATAATTAATGATATTTGCAGAAATCAAAATATAAAAGAAATTGGCTTTGAAGGAAGTGAAGTATCTTTTGACTCATATAAAAGTATGAATAACAAATTAAATGTAACTTTAAAATCAATTGATTTATCTACTTTAAGAAAAGAGAAAGATGAAGATGAAATAAAATATATAAAAAAAGCTTGTGAAATAGTAGATGCTACGTTTTATCATATAATTGACTTTATAAAAGTTGGTATGACTGAAAGACAAGTAGAAAATGAAATTGTAAGATTCATAAAAGAATTAGGCGGACAAAAAGAATCATTCGACACTATAGTTGCATCTGGTTTGAGAGGAGCCTTACCTCATGGAAAAGCTAGTGAAAAAATTATAGAATATGGAGATTTTGTTACATTCGATTTTGGAGCAAAGTATAATAATTATTGTTCAGACATTACTAGAACTATTTGTATGGGAACTACAAATAAAGAACTAGAAAAAATATATAATATAGTAAAGAAAGCTAATGAAGAGTGTATAAAGGTTTTAAAGCCAGGCATGACTGCTGGTGAAATAGATAAGGTTGCAAGAGATATAATTAGTTCATATGGATATGGTGATAATTTTGGACACAATCTGGGTCATGGTGTAGGTATTATGGTTCATGAGTATCCAGCATTAACTTCAGAATCAAATGAAGTATTAAAAGAAGGCATGGTTGTAACTATAGAGCCTGGTATATATGTGCCAGAACTTGGAGGAGTAAGAATTGAAGATGATGTACTTATAACTCAAGATGGGTGTATGAGATTGACTATATCTACCAAAGATTTAATAGTTGTAAATTAAAAATAAATTGTAGCTAAGTATTTTTATAATAATAAGAAAAGACGAGGTAAATTTAAATGTATAATTTTGATGATAGACCAGATAGAGTAAGTGAAAAGTGTAGAAAGTGGGATTTAAATATTATAAGAGATAAATTTGGAGATATTAAAGAAGATTTTGTACCAATGTGGATTGCTGATATGGATTTTAAAATACCAACAGAAATAGAAAGTAAATTTATTGAAGCTGTAAAAAGAGGTGTATTTGGATATACATACTGTTATGATGAATTTTATGATTCAGTTATTGGGTGGCAAAATGATATGCATAAAGTAAATGTAGAAAGAGAATGGATTACATTGACTTATGGAACTGTGTCAACACTTCACTATGTAGTACAAGCTTTTTGTAAAAAAGGAGATAGTATAATATTAAATACACCAGTTTATGACCCATTTGAATCATCAGCTAAAAAGCAGGGTGTAAATGTAGTTTGTAATACATTAGATGTGATAAATGATAGATATTATATAAATTTTGATAGATTAGAATCTCAAATTAAAGAAAATAAACCTAAGTTAATGATGTTTTGTACACCACATAATCCATCAGGAAGAATTTGGTCAATTGAAGAAATGACGAAAGTAGCAACTATATGTAAAGAAAACAATGTTGTTTTAGTTGCAGATGAAGTACATGCAGAGCATATTCATTATGGCGAATTTAATTCTATTCTTAAGCTTGAAAGAGAACTTTTAGAAAATATTATCCTATTGACATCACCAAATAAAGGGTTTAATCTTGGAGGATTAAAGACCTCTTATTCAATAGTTATAAATAAGGACATAAGAGATACTTTTAGAAAGAAACTAAAACAAAATTCTATAACTTCTCCAAATGTATTTGGAATAATAGGATTAATAACAGCTTATGATGAATGTAGAGAGTGGTTAAGGAACGTAAATGAGTATATAAAATCAAATTATGAACTTTTAGAGAATTGGGTAAATAAATATGAGAAGATTAAACTAATGAAGATGGAATCGTCTTATTTGGCTTGGATGGACATAAGCAATCTAGGACTAAGTGCAAGTGAATTTACAGATAGGTTAGCTGTCAATACAGGAGTGCTAATAGAAGATGGAAGTCACTTTGTAAAAGATGGAGAAAAGTATGTTAGGATAAATTTAGGAACTCAAAAAGAAAATGTAATTGAGGCATTAAATAGAATGGATTTGTTTGTAAAGTCGTTATAAAAAGTTAGTTGAGTTATTTATTAAAAATAAAAAAATGTAGGTTGTTTCAAAGATGTACTAAAAAAGATTAAAAAATAAGGTTTATAGACATCAAGATGTAATTCAATTATAAAATTAAATATGTTTAATGATAGGCATTTCTAATGAAATGTCTATTTTTATATATATTTTGTAAAGTTTCCTTTACAAAAATAAAAGCAAGTGGTATATTATAAATGTAAAGGAAACTTTACAAAAAGGAGGCAATCTTTTTGAAAAATCGTGTAGAGGATTTAAGAAAGAAAAAAGGTCTTAATCAAGAAGATTTTGCAAAAATTCTTAAGGTTTCAAGGCAGACGATTAGTTCTATTGAAAATGGAAAATATAATCCATCTTTAGAACTTGCATTTCAAATATCTGATTTTTTTGAAATGTCGATTGAAGAAATATTTTTATGGAAGGAGAAATAGTTCATGGAAAAGAAAAATTTAAGAATAGGAATTGTATTTGTAGTTTTAGGTGTTATTTTCTTGTTTCTTTGTTTAATGAATGGTGATAAGTTAGGTTCTTTGTTTGCTGGACTAGCAGGAGGCTTTGGATTTGGTGGAATTTCTGCCATTTATCGTTACTTTTACTGGAATAAGCATAAAGAAGAATACAAAGAAAAGCTCGAAATAGAAAACATTAATCTTCATGATGAAAGAAATGTTATGTATAGAGATAAAGCAGGAAGATATGCTTACATTGTATGTATGATAATAATTCCTATATCTGCTTTTGTTTTCTCTGTACTAAATGCATTAGATATATACAACTCATTGGTAATAATCATATATTTATTTGTTTTGTGGATTGTTTTATATGTTGTAGGAGTTATTTATTATCGAAAGTTAAAGCGTAATGGGTAGTGTTTTATACAAATCAAGCTATAAATATGGTATATACATAAGTACAATTTGTTTTAGACTACTTAGTATATACCATATTTTATATAAAACTTAAATTTACATTAGTTATATTAGAGTTATTTAAATTTGTATGTATAAATTTGTATGCATAATAGATATAGTTATTATTTAAACTCATTATTTATTGAACTTTTTAATAGAAAAAGCTTTGTCTGTAAGTTTAAAATTATTTTGTATGCCATTAGTTAAATATACTTTTTTATCTTTGGTTATAAATATAGCATCTACATTATCAATACTATTAATTAAATCCATACCTTTTTCAAGTCCAAGTCCAAATGTAGAAGTGGATAAAGCATCACAATTAATAGATTTATCAGAGATTATTGTAACACTGCTTAAGTTGTTTTCAAAAGGGTATCCTGTAAATGGATTTAACATATGGTGATATATTTTACCGTCTTTTTCTATAAATCTCTCATAAATTCCAGATGTAACAACAGATTTATTTGTAGTTTCTATATTCCCTATAGATTCTCCATTTTTGCTAGTTGGGTCTTGAATACCAATTTTAAAAGGTTTGTTATTTTTGCTATCTTCTAGAGTAAATATATTACCTCCCAAGTTTACTAAAGCTTTTTTTATACCTTCTGATTTCAAATAGCCTACGATTTTATCAGCAGCATATCCTTTAGCTATTGCCCCTAAATCAATTTTCATATTTTCTTTAGCTAACTTTATAGATTTATTTTTTTCATCTAATATAATATTTTTGTAATCAATGAGCGGCAGAAGTTCGTTTATCTCAGAGTTATTTGGGACTTTAGCCTTGTCTGTTCCAATTGCCCATAGATTGGATAGTGGACCAACTGTTATGTCAAAGTATCCATTTGACAACTTAGAGTATTCTATAGCCTCTTGTACAACAAAAAATGTATCATCAGAAACTTTGACAAAATCTTTACCAGCATTATCATTTATTTTAGAAACATCGCTTCCTGGTATATGGGTACTCATCTTGTTATCAATATATCTTAAAATTGAATCACATTCATTTAAAATTTTATCACTTTTTGATTCTTTTATATTAAATATAGTAACTTCATTTACTGTACCAAGGTAATAGCTTGTCTTACTATATTTAGTATTTTGACTTGAACTCCTAAAAAATGAAAATAAAATTAATGCTAAAATCAATATCACAAAAATAAATGTGATTTTTTTCTTATTCATGGTATATTCCTCCTATGAAATTGTGTTATTATCTTATTATAGCATAATTTCATAGGAGGACAAAAAATGAAGAAAAAAGACATTCTTCTTATTTTAGGTGTTTTGATTGTTATCACAGCATGTTATGGAATAATAAATGTTATAAATTCTAAAAATGCTGGAAGTATTGAAATTTATGTAGATAATAAATTGTATAAGACTGTTTCAATAAATGCCAAAGAAGAATTTAAAATAGAAAATAGAGGAGGGTACAATGTAGTTAAAATTCATGACAAAGGTGTGGAGATAATAGATGCTTCATGTCCTGATAAGGTGTGTGTACATACAGGTTTTATAAACAAACCAAGTCAAAGTATAGTTTGTATACCTAACAGAGTGAGCATAAAAATAAATACTAATGAAAAAAATGACAATCAAGAGGACATAATTTCTAAATAAAACAATAAATAAAAATAGCTGAAAGGAATTGGTGATAACTATGGTTAATTTAGGAAACGATTGGAATGAATTATTAAAGGAAGAATTTGAAAAAGAATATTATTTAAATTTAAGAAAATTCCTTATAGATGAATATAAGACACGTCAAATTTTTCCTAATATGCATAACATATATGAAGCTTTAAAACACACTTCATATAAAGATACAAAAGTTTTAATACTAGGACAAGACCCCTATCATGGAGATAATCAAGCTCATGGTTTAGCTTTTTCAGTTCAACCACAAGTAAAAACTCCACCATCTCTATTAAATATGTACAAAGAGTTGAAAGAAGATTTAGGATGCTTTATACCTAATAATGGATACTTAATGCCTTGGGCAGACCAAGGTGTGTTACTTTTAAATACAGCACTTACTGTTAGAGCACATGAAGCCAATTCTCATAAAAATAAAGGGTGGGAAATTTTCACAGATAGAGTGATTTCTATTTTAAGTGACCGTGAAGACCCAGTAATTTTTGTACTGTGGGGAAGTAATGCGCGTAAAAAAGTAGAATTGATTGATACAAGTAAGCATTATATTTTGGAAGCACCTCATCCAAGTCCATTATCAGCAAGTAAAGGTTTTTTTGGATGTAAGCACTTCTCTAAGATAAATGAAATTCTCGAAAAGCTAGGAAAAGAACCTATCAATTGGCAGATAGAAAATATATAAAGATAAAAGGTAACAAAATGATAACAAAACAACAATAAACAATGACATTGTTGTAACTAATAGAAATATGCTTCAATAGTTGAAAATACTATGTATGCATATTTCTATTTTTTTGTCAAGTTGACAACTCTTGAAAAAATAGTTACAATTTAGTTACACAAAAAACAAAAAAGAAATTTACGAAGCAGAATATTACGAAGCAAAATATATAGTGTAAAAAATTTGAGGGAGGAAATTTTATATGAATTTAAAGAAATTGAGTAATGTTAAAGTCTCGGCAATGGCGGTTGTTTTATCAGTTGGAATTTTATCTGGATACTCTGCACTTAATAAACAAGTAACATTAGTAGTAAAAGGAGAAGAAAGAACTGTATCTACATTTAGTTCTAATGTAGGAGACCTTTTGGAAGCCCAAAACATTAGCTATGATGGAAATGATATAGTTAGTTTGGATGTAAATTCAAAGTTATCTAATGGAGATAAAATAGAAGTAATTGATGTTAAGGAAAAAACAGTTGTAGAGACTAAAGACATTCCGTTTGAAGTTACAGTTGTTGAAGATAACTCTTTGTCAAAAGGAGATTCTAAAGTTAAAGAAGAAGGAAAATCTGGTAAAAGTGAATTAGTATATAAAGAAACTTATCACAATGGCAAGAAAGTAGAAAAGGAATTTGTGAAAAAAGTTGTTACATCTGAGCCAGTTAATAAAGTTGTAAATAAAGGAACAAAAGTAGAAATGCAAGTAGCTTCATCAAGGGGAGAAAGTTCAAGAAGGATGGCTTCATCTTCTTCAAGTAGTAGCAGTAGTAACAATGGTAGAAGTATGAGAGTTGTAGCAACTGCATATTCTGGTCATAGTATAACTGCAACAGGAACAAAGCCTAAGTGGGGAACAATAGCTGTAGACCCTAAGGTTATACCATATGGAACGAAAGTATATATACCTCAATTTGATATGGTATTTACTGCTGAAGACTGTGGTGGTGCGATAAAAGGAAATAAAATTGATATATTTATGAATGATTCAAAGACAGTTTACAATTGGGGAAGAAAAACTATAGATATACGTATATTAAAATAATTAAATAATTTATATTTATACTGGAAATTGTATTTTGATTAAATAGAGGAAAAATTCTTTATAGATAATTAAAATATGGTTTCCAGTTTTTAAGTTTATAAATATAGTTATAAATATAATAAGAAGATATATAAATATTAATTGCTATAGATAAAAACTATTTAAAATATGATTTGCTATCAAATTAATCTATAAAAATTGTTGCAAAGAGTCAAAATATATGATATTATAGATTTCGTTGAGAAACGTTTCGTTATGGGAGTGGATGGGTGCCGGTGTGCCCTCTAGTCTTCAAAACTAGTATGAGGGGTTAAGAGCCTCTTAGGTGGGTTCGATTCCCACGCATTCCCGCCAGTATAAAAGGTATCTTTTAATATTAAAAGATACCTTTTTAAATTTAAAAATTATTTTGAGATAATTTAGTTTTAGTAATATATAATATCTAGTATTATATAATGTAAATTTTCTAATACTAATATTAGGTATATAAAAGTCTAGGAGAGTGGAAAAATGGAAAATAACTTTACAACGAGAACTAGTTTTCTAGTTGGAGATGATGGTATAGAAAAACTTAAAAATTCAAATGTAATAGTATTTGGAGTTGGAGGAGTAGGTAGTTTTACTGTTGAAGCTTTAGCAAGAGCTGGAGTGGGTAATCTCACTATTGTTGATTTTGATGATGTAGATATAACAAATATAAATAGACAAATACCAGCATTACATTCAACTGTGGGAAAATATAAAGTCGATGTTATGGAAGAAAGAATTTTAGATATAAATCCTAATATTAATATAAAAAAAATAAGAAATCTTTATAATAAAGATACTAGTAGTGAAATACTAACAGAAAGATATGATTATGTTGTGGATGCAATAGATATGGTAAGCTCGAAGATACATTTAATTGAAACATGTGAAAAAAGAGGTTTAAAAATAATAAGTTCTATGGGTATGGGAAATAAATTGGACCCAACTAAAATAGTTGTTACTGATATACACAAAACAAGTACTTGTCCTTTAGCTAAAGTCATGAGAAAAGAGCTTAGAGATAGAGGAATTAAAAAATTAAAGGTGGTATATTCAACTGAACAACCAATAGAACTTAAAAAGAAAGTCATGAATGGTAAAAAGGTAACACCAGGTAGTGTATCATTTGTGCCATCTGTTGGAGGTCTAGTAATTGCATCTGTAATAGTTAATGAATTATTAGGGTAATAATGCTAAATATTTTATCTATAAATTTTATGGACATATTTTAAAGGCTAAAAGCATCAATATAAAACCATTTTATGTTGATACTTTTAGCCTAGTTCTGTTATGTAGTTACAGTTTTATTTCTTATGTTAAGTGTCTATTTTATATTTGTGTTTTGTAAATATCATTTTACCATCACTATAAAAAACAATATCACCTATTTTATCTGTCCTATAAATTGATATATTGTTTTGTTTTAAATTATTGATAACTTCCTTATGAGGATGTCCATATTGATTTTTATATCCACACGATATTGCGGCTATATCTGGATGAATTTTTTCAATAAATTCTGAAGTAGTTGATGAATTGCTTCCATGATGACCGATTTTTATAAAATTGATGTTATCTAATTTAAAATAATGTAAAATTTCTTTTTCAATTGCTTCTTCAGCATCGCCCATAAATAAAAATGAGGTGTCATTAAAATTTAATTTAAAAACTATTGAGTTTAAATTAGGTTCTTCCTGTATATATGAAGGACTTAATACATATATATTTATATTGTTATCGATATTTAAAACATCATCTCTGTATAGATACTGTATAGATAGGTTTTTATCATTACAAGAACTTATTAGATTTTGATAAGCTTCACTTTCTGTTGATTGTTCAGGCATATAGATGGAGTTTACATTAAATTTTTTTATGACATTATCAAGACTTCCTATATGGTCTGAATCTGGATGCGTAGCTATTATTATATCAATGGTTTTTATTCTTTTTTGTTTCAAGTAACTAGTAACTATATTTCCACTATCTTCATCACCTCCATCAATTAATATATTTTTCTTTGTAGGTGTTTGAACTAAAAGACTATCACCTTGTCCAACATCTATTATATGTATAGATAGTAGAGATTTTTTGTCACAAGCACTTAAAAGTGATATTATAATAAGTATTAATAAAAAAATTTTATTTCTCAATAAAAAATCACTCCAGTCATTACATGTTTATATAATTTTATGATGGGTAATATAAGATATATGGGAACTATCCTATTTTATATTTTAGACAATATAAGTGAAATTAATACCATAACTAAATTGGAGTTTTTATAGATACAAAATAAAATTTTAAAAAATTAAGCAATAAAAAGGTAGGAGGATTTTATGTTTTTCAAAGATATTGAACTAAATTCAAAAAAGGAGCTAGACCCTTATTTTGATTTAGTAGATTATGAAGCTTGTGAGTACTGTTTTAGTACTTTATATATGTGGCAACATGTTTATAAGACAGGATACTATATAGGTGAAGATTTTGCTGTTTTAGTTGGTGAATATGAAGGAGATAGTTTCTCAATATTACCACTTGCTAAAAAAGACAAACTTCCAGAAGTTGTAGATTTTGTACTTGAGTATTTTTCACATAACAACAAAAAGATATACTTAAGAGGTATTACTACTGAAGTGGTAGAATTTTTAAAAGAAAAATACCCAAATAGATTTGAGTATATAGAAGAAAGAGATTTATTTGATTATATCTATGATGCAGAAAGTTTAAGAACGCTAGCAGGTAAAAAGAATCAAAAGAAGAGAAATCATATAAATTATTTCTTAAAAGAATATGCAGGTAGATATGAAGCAAGATTATTAGATAAAGAAAACTTCAATGAATGTTTAGTATTAATGAAAGAATGGGAAAGTAACAAAGAAGAAAATAACGAATTTGATGAAAGTATGGATGATGAATTAGTTGGTATCAAAAAGATATTTAACAATTATGATATTTTAAAAGATAAAGTAAAAGTATTTGGTGTATATGTGGATGGAAAATTAGAAGCATTTAGTATCGGAGAGCTTTTAAATAAAAACATGGCATTAATTCATATAGAAAAAGCCAATCCAGATATAAGAGGTTTATATCCATTTATAAACCAACAATTTTTAGTAAGTGAATTTAAAGATGTTGAGTTTGTAAATAGAGAAGAAGACTTAGGTATTGAAGGTCTGAGAAAAGCTAAACTTTCTTACCACCCTTGTAGATTTGTTGAAAAGTACAGTGTTAGGGAGGCTTAATAAACTATATGGAGATTAGGTATGCTAAAGAAGAAGAAATAGAAAGTATAAAAGAAATATGGAGTTATTGCTTTAATGATAGTGAAAGTTTTATGAAATACTATTTTAATGATAAATATAAATATGAAAATACTGTAATAGCTTTAGATGAAGGAAAAATTGTTTCCTCTCTTCAGCTAAACCAGTATAAATTAAGTTTAAATAGTAAGGTATACAATACATCGTATGTAGTAGGGGTTTCCACACTTCCTGAGGGGAGAGGAACTGGCTATATGAGTAAAGTTATTAAATTTACTTTAAATGAGTTGTATAAGAAAGGACAACTAGTATCTATATTAATGCCAATTGATTATAGACTTTATAGAAGGTTTGGATATGAGCATTGTTATGACCAAATTGAATATACTATCAAAACAGATGATTTAAAAACTTTCAAGGCAAATGGAAAAATGATAAAAGCTAATTTATCACAAATTGATGATTTAATTAAAATAGATAAAGTATTTTTAAATGAGGTTAATGGTAATGTGTTAAAAGATGAACATTATTATGAAAACTTATTTAAAGAAATCCAAAGTGAAGATGGACATTTATATATCCATGAAGATAGTGAAAAAGATGGATATGTAATTTATTTTCTTCAAGGAGATAAAATGTTTGTCAGAGAGCTATTTTATAAAAACATAGATGCCCTTAAATCAATGCTTAAATTTATATATAATCACAATACTCAATGTAAGATAGTTACTATAGCTACTCCTATGATAGATAAGATAAGGTTTATATTAGACAATCCTAAAGACTGTGAGATAAAAATAAAACCTTTTATGATGGGAAGAGTTATAAATGTAAAGCAATTTATTGAAGATATAGATATTGATAAGGATATTAATGGCTCTATAAAATTATATATAGAAGATAAATATATAGAAGAGAATAATGGACTATTCAAAATATCTATACAAAATAAAAAAGTAATGTTAGAAAAATTAAATAAAGAATGTACAGATGAGCTTCAAGAGTGTTTTGATATTAAATTAGATATAAATGCTTTAACACAATTGGCATTTTCTTATATAGACATTGAAGAAGCACTTTTATTAAATAATATAAAGGGTATTTCAAAAAAAACAATAGAAATACTTAATTGCATTTTTTCTAAAAAAGATAATTATATAAATGAATATATATAGAAATGAAAATACGTCAAAAGATTTTAATAAATCTTTTGACGTATTCTTTTGTTTATAGAATAATTTCTTTTGTTTAAAAAATATTTATTTGAAAATAATCTAAATAATATGTTTTATAGAGGAGTGATTATGATTCAAATAAGAAGACCTTTACTAATTATATTAATATTTGTGATAGCTGTATCTTTTATTATCACAAATAAGAAGAAAGAGGATGAAAAATTTAATGATAAGATAATAACTATACAAGGAACAGTTAAAGGAAGACTTGAAAAGCCTAGATATAATCAGTATAAAGTAGGCGCTTTCTTAATAAATGATTACACAAGAACTAAAAATTTGAAAATTGGTCAGAAAGTTAATATTACAGGCAAATTTAAAAGTTTAGCTAAAATGAAATATGAAGATTTTGATTATGGAAGGTATATAAAAAGCACTGGATATAAAGGTATAATATATATAAATAGCTATAAAATTATTGGTAAGAATAAAATATATGACTTAATAGGTAAAGTAAAGTTTTACATAAATAAAACGTATAGATATTTATATAAGAAAAATTCGGATTTTATAAATTCTATATTGTTAGCAGAAGTTGAAAATCTGACAGATGAGCAAAAAGAAATGTTCACCAGAACAGGAACTAGCCATGTAATATCTATATCTGGTCTTCATACAGGCATACTATGTGTTGTAATTGCTTTTTTATTAAGAGGTATAAATAAATTGTATAAATTATTAATATTGTCGATTTTTATATCTTTATATTGTATAATGGTAGGTGCGTCTCCATCTATAATTAGGTCTATAACATTTGTTATGGTTTTCTATTTATCAGTCTTTATTAATAGAAAAAAGGATGGAATATCAACACTGTCTCTAATAGGGATAGTTTTAATTATAAATAACCCCTATGTTATATATAATGTAAGTTTTCAATTATCTTTTTTAGCTACATTCTCTATACTAATATTTTACAATAAAATAAATAGTATTATAAAATTAAGTATGGTATCATTGACAATATCGTCAAATATATTAACCTTGCCTATAATATATTATACATTTAAAGGTATACCATTGGTTTCAATCATAGGAAATTTAATCATAGTACCATTTATAGGTATAATAATGTATTTGAGTATTGCAAGTTTAATAATATTTAAAATAAGTGTAGTAATAGCTAAAATAATAGCTTTATTTAACAGTACATTGATAGAAATCATATTTTTTTTACTAGAGAAACTCAGCAATTTAAATTTTACATATATTGATATAGATAACCCTAAACTTTATATTGTAGTGATTTATTACATAGGAGTATTTTTTTACATATTTTACATAGAAGGAAAAGAGATAAAGGAGCAAGAAAATGGATTACAAGGATATTATAAGGAATATAAAAGATAAAAAACTTGAGAAAATGTATCTTTTTTATGGCAGAGAGTATTATTTAATAGAAAATGCAATAAAAGTCTTTAAAGAGAATTTAAACGAAGGAATGCTCGATTTTAACTTAGATATAATAGATGGAAAGGAAATAGTCTTAAATCAGCTTATAAGCTCTATAGAGACACTTCCTTTTATGGATGATAGAAAAATAGTAATAGTAAAAGACTTTGAGTTACTAAAAGGAAAGAAAAAGAATTTTACAGATAGTGACGAAAAATACTTGATAGAGCATTTAGATAATACTCCAGACACTACTACCATAGTTTTTGTTGTATACGGAGATATTGACAAAAGAAAATCTTTAGTTAAAAAGATAAGTAATAATGGAATTGTTTTTAACTGTGACAAGCTTTCTGATATGGACTTATTTAAGTGGATAAAAAAATCTTTTGCTCTAAATGAAGTTATAATAGAAAACTCTCAGATAATGTATTTTATTGAACAAGAAGGATATAGAGATAAAAGTAGTGAAAAGACTTTATCAGACTTAGAAAACGAGATAAATAAAATTAGCTCATTTGTTGGAAAGGGAAATAGTGTAACTAATGATATAATAGATAAATTATCTCCTAAAAAGGTTGAAAATGATATATTTAAGTTAATTGATTATATTGGAGAGCAAAGTGCTTCTAATGCAATGAAAATATTGAATGATATGATACAGGAGGGCGAATCTGTTTTAGGTATATTTTCTATGATAGCTAGACAGTTTAAAATAGTTATGCAAGTAAGACAATTACAATTAGAGGGATACTCAGCAAAATTTATAGCAGATAAATTAAAAATTCATCAATTTGTAATAGGAAAAGCATTAAAGCAGGCTAAGAACTTTTCTGATGATATAATCATAGAAATTTTAAACTATATATTAGAAAGTGATTATAAAATAAAAACAGGTCTTATAAGGGATACCTTAGCAGTAGAAATGTTGGTTAGTAGATACTGTAAAAGACAAGCAGTGTAAAAAAAATTATACATTAATAAAAAATAAATAGCAAGATATGTTATAGTTCAAAGTACAAGTAGGCTAGATTGAGTCTAAGAGTATATAATCTACTATAATATGTCTAACTATTTATTTTTTATTGTATAAATTTCCAAAATAAAAAACCCCTACATAGGGGTTATTATATATAAGAAATATAAACTGGTAATTAAGCGTTCATACCGTTTAACTTTTGAGCTAATTTAGCTACTTTTCTAGCTGCAGCATTCTTATGTATAGTTCCTTTAGAAGCTACTTGGTATATTCTTTTTTGAGCGTATTGGAACTTAACAACAGCATCCTCTCTGTTTCCAGCTGCAACAGCATCTTCGAATCTTCTTATTGCAGTTTTTATTTGAGATTTTCTAACTCTATTTAAAGCAGTTTTCTTTTCGATAACACTTATTCTTTTCTTAGCTGATTTTATATTTGCCACCGTGTTCACCTCCCTGTATTTTTTTCTCATATTCATCGTCAACATATTAGATTTTAACAGAAATAAATCTAAAAATCAAGGATTATTATTTATATATTTTAATAATGTTTTTTGTTTTGATTTTTTAGACTATAAATTATGTATAAATAATTTGAAATATTTTGTTTTTATGTTGATATATTTTGTTCTTTAAATATTTTAATAGATACAATTTAATATTTTATTTTTGTAACATATATCTTGAAATAATACAAATTATTAACATACATTTTGATAGTATTTCCAATAATTATAAGATAATACAAGAAATTACTCATTTTTATGGACTTAGTAATAAATTTTATAAAAATATGAATTTATATGGTTAATATGAAAGTTTTTCTATTAATTAAAGGTAATTTTTTTATTGTCGCAGATAAGCAGAACTATACTATCGCTATTTTTATTACTGTTGACTGTTTAATAGTTTTATATCATACTCTTGTATAGTCTAAAAAATTAGACTATAATAATTTTATGGATTAAAGAAAGGATTGATAAAGTGGATACAACAAAACTAATTTTAAATCCAGCTAGACTCCGAATTTTACAGTATATCAGAATTCATGGTAGTGTTCGTACATCTGATATTGTGAAGTATCTAAGTGATATTCCTCGTGCAACAGTTTACCACCATGTTAAAATTTTGGAAGATAACAATATGATTGAAGTAGTTAAAGAAAATCGTGTACGTGGTACAATTGAAAAAATTTATTCATTAAAGGAATATGCTTTGGATATGGAAGTAGATGCATCTGTTTCACTCTCTACAGCATTTCATATGGGTTTGATGCAAGAAATGAATGAATATTTTAGTTTAAAAAATCAAGACCATAAGAAAGACAATGTATTTTTCACTTCAGCATTGTTATATATAACTGATAGAGAATATGAAAATCTTCTTCAAAGTATAGTTGATTTATTGAAGCCATACATAGACCAAGAACCCAAATCAGATTTAAAACTCCGAAAACTCTCAATTATATCTTCTCCACCTGCAAAAAATGATGAGAAGAAGAAATAACAAACATTTTGTTTTTATAAGGAGGCATTATATATGAACTTTCATGAATTTGGGAATAAAAACAATCCACATATCATGCTGATTCATGGAGGTGGGAATGCATGGTGGAATTATTTACGACAAGCACGAGTATTGTCTGAATACTATCATGTAATACTTCCTACACTGGATGGTCATGGAGAAGAATACAAGACTACATATATTTCTACAGAGGATACAGCAGATAAATTGATGAAATATATAGATGAAGAATGTGGTGGTCATCTTTTTTCTCTGTGTGGAGTATCTCTTGGTGGACAGATTGTTATAGAGATTTTATCTCGAAAACCAGATATTACTGAAAAGGCAATTATTGATGGCAGTATTTGCTATCCTAGACCCAATATGGCACGAGCTTGTATGATGTCGATTCGATTTTTTAGAGGGCTTTTATTTAGTGAAAAAGCTTGTAGATTTCAAATTGCTATGATGTCAAAATTATTTCCAAAAAACATGCAATATCCAGATGAAATTAAGAACTATTATATGAAAGATATGCCACATGTCAGAAAAGAAACACTCTATGCTATGTATCGTACTTATATGATGAAGTACACACTTAAGGAGAGTTTAAGAGAAACTACAGCACAAGTGATGTATTGGTATGGTGAAAAGGAAATGAAATGTGTAAAAAACTCTGCAAAGATGTTTCAGTCTTATGTACCTTCTTGTAAAATTTATGAAGCTAAGGGATATAATCATGGTTATCTAGCTATTTATTTGCCAAATGAGTGGTTGGAGATTGCTGAACCATTTTTTCAACAGAATGAAATGATATAGAAATTATAAAGTTATTTTGATAAAAAAGAAATGTATAATGAATGAAAATTTGACAGGAATTTGATAATATGAAATTGATAAATAGATTAAAAGGTAGCGCCTATATAAATAGTTGCTACCTTTTTATATTTGTAAATAGATGATAGTTAAGGACGTTTACTGACTATTTACTGACCAAACTCAATTTTCTTACATTGAAAGCCTTAATTTTACTTGTTTTAAATAAATTTATAGTTTTTTGTTATAAAATACTAAATTTTGTTAACAATTATAATTAGCATTTAATTTATACTGGAGGTTTATATGATTAATGTAAGAACAGATTTGGCTTTAGAAGCTAGTGAAATGTGTGAAAAATCTCAAGAAGGAAGTAGTATTCCTGGGGTGGAAATAGAAACTAAAGAATTAGAAAATTGTGTTGTAACAAAAGTTGAAGTAATAGATGAACAAGGTTCAGAGATAATGAACAAAGATATAGGAAAGTATATAACCCTAGAAAGTAATCTTATGAAGTTTGATGATGATGAGTCAAGAGAAGAGATGATAAATTATCTAAAAGATGAATTAGTAGATGTATTTGGACAAGACAAAAATAAAAAGACACTAGTAATTGGTCTTGGAAATAGAAATATTACTTCTGATGCATTGGGTCCCAAAAGTGTATCTAAAACACTAGTAACTAGACATCTCTTTAAAAATTACAACAAGGATTATGATGATGATTTTACTGAGGTATCAGCTCTAAGTCCAGGGGTTATGGGTGTTACTGGGATAGAAACTAGTGAAGTAGTGAAGTCACTAGTTGAGAAAGTTAAGCCAGATAGAGTAGTAGCAATAGATGCACTAGCATCAAGAAAAATGGAAAGAGTAAACTCTACTATACAAATATCAACAGCAGGAATATCACCTGGTGGAGGTGTTGGTAATACAAGAAAATCTCTCACTAAAGAAACCTTAGGAGTGGATGTTATTGCAATAGGAGTTCCAACTGTGGTTGACGCAGCAACTCTTACTATAGATGTTTTGGATATGGCAATAGATAATTTAATATCTCAATCAGAAGAAACAGAAAGTTTTTATAATATGTTGAAAAAACTTAAAGAGGAAGAAAAATATCATCTAATAAAAGATTCGTTAGATCCATATGATAAGAACTTAATCGTAACACCAAAAGATATAGATGATACAATTGAAAATCTATCTATAATAATAAGTGAAGGTCTGAATAGGTCTTTACATCCAGGTAGATTGTAAAATAAGGAGGAGCAAATATGTTTAAAAAATGCATTAAAGTAGTAACCTTGACTTTTATATTAGCATGCATTTTACCAGGAAAATCATTGGCTTTAAATCAAGATGACTTTTTAAAGTTTTTAGTAAATTCATCTTATCCAGAAGCTAAAGTCGAAGGAAATAATACAGAAAATAAAAAGAGTGATAAAAATAAAGAAGCAAGTAAAGAAAGTAAAGATGAAAATAAAAAATCTGAGGATGTAAGTAAAGCCGACAATAAGAAAGAAAGCGAAAAAGAATATATAAAACTTTATGTTGGTAAAGAAAATGTTCCAGATATTGAGTCAAAAAACTCAGATACAACTGAAACTAGTACTGCATCTAGTGCAGAGTATAAAGATGACTTAAGAGTGACTAAAGAAAATCCAAGAATTTTGATATATCATACTCATGGGTGTGAAACTTATTCAAACTCACCTGATGGAAATTATCATTCAAGAGATAAGAAAAATTCAGTAATGGAAGTAGGAAATGCATTAACTAGTGCTTTAGACAGTAAGGGATGGGGTGTAGTCCATACTACTAAATACCATGACTATCCATCTTATAATAACTCTTATGCAAGTAGTTTAAAAACAATAAAAAGTATACTCCCTAAATATAATACAGTGGACATAGCAATAGATTTACATAGGGATGCTAGGGATTTAACTAATCCAGCCACTAAAGAAAAAGACCATTTGAAATATACAACTATGATAAATGGAGAGAGAGTATCTAAATTCTTCTTTGTTGTAGGAGGAAAAAATGAAAATAAAGCACAACTTAGAGCTTTAGCAGATGATATAACTGCTTTTGCTGAAAAGAAATATCCAGGCTTGGTGTCTCCAATAGTAGAAAAAGACTATGCTAGATTTAATCAATTTGCAGTTAAAAATCACATGTTAATAGAAATTGGAAATAATGCAACAAGTATAGAAGAATCTAAGGCTACTACAAAGTATCTTGCTGAAATTTTAGATGAATATTTTAAACAAAAAAATTAGATTGTTTAGTGTAATTAGGAGCATGTTGAATGAGCCGATTAGAAAGAAATATAGAAGGTAAAAGTAAACAAAGAAAATATAAGTATATTATGAGAATTATATTTTTAGTTATTATGATTATAGGTACATCCATTTGTGTATTTATAGTTGATAGTAATGCTAAAAGTATGTTGGGAATAAAACAACATAATTATTTCTCAAGCATTAAATTTGATATTACAAAGTTTGATATATCAGATTTTGATATACACAAAATCGTTGAAAAATTTAATAAGTAGGAAATAAGTGAATAAGGTTTATTGATTAAAATAAGCCTTATTTTAGTTATGTATCTTTAATTGTATAAAATAAAAACACATTAACTATATTTTATAGGATTTACTTTAAGTTTATGATATTATATAATATTTAGTGTTAGACTTGATAATCCACATATAATGTGGATAATTTTGTTTAATGCCAATTAGTTTATATTCAAAAATTTAAAATTTGATATATAAAAAGTTTTTATATAATATAAAATGATAACTATAAGAATAATCAAGAGGAGGGAATTTAAGGTGGACAATAAACAAAGTAGAACTAGAAATTTTAGTATAATTGCACATATAGACCATGGAAAGTCTACCTTAGCTGATAGATTAATACAACAAACGGGGCTTGTCAGTGAAAGAGACATGAAGAGTCAATTACTTGATAACATGGATCTTGAAAGAGAAAGAGGAATCACTATAAAGCTTCAAAATATAAGATTAATGTATAAGGCGAAGGATGGAAATGAATATTATTTAAATCTTATAGATACACCAGGACATGTAGACTTCAATTACGAGGTATCAAGAAGTTTAGTAGCATGTGAGGGAGCATTATTGGTAGTCGATGCAGCACAAGGTGTTGAGGCACAGACTTTAGCTAATGTGTATCTTGCAATAGACCAAGATTTAGAAATATTACCAATAATAAATAAAATAGATTTACCAAGTGCAAGACCAGATGAAGTAAAACATGAAATTGAAGATATAATAGGGCTTGATGCAAGTGAAGCACCTCTTATTTCAGCTAAAACAGGTTTAAATATAGAAGATGTTTTAGAAGATATTGTAAAAAATGTCCCTGCACCTAAAGGAGATAATGAAGCACCATTAAAGGCGTTAATATTTGACTCTTATTACGATGCTTATAAAGGTGTTGTAGCCTATGTTAGAGTGTTTGAAGGAACTGTTAAAAAAGGTATGACAATAAAAATGATGAATACTAAGAAAAAGTTTGAAGTAACTGAAGTTGGTGTTATGGCTCCAGGGCAAACTGAACTTAGTGAATTATCAGCAGGTGATGTTGGTTATATTGCTGCTAGTATAAAAGACATAAGAAGCTGTCGTGTAGGGGATACAATAACAGATTCAAATAATCCTACAGAAGAACCTTTACCAGGATATAAAAAAGCTACTCCAATGGTATATTGTGGTATATATCCAGGAGAAGGTGAAAAATATGAAAATGTAAGAGATGCTCTTGAAAAATTACAAGTAAATGATGCTGCCCTTGAATATGAGGCTGAAACTTCAGCAGCACTAGGGTTTGGGTTTAGATGTGGATTTTTAGGTCTTTTACATATGGAAATAATGCAAGAAAGACTTGAGAGAGAATTTAATCTTGATATAATAACTACAGCACCATCTGTTATATACAGAGTTACAAAAACTGACGGAGAAGTTGTAATGATACAAAATCCTGCAAATTTGCCAGAAGTAGCTGAGATAAGAATGATAGAAGAACCTATAGTAAAAGGAGATATAATAGTTCCTAAAGATTATGTAGGTGTTGTTATGGAACTTTGCCAGGAAAGACGTGGAAATATGTTAAACATGGAATATATAGATGAGAGAAGAGTAATGCTTCATTACGACCTTCCTCTTAATGAAGTTGTTTATGATTTCTTTGATGCCTTAAAATCAAGAACTAGAGGATATGGTTCTCTTGATTATGAGATTAAGGGATATGTTGCATCTACTCTTGTAAAACTTGATGTTTTAATTAATAAAGAGCAAGTTGATGCACTTAGTTTTATTGTACATGAAACTCGTGCTTTCCCTAGAGGAAAGGCAATGTGTGAGAAATTAAAAGGAGAAATTCCAAGACATCAATTTGCTATACCTATACAAGCTGCTGTTGGTAATAAGGTTATTGCAAGAGAGACAATAAGTGCTTTAAGAAAAGATGTACTTGCTAAATGTTATGGTGGAGATATATCTCGTAAGAAGAAACTTCTTGAAAAACAAAAAGAAGGTAAGAAGCGTATGAGACAAATTGGCTCTGTTGAAGTTCCTCAAAAAGCATTTATGTCTGTACTTAAGTTGGATGAATAATTTATTAAATTTTTATAAATTTAGATAAATATACTTAAAAGCTAGAGTGATTTTAGAATTATTTCTAAATTAATCTAGTTTTTTTGTGGTATATTTTAATTAAACACATAGAGAATATAAGTAAGAGTATATTAAAGAAAAAATAAAAAAGGTGATATTTATGACTAATATAGAAATTCCTAAAAAAGTGGATTATATAATTAAAGAATTAGAAAAGAATGGTTATGAGGCATATGTAGTTGGAGGATGTGTGAGGGATTGTTTATTAGAAAAAATTCCAAATGACTGGGATATAACAACTAGTGCAAGACCTGAAAAAGTGGTAGAGATATTTGAAAGGACTATTCCAACTGGTATACAACATGGTACTGTAACAGTCATGATTGAACATGAGCCATTTGAAGTGACAACATATAGAATAGATGGAAGTTATAGTGATGGTAGACATCCAGATTCAATAGAATTTACAAATGATATAGTTAAGGATTTGTCAAGAAGAGATTTTACTGTTAATGCAATTGCATACAATTCAAAGACTGGATTAGTTGACCCATTTAATGGTTGTGAGGATATACAAAATAAGTGTATTCGTTGCGTTGGAAATCCAGTAGATAGATTTGAAGAAGATGCACTTAGAATGCTTAGAGCGATTAGATTTTCTGCACAGCTTAATTTTAAAATAGCTGAAGATACTAAACAAAGTATCTACAGAAACGCAGATTTAATAAAATGTGTGTCTATGGAAAGAATTCAAGTAGAATTCAATAAAATGCTAATATCTGATTCATCTAAGTTAAATTTATTAATTTCAACAGGATTATTAAAATTTATAATTCCTGAAATATGTGACTTAGAAGATGTTATTCAAAATAATCCATATCATATTTATAATGTTGGAAAACATACATTGATAGCTACTGAAGTAATTGAAGATGAATTATATCTAAAGCTTACAATGTTATTTCATGATTTGGGTAAAAAAATTACTAAAACGACAGATAAAAATGGAATTGACCATTTTTATAGTCACAGTAGGGAGTCTGTCAAAATAGCAAAGCAAATTTTGAAGAGACTTAAGTATGATAATTATACTATTAATAAAGTTTTAATATTAATACAATATCATGATTATAGAATAGAACCAAAAAGAAAAATTATTAAAAAGTTATTAAATAAACTTGGAGACGTTGAACTATTTGAAGATTTAATAAAGGTTAATTGGGCTGACACACTTGCTAAAAACCCAAAATATGCAAAACAGAAAATATTAAACCTTATTGAGAGTGAAAAGGAATTTAAACATATAATAAGTCAAAATGAATGCTTTCATATTAAAGACTTAGCTATTAATGGAAACGATTTAATGTCTATAGGTGTTAAACCAGGTAAAGATATAGGGTATCTATTAAATAAGATGCTTGAAATTGTTATTAATAATCCAGAACTAAATGAAAAAGAAATTTTAAAAGGAAAAGTATTAGATATATATACATTTTAAGTTAAAAGATTAAACTTTAATTTAATTAATTTAAGATAGTAAATATAATTTACATTAAAAAAATAGACAGTCTTTAAAGGTTGAAATTATGAAGGTTGGTATTCTATAATTTTAAATGTATAGCAAATTAATATAAAGTTAGTAAGTTAATATAAAAAAAAACTTTGGGAATACTAAAACCATAAATTTATAAAATTAATATTTTATGCACTTATAAAACAGTAAGGAGGGACATCATGCGTACTCAACTACAAAAGACTATTGGTCTTTCAGCAGCTCTTTCTACTGTTGTAGGTATGGTTATAGGTTCAGGAGTTTTTTTTAAGCCACAGGCAATATATACCACAACTAATGGAGCTCCAGGACTAGGTATTATAGCATGGCTTTTAGGTGGATTTATAACAATAACAGCTGGACTTACAGCTACAGAAATATCAGCTGCTATCCCAAAAACTGGTGGTATGATGATTTATATTGAAGAAATATATGGAGAAAAATTAGGATTTTTAACTGGATGGATGCAAACTGTATTATTTTTTCCAGGTACGTCAGCAGCATTAGGGGTAATATTTGCTCAACAAGCATCTGAACTTTTAAATATGAGTCCAAACAATATGTCAGTTGTGCTTCCAATAGCAATTGGAGTAATACTGTTTTTATCATTACTTAATATAATAGGTTCATCATTGGGAGGAAAAGTTCAGACAGTAGCTACTATTGGAAAAATGATACCATTAGCTCTAATAATAATATTTGGATTTATTAAAGGCCAAAGTAGTGAGATATTAAATCCATTTGTAGGTGATGGAGTTAATGTATCAAGCGCACTTGGACAAGTATTAATAGCAACGTTGTTTGCATATGATGGATGGATAAATGTCGGTGCTATCTCAGGAGAGATGAAATCTCCAGAAAAAGATTTACCAAGAGCAATAGTTGGTGGGCTATCATTAGTTATGGCAATATATATTATAATAAATGTAGCATATCTTTGGGTTGTGCCAGCAAGTGAATTAGCAACTGTTACTTCACCAGCAACATTAGTTGCAAAAAAATTATTTGGAAATTTAGGTGGAAAAGTAATAACTGTGGGTATATTAATATCAGTGTTTGGTACATTAAATGGATATTTATTAACAGGGTCAAGAATACCATATACATTAGCTGAAAAAGGAACTTTGCCTGCTTCTAAGGTTTTATTAAAAGTAAATTCTGGTGGGTCTCCTGTAAATTCAATACTGCTCATAACTGTATTAGCATGTATATATGCTTTATCTGGTCAATTTAATCTTTTGACAGATTTAACTATATTTTCAATATGGGTATTTTACGTATTGACTTTTGTTGGAGTTATAAGGCTTAGAAGAGAACAACCAAATTTACACAGACCGTATAAAGTTCCTTTATATCCAATAATACCAATTATAGCTATATTAGGTGGATTATTTGTAATAATAAATCAAATACTGACTTCAACAGCAGTATCTTTAGGTGGTATATTTATAACCCTACTTGGATTACCAGTTTATTATTATATGAAGAAAAAATAGTCATTTATTTTAAGTTGAAAAATTTGGATAAAAGTAAAAATCTACTTTTATCCAAATTTTTTATGATATTACATAGTGAAGATGCTTTATATGTTATTTGATGAGTTATTTTGTTTGATTTATAATTTAATAACTGATGCTTTAAGATAATTTTAAGAAATGAGGAATATAAAATGTTAGGACTTTATATACATATCCCATTTTGTGTGAAAAAATGTAAGTATTGTGATTTTAATTCTTATAAAATGGACCTAGATTCAAAAAAAAGATATATAGAAGATTTGAAAATAGAAATGGAGTTATACAGTAATAAATTAAATAGAGATGATAAATACAAAAATAAAGAAGATTTCAATTTAGACAAAAACGATATAATAACAAGTATATTTATAGGTGGAGGAACACCTAGTATTTTAACATCTGAAGAAATAAGAGAAGTAGTTGTAAGTGTAAAAGAAAAATTCAATATAGACAAAAACGCAGAAATAACCATAGAATGTAATCCTGGCACACTGACACTAGAAAAATTAGAAACTATGAAAGAAGTTGGTATCAATAGACTTAGCATAGGGTTACAAGCTGTCCAAGAAAAGCATTTGAACTTTATAGGAAGAATACATAGTTATAAAGAATTTGAGAAAAACTATATGGACGCACTGAGTGTAGGATTTAAAAATATTAATATAGACTTAATGTATAGTCTTCCCAATCAAACACTATGTGATTGGAAGGAAACTCTTGAAAAAGTTACAGATTTAAATCCAACACATATATCAGCATATTCTCTTATATTAGAAGAAGGTACTGAACTGTATAATATGTATGAAAATAATCAATTTGACCTTATAGATGAAAATATAGATATAGAAATGTATGAGTATACAATAAACTATTTAAAATCAAAAGGATACAATCAATATGAAATATCAAATTACTCACAAGAAGGCTATAATTGTAAACATAATATTTTATATTGGGAATGTGAACACTATATAGGTCTTGGAGCAGGAGCTTCTGGTTATATTGATAATAATAGATATAATAATTTAGAATCTTTAGAGGATTATCATTTAAGTCTGATTAAAGGAGAGAAGCCAATACAAGATAGTGAAAATCTTTCTATAAAAGATATGATAGAAGAAAAGATATTTATGGGTCTTAGAATGAATAAGGGAATAAAATTTAAAGATTTTGAAAAAAATTTTGGAATAGATTTTAGAAAAAAATACAGTAAGCAGATAGAAATGTTACTAGCTAGAGACCTTATAAACCAAAGCTTTGAGGGAATACAATTAACTCAAAAGGGAAGAGAAATATCTAATAGTATATTTATAGAATTTATGGAATGATTTTTAGGGTGTTGACAAAATAAATTTATAATGGTATATAATATATATAATCTTTTTAGCACTCGAACTTAGTGAGTGCTAACAGCTAGGAGGTATAATAATATGGAATTAAATGAAAGAAAATTAAATATCCTCAAAGCTATAGTTAAAGATTATATAGAAACAGCTGAAGCTATAGGTTCTAGAACAATATCTAAAAGGCATGATTTAGGTGTTAGTGCTGCCACCATAAGAAATGAAATGGCTGACCTTGAAGAATTAGGATATTTAATTCAGCCACATACTTCTGCGGGTAGAGTTCCATCTGAAAAAGGCTATAAGTTATATGTAAACTCTCTTATGAGTAAAAGTGAATTAGATGATAATGATAAGATTCTTATTGAACAATGTATGAATCATAACATAAATCATATAAAAGAATTAATTCATGAAACGTCTAAGCTATTATCTCAATTAACTAACTACACAACTGTAGCAGTTACTAAGAGTTTAATAAATCAAAGCGTCATAAAGCATATACAGTTAGTTGCTATGCATGACAATAATATTTTACTTATAGTTGTAACAGATAAAGGGGACTTAAAAAAAGCTAACCTTACAACTAATGTATATTTAGATCAATCTAAGTTAAATTTGATTTCTGATAATCTTACAAAGAAGCTCTTAGGAAAAAGTATAACAGATTTAGATGATAATCTGATTGCTTTTATTAAATATGAAATAAGTGAGTATTCAGGGTTTATAGATGAACTTTTAAATGCCCTAAACTCAAATATGGAAGAAGAAGATTTTTCTCTATCATTAAATGGAGCCACTAATATATTTAGTTATCCAGAATTCAATGATGTGTTAAAAGCAAAGTCATTTTTAAATATGTTAGAAAGAAAGGAAACAATAGCTGACATAATTAAATCAAAGGGAATACAAAAAGAAAATCTAAATATAATAATTGGTAGTGATAATGATTGTAAATTGGCACAGGATTGTAGTATAGTTACAGCAACTTATAATGTAGACAGAGACTTAGTTGGGCGAATAAGCTTCATAGGACCTACAAGAATGGATTACGCTAGAATTTACTCTATAATAAATTATATGAGTTTATTAATTAATAGAAAGTAAAGAAATTTTAAATTGAGGGGTGTAAAGTCTTGGATAAAAAAAATGAGCAACAAGAAGTAAAAGAAGAAAATGATACTTCTATTAACCAAGAATCTGAAACTCAAGTAGAGTTAGAAGATGAAGTTGTTAATGAAGAATGTGAAGAGTCAAGCGAAAAAACTGATGAAGAAAAAGCTGATGATGAAAATGTAACAGATATAAATTCTAAATTAGCAGAAAAAAAATTAAAAGATGAAGTAGATGAATTAAATGACAAATATCAAAGACTTCAAGCCGAATATGCAAACTATAGAAGAAGAACTCAACAAGAAAAAGAAACAATTGGTGTGTTTGCAAATGAGAAAATAATAACTGAGTTAATACCAGTTATAGATAGTATGGAAAGAGCCTTAGATGCATGTGAAGATAAGGAAGATACTATGTATAAGGGTATAAGCCTTGTACATAAACAATTAATAGATACTCTAGTAAAATTTGGAGTAGAAGAAATAGAAGCAGAATCTAAGGAATTTGACCCAAACTTACATCTAGCAGTTATGCAAGAGAGTGTAGATGGAGTAGAAGCAAATCAAATAGTGATGGTACTTCAAAAAGGATATAAGCTAGGAACTAAAGTTATAAGACCTTCAATGGTTAAAGTTTCTTGCTAAGTATATAAATTAAGGTTAAAATATTTAGCCTAATATAAAATACACAAATAAGTAAAATTTAATTATACAATTACTCAAGGAGGATTTTTAGTCATGGGAAAAATAATAGGAATAGATTTAGGAACAACAAATTCATGTGTTGCAGTATTAGAAGGTGGAGAAGCACAAATAATAGCAAATAATGAAGGTATGAGAACTACTCCATCAGTAGTGGCATTTACAAAAGATGGTGAAAGAATAGTTGGAGAACCTGCAAAAAGACAAGCAGTTACAAATGCAGATAAAACAATAACTTCAATAAAAACTCACATGGGAACTGATTACAAAGTGAATATAGATGGAAAATCATATACTCCACAAGAAATATCAGCAATAATATTACAAAAATTAAAATCAGATGCAGAAAGTTACTTAGGACAAACAGTAACAGAAGCAGTTATAACAGTTCCAGCGTACTTTACAGATGCTCAAAGACAAGCTACTAAAGATGCTGGTAGAATAGCAGGGTTAGATGTTAAGAGAATAATAAACGAGCCAACAGCAGCAGCTCTTGCTTATGGTATGGATAAATTAGACCAAGAAAAGAAAATATTAGTATTTGACTTAGGTGGAGGAACTTTTGACGTATCTATACTTGAAATAGGTGATGGTACTTTTGAAGTTTTAGCTACAGCTGGTAACAATAGATTAGGTGGAGATGACTTCGACCAAATAGTAATAGACTATTTAGCAGATGAATTCAAAAAAGCTGAAGGTGTAGATTTAAGAAATGATAAAATGGCTCTTCAAAGATTGAAAGAAGCAGCAGAAAAGGCTAAGAAAGAATTATCATCAACAATGAATTCAAACATAAACTTACCTTTCATAACTGCTACAGCAGAAGGTCCAAAGCATTTAAATATAGATTTATCAAGAGCTAAATTTGAAGAACTAACTAGAGGTTTAGTTGAAAAAACTATGGAACCAACTAAGAGAGCTTTACAAGATGCAGGACTTTCTACAAGTGAAATAGATGATGTATTACTAGTTGGTGGTTCTACAAGAATACCAGCAGTTCAAGATGCTGTTAAGAAATTTATAGGAAAAGATCCTCATAAAGGTATAAACCCAGATGAATGTGTTGCAGCAGGAGCTTCTATACAAGCAGGAGTTTTAGCAGGAGATGTTAAAGACTTATTATTACTAGACGTTACTCCATTATCTCTTGGTATAGAAACTATGGGTAATGTAATGACTAAGATAATAGAAAGAAACACTACAATACCAACTAAGAAATCTCAAGTATTCTCAACTGCTGCTGATAACCAAACAGCTGTTGATATACATGTACTTCAAGGTGAAAGAAGTATGGCTTATGACAATACAACTTTAGGAAGATTCCAATTAACTGATATACCACCAGCACAAAGGGGAATACCTCAAATAGAAGTTACATTTGATATAGATGCAAATGGTATAGTTAATGTTTCAGCTAAAGATTTAGGTACAGGAAAAGAACAAAAAATAACTATAACATCAAATACTAATTTATCAGAAGCAGATATAGAACAAAAAATAAAAGAAGCTGAGATGAATGCTGAAGCTGACAAACAGAAAAAAGAGAAAATAGAAGCATTTAACCAAGCTGAATCTACTATATATCAAACTGAAAAAACTTTAAATGAGCTTGGAGATAAAATAAGTGCAAGTGATAAAGAAGATATAGAAAAAGCAATAGCAGACTTAAAAGTTGTAAAAGATAATCAAGATGCTACAGCAGAAGAACTTAAGAAAGCTACAGAAGAAGTAATGACTAAGTTCCAAAAAGTATCTCAAGAAATGTACCAAAAGGCAGCTCAAGAACAACAAGCAGCACAAGGTGCAGAGCAAGCTCAAGATAATGGACCTAAAGATGACAATGTAGTAGATGCTGACTTTAAAGAAGTAGATGAAGATAAATAAGCTATATAATATAACATCAAATGATAATTGAAGAATAGATTATTTATGAAAATCATATAGATATTAAAGATATATGGACAATATACATCATAAAGAATATAATATATCATAGATTATATAACTTAAAGTAGAATATAAGAATTAATGATAGCTTGTAGTTTATTATTCTACAAGCTATCGTTTTGTAAAATGAAGGTGGTGTCAATTTTTGAGTACAAAAAGGGATTATTATGAAGTCTTAGGTATCAGTAAAGGTGCAGAAGCTCAAGAGATAAAAAAAGCTTACAGAAAGTTAGCAATGAAGTACCATCCAGATAGAAACCCTGGTGATGAAGAGGCTGAAGAAAAGTTTAAAGAAATAAATGAAGCTTATGAAGTACTTTCAGATGATACAAAGAGAAAGACTTATGACCAATTTGGACATGATGGGCTAAATGGTCAAGGAGGCTTTGGAGGCCAAGGAGGATTTAATGGCCAAGGCTTTGGTGGATTTGAAGATATGTTTGGAGATATATTTGGTGACATGTTTGGAGGGGGCTTCGGAGGTGGAAGACAAAGAAGAAGAGGTCCACAACGTGGTGCAGATATAAGACAAAATGTTACTATATCTTTTGAAGAAGCTGCATTTGGTAAAAAAATGTCTATAAAGCTAAATAGAAGTGAAGAATGTGATGAGTGTGATGGAACTGGAGCAAAACCAGGAACATCAAAGAAAACTTGTTCAACTTGTAATGGAACTGGCCAAGTTAGAACTGTTCAAAGAACTCCATTTGGAAATATAGCAAGCTCAAGACCTTGTAGTACTTGTAATGGAACTGGAGAAGTAATTGAATCTCCTTGTAGCAAATGTCATGGAACTGGAAACACAAGAAAAGTTAAGACTATAGAAGTAGATATACCTGCAGGTATAGATGATGGTCAAATGATAAAACTTGCTGGTCAAGGTGAAGTGGGAGAAAAAGGTGCTCCAAGAGGAGACTTATACATTGTAGTTAATGTAAAATCTCATCCATTGTTTACTAGAGATGGAAATGATATTTACTTTGAGATGCCAATTACATTTGTTCAAGCAACTTTAGGTGATGAAATAGAAGTACCTACTTTGGATGGAAAAGTTAAGTATAGTGTGCCAGAAGGAACACAAACTGGAACTGTATTTAGACTTAAAGAAAAAGGGATTCCTAGAATTAGAGGTAATTCAAGAGGAGACCAATATGTCAAAGTTGTAGTCGAGATTCCTAAAAAATTAAATGATAAGCAAAAAGATCTGTTAAGAGAATTTGCGAAGGAGTGCGGGTCGAACGTCCACGAAAAGAAAAAAACATTCGGACAGAAAATAGAAGATATGTTTAAGAAAAAGTAGTTAAAATAGCCAATATAATGTAATCATATTCTTTAGAATCTAAATTATTTAGTTATAAGATTTTGAATTAATATAATATGATTTTTATATTGGCTATTTTTAATTTTGAGTATGTAAAATATGTATAAATAATTTCTTTATAATACTCACCATTATAATGTAGTTGATGACAAAAATACTTATGTTTTTTAACGTGAGCTTTGTGGCAGGTATTAACTATATAACTTTTTTTTATAAAATAATTGTTTTGACCAAATGTACATTTTAGACGACCAGTTACGCATAAATTGTTGAATATTCTTTTAAATATCTATATACTTTATAGTATAATTTATCAGAAAATTTAGAAAAAAGGATATAAAAAGAAAATCTAATGAAATTATAGGCGGTGTTAATCATATGGAAAGTAATAATAAAGGTGTGTTTAACAATGGAACAATTTCTATAGGTGAAGTATCTATGCCTAAAGGTGGTGGCGCAATAAAAGGTATGGGTGAGACTTTTAGTTCAAATCCATTTACAGGAGTTGGAAATTTTTCTATACCAATAAAAACTTCAAAAGGTCGAGGTTTTGAACCAGATATTTCTTTAAATTATAACTCTGGTGCTGGGAATGGTCCATTTGGATTAGGATTTTCTATTTCATTGCCTTATATATCTAGAAATACGGAGAAGGGTGTGCCTACATATGAGGATATTTTGGATAAGTTTATATTATCTAATTCATCAGAACTTGTAAAAACATGTGATAATAGAAAACAAATGAAGAAATCAAAAAATTTAAATTCCTCATGGGAAGTGACTTCATATTTACCTAGAGTAGAAGGAGACTTTTCAAGAATAGAATATTGGAAGAGTAAAGAGAGTTCTTATTGGAAAATTACTACAAAAGATAACATTACATCAATCTATGGCAAGTCTTTAAATTCAAAAGTTGCAAATCCAAACAATGACAGTCAAATATTTATGTGGCTTATTGAAGAAAGTTTTGATTCAAAAGGAAATAAAATTGAGTATATTTATAAACAAGAAAATAATGAAAATATAATAGATAAATCTAATTATGTAGATAGAAGATTTGATTCATATAAATATATACATAAAATAAGATATGGGAACTATTTTGATAAACAAAAAAAAGAAAAATGGGCCTTTGAAGTGGTCTTTGATTATGGTGAATATGAATTAGAAGATACTTTATTAAAAACGAGTCAGTCGAATCCATATGTATATACAAATATGTGGAAAGTGAGAAAAGATTCTTTTTCGTCATATAGAAGTGGATTTGAAATAAGAATTTGTAGGCTTTGTAGAAATATATTAATGTTTCATAAATTTGAAAATGAACTTGGAGAGATACCATGCCTTGTAAATGTAACTAACTTAAAATATGAAGAAACACTGCAAATGTCTATGCTATCAGAAGTTCAACTGAAAGGATACAGAAGGAATAAAGATAATAGTTATTTTTTAAAATCTATGCCTCCAATAAAGTTAGGATATTCTAGTTTTAATCCAAATAATAAAAAATTCAATTTATTAAAAACAAAAGATGATTCTAATTTACAAGGATATTTACAAAAAACTAAGTTTAATTTTATAGATATTTATGGTGATGGTTTACCAGGAATTTTAATGAGCAATGAAGAGTCTACATTTTTTTGGAGAGCAGAAGGAGATGGAAAATATGGATTTTTAGAAAAACCAATTAAGTTTCCTATTGAAAAAGATTTAACTTCCTCTAATTATTTTTTAATGAGTCTTGAAGGTAATGGCAAATTGAACTTTATTGTTTCAAAAACAGAAAGAGCAGGATTTTATGAGTGTGAAAGTAATGGAGATTGGAAACAATATATGGATTTTGAATATTTTCCTATGGAATTTACAAGAAGCAGTAGAAAAGAAATGGTTGATATAAATGGAAGAGGACTAATAGATATTGCTATATTTGGAGATGATTACCTAAATGTGTATTCATCTATTAAAAAAAGTGGTTTTAGTAGAGCAAATAGAATTGATTTTGGAAATAGAATAAGTTCAGGAGAATTTCCATATAAGAATAGTGAAAACATAAATGAATTTATTGGATTTGGTAATGTACTTGGAGACGGTCTTTATCATAGAATTAGAGTCCGAAATGGATGTTTTGAATGTTGGCCAAATTGTGGTCATGGTAATTTTGGAGAAAAAATATTGTTGAGAAATGCACCAAAGTTTGATGAAGATTTGGATATATCAAGAATTCATTTTGCAGATATTGATGGTTCGGGAACTATGGATATATGTTATGTATATTTAGATAGAGTAGATATATATCTAAATTTAAGTGGCAATAGATTTAGTGATGCAATATCAATACCATTACCAGAGAATTACTCAAAGTTTGACCAAATAAACTTTGAAGATGTAAATGGAAATGGAGCTTCTTGTATGATATTTACAAAGGTAGGAGAAATAATAAAGCACTATGTTTATGATTTTACAAATAACTCAAAGCCATATTTATTAACTAATATAGATAATTCTTTAGGTATGTTGACAAATATAACTTATTCTAGTTCTGTAAAGTTTTATCTTGAAGATAGGGCTTTAGGTAAAGAATGGCAGACAAAGTTACCATTTCCACTACATGTAGTGGAAAAGATAGAGTTTATTGATGAGATTTCAGAATCTAAATTTACAGAATATTACAAATATCATTCTGGTTATTATGATTATGTGGAACGAAAGTTTAGAGGATTTGGGTTTGTTGAAAATTGGAACTCAGAAAAGATTAATTCAAGTCTAGAAAATCCACTCATAGTACCTACTACTTATATAAAAAAATGGTATCATACAGGGTGTTGTGATCAATTAGAAAATATATCTAAACTTAATGAAGAAGACTTTTTTTCTGAAGATTTGGATGCCTATGTACTACCAGATATTATATTAGATAGTTCTATTAACAAAAAAGATTCAGAAGAACTGAGAGAGGCATATATCTCTTTAGCTGGAAAAATTTTGCGTGAAGAAACTTATGGATTAGATAGTGATATAGAAATTTCAGATATACCATATACTGTGTCTGAAACTAACTTTAAGATAGTAAAGCTTCAAGATAAAATAGAAAATAATTTTGGTGTGTTTTATTCTCATCCAACTGAGTGTATAACATACAATTATGAAAGATTAGTAAAAGACCCACGTATAGCACACAAATTTATATTAGATGTAGATAAGTTTGGTAATATAGAAAAATCTTGTGAAGTATATTACCCAAGAAGGTTTAAAATAATAAACCAAAATAGTGTTTATAGTAAACAATACAACCTTAATATAACAGCAGAATGTACAAAATTTATAAATGAAACTGAAGATTTTAATTTAATTGGAATTGCATATGAACATAGTTTATTTGAGATAGGAGAAGTATCATTAAATGGAAAAATCTATTTTTCATATGATGAAATCAAAATAATAACAAATGAATCTTTTTGTAATGTAGTAAATTACAATGAAAGTTTCAAAAAAGGAAAAGTACAAGCTAGATGTATTTCTTGTGATAGAAAATATTTTTGGAATGAGCATCAGGATAATTTACTGGATTTAGGAAAGATAACTGATAAAGCGTTACTTCATCATCAGGAATTTGCTGTTATGCCAGAAACTTTAGTAAATGATATATTTGCGGATAGGATAAATGATAATATATTAGTTCAAGATTGTGGTTATATCAAAAAAGAAAATTATTGGTGGAATAGAGGGCTTGTTCAAAGTTATTTTACTAGAGAAGAAAATGGATTTTTTATGCCTATATCAAATGAAAATTTATTTATAGAAAAAGATTCAAAATTATATTGTAAAAAATATATTGAGTATGATGAATATAGATTATTTCCAATTAAAATAGGAGAATATTTGTCTGAGCAAATATCAAATGAATCAGAGTTTATAATTGACTATATAACTACTTTACCAAAACAATTGAAAGATATAAATGGTAATATATATCAAGTTATTTTTGATCCATTAGCAATGGTAATTGCAAAATCTAACTATGGTATTGTTGATGAAAGTTTTCAGGGAAACGGAGATTTAGATATATATAAATATTTAGAGAATGCTACGTTTAAAGAGGTTATAAAAAATAATCAAAAATATTTACAAATGGCATCTGAATTTTTCTTTTATGATTTGTGGGAATGGAGTGATAATAAAAAACCAGCTTGCTTTATTCAACTTGTAAGAGAGAATTATTTAAGTGAGATTCAAACTAAGGAAGAAGATAAGGTTCAAATTAATATAGGTTTTTCAGATGGTTTTGGTAGAAATATAGAACAAAAAACTAAAGTTGATTCAGGAAAAGCAATCTTATATAACAAAGGAAATCTTATATATAACAAGTTAGGAGAAGTATCAACTGGGTATGTGGATGAACGTTGGCAAGTGTCCGGAAGAGTAGTGTACAACAATAAGGGAAAACCTATAAAGCAGTTTAAGCCATATTTTTCATCAACTTCTGAATATGAACAACAAAAATATCTAGATAATATATTAACTGCATCAGAAGTTATTTATTATGATTCAATTCTTAGGGTTGTGAAGATTGAAAAAGCTAAAGGTATACCATCAAAATGTTCTATAGTAAAGAATGTATTTACTAAAGTTAAGTATTCTCCATGGGAGGAAATTCACTATGATGAAAATGACACATTAGTAGATTCAGATTATTTCAATGAATATATAAATAATTATCCTGAAAATCCTACTGTAGAACAAGAATATGAGAAAAAAGCACTTTTAAAAGCTAGTAAATTTTATAATACCCCTGAAAAAAAAGTATTTGATAATATGGGAAATCAATATCTATTTATAAGGGATAACCTAGGTGAAGTTTATAAGGATTCATTTAAAGAGATAGCTTGTAAAAGAGGTATAAGTGTAGATGATATATGGAATGAGCTTTTGGGTAAGGAATATATAAAACCAAGCAAGATTCAAGAAAACAAAATTTTAAGTGGATGGGTATCTGAAAAATTTCAACCATATAGTAGTAATTTTAAATTAGAGATAGATGAGAAATATGAAAGTTGCAGTAATGAGTTAATAGATTTTATGAAAAAGAGTTGTCTAACAACGTTTAATGATATAGATGTAACTGGTAAGATTAAGCGTAGTGTAGATGCAAGATTGTATTATTCAAACATTAGTGAAAAAACAGATTTTTGTAATTTTAAGTATTTTTATGATATGAAAGGTAATGAAATTTATGTAGAAAGTGCAGATGCAGGTATAAAGTTAAACCTATTAAATATGTATAATAAGCCTACACATTTATGGGACTTAAGAGGTTTTCATAAAAAAATATATTATGATAATCTACAAAGAATTAAAGAAATTTATGTTGATGGAAGATGTGAAAGTGGTCTAAACATAAATCAAACTGTAGAAAAGTATGTTTATGGAGAATTTTATAATCAAGATATTAAAAAGGTGAAAAGTAGGAACCTAATAGGCAAAATTTATAAACATTATGATAGTGCAGGTATAGCTATCTCAGATATTTATGATTTGAATGGTAAGGCTATTAGTGTTAGTAGACAGTTTGCTTCCGATTATAAGAATGAAATTAATTGGGATAAAATAAGTAGTGTTCAGCTTGAAGAAGATGTATTTCATACTAAATATAAGTATGATGCACTTGAAAGATTAAAAATAGAAATTACACCAGATTTAAGTATATATAAAGCCAAGTATAATCAATTAGGTCTATTAAATGGTGTAGATGTATTTTTATCTGAAGAAAACAAAGAATACAATTTTATAAAAGATATAGAGTACAATGCAAATAAGCAAAGAACTAAGATTTATATGAATAATAGTTTAATTACTCAGTATACTTACGATGATATAGATTATAGGTTGAGAGGAATTAAGTCTATAAGGACAATAAATAAAAATGAGGCAGATAAAGGTAATGAGATGAGCACATTTCAAGAGTTAAAATATATATTTGACCCATGTGGAAATGTTATGACTATAATGGATAGTTCTTTGGAAGCAATATTAAAAAGCAAAAAACAAATAAGTCCTGTAATGGAGTACACATACGATGCTATGTATCAATTAATTAATGCAACTGGGAGGAAACATTCAGGTGTTATTGCAGATAAATCAGGTTGTGGCTTTGGAAATTCAAAATACATTAAACTAGGAACATTACATATAAATGATAGTGAAAAAATTGAAAATTATAGAGAGATGTACGGATATGATGATTCAGAAAATTTAGTATCTATAAAGCATATATCAGATAGTTTAACATGGATTAAATCTATTGATATTGATAAAAAATCAAATCATTCTCGTGGCATCAAGTATGGAAATAAAGATGAATTATATTATGAAACTAATTTTGATGAAAATGGTAATATGAGAAACTTAGAAACTATTTCTCAAATTTGCTGGAATTACAAAAATAATATATCTCATGTAGATACTTTAACTAGAGAAGATGAAATATGTGATAGTGATTATTATATATATGATGCAAATGGTCAACGTGTAAGAAAAGTTAGCGAAAGAAAGATAAATACAAATATTTTTGAGATAGAAGAAAAATTTTATATTGGTAATTTTGAAATTAAAAAGATAAAGAGGATAAATAATAAAAATGAAACTATAATTTTAAGTAGAAAATCTATAAAGGTAATGGATGATAAGAAATGTATATCAATGATCTATTTCTGGAATATTGATGAAAGACAACGAGAGACTAAAAATACTAATAAGTACTTTTTTAAATATCAGTTAGATAATAGTAATGGCTCATATTGTGTAGAGATAAATGAAAATGCAGAACTAATAACTTATGAGGAATACTATCCATATGGTGGAACAGCTCTGATTTTAGGAGAAGATGATAGAGAAGTTAATCTAAAGGAATACAGGTATTCAGCAAAAGAGAGAGATTTATCGACAGGACTATATTATTATGGGGAAAGGTATTATGCGTCTCATATTGGGAGATGGGTTTCAGCTGACCCTGCTGGTAAAGTGAATGGTTTAAATTTATACACATTTACTATAAATAATCCTATTAGATATAGTGATGATTTTGGAATGGATATAGGTGATAATTTTACCTTTGAAAGAGATGATTTACTTTACGGATTGCATGAATCAAGGTCTAAAGATATTTATATGAATGAAGTTAGAGCAGCTAATGGACGTAGCCGTTTAGGTGTAGGCCCCATAGTAGTGGACAATATGAATAACTTGTTTTTGGGAGTGCAAAGAGGTGAGACTTATGGTCAAGGTAAAGTAGCAATTAATGGGATGACTATAAGAACTCCTATTGTATCTAGATTTATGGCTTTTCTAGAGCATAATTTTTTAGGAAGTAAATTACCTAGAGATAGTAGCCCTTCTTCAATAAAAAGAAGAATCATATCTGGGTGTAAAGCAGGAATGTTGTTTACTGTTGCATCAGGAAAAACTATAAGGTTTGTGTTAGATGGATTGAATATAAGAAGTATATGCTACAATACTCATGAAAAAAGAAGCTATACAGAAAGAGAGCTTAGATTTATATATAAACGACGTAATGATGCAAATTTTATGCAAAACATAAAATTTTATAAAGAAGGTAGAGAAGTTGAAGCTCCATGGATAAGTAATAGTAAGTGGTGGAACACTTGGTATGAAAGTAAAACTGTTAAAGGGTATGGAAAGATTTTAAGTACACTTGAAAAAGTAGGATATGTTGCCTCTGTAATATTAGCTCCATTATTTCTTAACTTTGTTGCTAGTAAGGTTGGTTATAAGTTAAAAAAAGTTTTAAGTGTATAATATAAATTTAGAAAGGAGAATACTATGGATAAGGACAAGCTGACACAAAAAGAGCAACTCAATGTTTTTTATGGTAATAATCCAGATTTTGAATTATCGGATATTGAGTTACATAAAAAAGAAACTTTAGATAAATTAAATTTAGATGGAGTTAATAAAGAAGTGGTTTTAAAAAACCTTATGATACAAAAAAGATTACATCAATTGCATGCGTCAGAAGGTATACATTCAAAGTTGATTGAAAATGATTTAATATCAGCTCAACAAATTGCAAGTATGGAAGAAGAGTATTTTGTTAATACATATTCAACTAAACTAGAAATAAGCAAAGAAACTGCTAGGAAAATTTATAAAAATGCAATATCAATACAGAATAAAGTAATGAATCTCTTAGTAAATATAAAAACAACAGTTGCATCTCCATATTTTAGAAATCTCAAAGTAAATACAATAGGTGATGATACAATTAGATATTTTGAAAAATTACCTAGTTACCAAGAGATGTTCGGAAATTTAGATTTTTGTGATTGTGAAGATTGTAAATCAATATTTGGACCTGCTGCGTATTTCGTAGATTTAATGAGAATAATAGATAAATATATAACTAAACCAAATGAGCATACTATTGATAAAGACCTGAGTTTAAATTATAGAAGGCCTGATTTACAAGAGATACCTCTTACATGTGAAAATGCAAATAATCTTGTTCCATATCTAAAAATAGTAAATGAACGTTTGTATGATTGTATTAAAACTTTATTTAATACAAAAGACACAAGTATATTTGAGGTTCTTGCTACAAAAACTGTGTATCCATTTAATCTCCCATTTAATTTAAACTTGGAGCAGATAAGAGTATATCTAAATCAAGAAAATTTAAATTTGAGTGACATATATGAAACTTGGGATATAGAACAAAACGAAGTTGAGAGAGAAAGGTTAGGTATTTCATTAAAACAGTATAATATTTTAACACAGAGTTTTAAAGATGATAATCAATTAGCAAACTATTATGGTATGAGTGATAGAGCTAAATTAGCAGAATTAAATAATACACAAACATTACTAAAAGTAACACAATTAAAATATAATCAACTTGAAGAATTACTAATGCAAAATGTTTCACAGAACGAAAAAGATAATAATATAGCACATAATTTTTATATAAATCAAGGTCTTTTAGACAAAAAATATTTGTATATTGATGACAATAAGGAAAATAAAAATAATAATCTATCAAATTCAATTAAAAACATCAATAATGATGTTCTTGATAGATTAAATAGATTTATAAGACTAAGTAAAGTAACTTCTTTAAATTTTATGGATTTAGACTGGATGATAAACTCAATTCATTATTATGATAAAAATATAGAAATATCAAAAAAAACTATTACAGATATATCCCGTTTATTAAAATTATCGAGCGATATGGAACTTGATGTAATAGATTTATGTGCACTTATTGCTCCAATAAAAACATATGGAGAAGGCAATGACTTATTAAAGTCAAAAGTACCTTTTGATGTCATATATAATAATTGTAAAACTAAAAAAACTGAGTCTACATATCATCCTAAAAACAATAAACTAAACCCTCTATATATAGACAATTTAAAACTTTGGAATCCTGCTAAAATTGATGAAAATAATATTAAAATTTCAAGATGGCTTTCCAGTAGCTTAATTATGTCAATTGAAGATTTAAATTTTTTAGCTATCACAATTTTTAAAGAAAATGCAAACATAGATTTAAATGCAGATATAGAATTAACTGTAGATAATTTATCAGCTTTATATAGACACTCATTACTTGCAAGAAAATTTAAAATGAAAATTGAAACCTATATAATATTGCTTAAGCTATGCCACTTAGATACTAAAAAGGTTTTTTCTATTGATGATATTTATTGCATTAAAAATGTTGTAAGTTTTATAGAAAATTCTAAAATCAACGTATACAACTTTAACTATTTTATAAATGGAGAAGAAAGTCAGTATGTAAAGCAAATATTCAAAGAAGATAGTATTGATAATTGGTTAAAGTCATTATGTATGAGCATAAAAAAAGATTCAAGTTTAGATATAGAAAATGAAATTATAGAAATGATGTCTGCTTATCTAGGTACAGAAAAAGAGTTATTAAAATATTTAGTGATTGTGTTTAAAAAGTCAATTGTTTTACCTGAGGGTATAAAATACTGGACAGAAGCATTTATAAACTATTCTAACCCTGAGAAATATAAGTTTTATGTTATAGAGGTATTAAGATGTTGTTCAAGATGGATTAACTTAGTAACTAAAATAGCACCAGATTATAAGCTTGTTGAAAGTATTATTAAGTATCCGAACTATTATGGTTTCCAAAATGATTTTAAGTTGTATTCTATAGATAATATTATGAATTTTTATTTGATTAATGAGTATTTATATACTTTTGATGATGTAGATTATGACATGCTTAATTTTATTGAATCAAGTGCAAAAAAAGAAACAAATAGTACAAAATATCTGTCAATAGCAACTAATTGGAATAAATCTCAAATAGATGATTTAATATCTAAGCAATTTTCAAAAGAACAAAATTTAGTGATTTTGATAAAAAAACTAAAAAGCTGTTTTGACATAGTTAATAAATTAAAGTCTGACAATGCATTTATAGACAATATTCTTACATTATCAGGTTTGGATGAAGAAAAAAATTGGACTAAATATGTTGACATTTCGAATATGGCAGTACAAAAAGTAAAAGGGACATACAGTATAGAAGAATGGAAATCGATAAATACAAAATTACAAGCAATTATAGAAGGTTCTAAACGAGATATTTTGCTTAGTATCACTTTGTATACTCTCAATAAAAAGTTTGTAGATATTAAAACATCAAATGATGTCTATAAGTATTTATTAATTGATGTAGAAATGGATGATTCTACGCAGATTTCTTATATAGTAGAAGCATTAAATGCTACTCAACTTTATCTTCAAAGATGTAGATTAAAAATGGAAAAAGGAGTAGAGTCACTAAATATACCTGAATCTTGGTGGTCCTGGATTATGAATTATAGAATGTGGGAAGCGAATAGAAAAATTTTTGTGTATCCAGAAAATTATTTATTACCATCAATAAGACATACAAAGTCAGAAATATTTAATAAGTTAGAAAGTGCATTATCTCAATCTGAAATAACAGATGCATATATAGAGACAATTTATAATGATTATATAGAAGAATTTTCAAATATATCAAAATTGACTATAGCAAGTTCATATCGTTGTACATATAAAGATTCAATGCGTGGAGATGTTTGTACCTTATTTTTATTTGGACGAACAAGTCAACAACCATATATATATTATTATTGTTATCAAGAAGAGGGGATGCCTTGGACTGAATGGAAAAAAATAGATTTAGCTATAAATTCACACTATATAACTCCAGTATTTGCATTTAACAAACTATTCATATTCTGGGTGGAATTAAAAGAAAATCAAAGTACATCCATAGATGTGGTGGGCTCAGTAAGTAAATCTAATAATAGCAAAACATTTAAAATGGATATGTACTATTCGTTTTTAAATATTCAACAGAAGTGGGTAAATCCTCAAAATATATTATCAGAAGATTTGGTATATTATACTGATTACTCTGACAAGGATTCAATAAAAAATCAACTGCCTTTTAAAAATATTTTTGAAATGGATAGTATTTCTTGGCTTAAAGTAAATGCATTTTCCGTTAATGCATCTAATTTTAAAGCGTTTGATAAAAAATCAAAGGATTTTGAGCGTATAAATATACTTTATGGACCATTTGCAAATCAATCTGGAAAGGTAATTGAAATAAAGCAAATCAATGATGATGGTACAAATAAGTATTGTTTTGAATCCAAGTTAAGTGAAATAGGGGAAAGTTTTAATAGATTGGTTTTAGCAAATAATACGGGTTACTTACCTATTCAACATCAATATTCATTTAATATGAATATGAACAATGAACCACTATTATTAAAAAATGAATTTTTATTGGTTGATAGATACTCACAAAATAAATATCAAATACCTTATAAACCTATTATAGATAAATTTAATAATAAGCTTGGGATTGTTTATTCTCAAAGTGTAATTTATGATAATTATCTATCCGATATGAAAGACTTATCGCATCAAATAGAGGAAAGCTTTGTTGAGTCAGATTCTTTTACATCAGATACAATTGAATTTAGTTTATCAAGTAAGATTTTTAATGATTTAAAAACAAGTAAGATAATTGATGATAATGGTAAGATATTAAAATCAAATCTCAGTACATTAGATTTGGAAATAGTGCTTATAAATAGGATTGTATCAAAAGAAATTAGTCCTAATCAACTTTTAGATATACAAAAAGTATTGTTTAGCCATGTTGGTGGTTTAAATATATTTAATAATATAAATCAAAAGGATATTTCTGTTATGCCTATATATAACCAAGTTGGTTCTTTTGTGTTTGACAATGTAGATGAAACATTTATGATTTCTCCAGAGGATAAAATTTCAGTTCCAAGGTTTAGCATGTTATCAGATGGGCTAATAATTACAAGACCACCAGCAAGTGTAAGTTCTTTTTTATCACTTGGTCTTAACTATGATAAATCAATAAAATGTATAAAACTTTTGAAAAATTATGGGTTATTGGATGAAAATAATATAGTTAAAGTTTCGAATATAGATTACAACATAATAGAAATAATATTGAGTAATGCTCAGTTGGATGACACAACAAAAAAATCTATCTATAGGATGTTGATGAATTTTCCAATAGTAAATAAATATAGTTTTGTAAATAAGGATATTAGTAAGAGTGTATCAGAAACTATTTACAATACTTTTGAGTATTATAAAATTATAGATTCACATGGTAGAGCAGATGGAAATAATTTAACATATCCAGATGTTAAGTTGATTCTAAAAAATCAAATAGAGAAAGGTATTATTAAGGTAAATCAGATTTATGATATTTATGAAAAACTAGTTCATTCACCTGTACCAGTAACACTTAAATATGAAAATTTATATGAAGATAAGAATATGTCAGACCTATCTAAATATAAATTTAATATAACTAGACTGTCAACAGGTGCAACAAAAATATTACAAAAACGTATATTTATAGGTGGAATTGATATGCTTCTTAGTACTAATTCTCAAAATATACCAGTTGTTCCTGTTTTACCTTTTGATAGATTTGAACCAAACAAAGATTATATAAACTATCCAAGTGCAATTGATGGTGTACAGGTAGATTTTGATGGGCTTTATGGTGAATACTATTGGGAACTTTTTTATCATGCACCGATGTTATTAGCTCATAATCTGAGAAATAATCAAAATTATGCTCAAGCGCAAAGATGGTATCAATATGTATTTAATCCAACAAATCCAGAAACAAAAATAGTTAAAGATACTTTTTCAAAAGAAACTGAGCATATAATAACTGATAAAATGTCTGAAGATGTACTGTCAGTTTTAAATACTAAAAAAATAGGTAATCCAGCATATCCTATTATTGATGCTAATGGAAGAGTAAACCCAGAATTTAAATTAAATACAGAACTTAGTTTTTTAACAGAATGCAGTTTAAATAATGAAATGATAATCATGGTAAGAAATATATTGATGAATAAGCTTTTAGCTACACCATCAAGTTGTTATTGGAATTTCCAACTATTTCGTACTCATGTTTTAGATGAATTTATAGATACTTTAGATGACAGTAATCCTGCAATGAAAGTTTATAATAATGACCCATTTAACCCACATGCTATTGCTAGACTAAGAATGGGAGCATATGAAAAGTACACTGTGATTCAATATATAGAAAATATAATAGAGTGGGCTGATAAACAATTTATGCAAGATACATGGGAATCTATAACTTCTGCAACGATGCTTTATATATTAGCATCAAGCTTATTGGGAGAAAGACCAGTTAATTTAGGTAGACATGACAAAAAAAATGTAGAAACATTTAAGTCTATACAGACAAAATATAAAGATTGTCCAGGTGGTATACCTCAATTTCTGATAGACCTTGAAAATCATATATCTAATATAAATTCAGATATACAAGTTGATTTAGGGTTTAATAATATAGATGTTTATTTTGGAATACCAGAAAATGAGGAACTTATAAAACTTTGGGATATAGTGGATGATAGATTAAATAAGATTAGACATTCAATGAATATTAAAGGTGAAAAGAGATTATTGGAGTTATATCAACCACCAATTTCACCAGAATTACTTTCTAGGGTTGCAAGTTCAATCAATAATGTAAATTCATTAGCAGAATCACTAGATATAGAACTTTCTAATTATCGTTTTTCATTTCTAATTGAAAAAGCAAAGGAATTTGCAGGGCATATATGTCAACTTGGAACAAGTTTATTAAATACAATTGAAAAAAACGATGCAGAAAGTATGGCAGTGCTTCATTCAATACAAGAAAACAATATTTTAAATATGGTTACAGTAACAAAAGAGAAGCAAATAGAAGAGATAAATGAAACTATTAAGTCAATGGATCAATCCCTTAAGAGTGCAGAACATAAGAAAACATATTATGAGAATTCAATAAAAGATGGACTTTCAGAAGAAGAACAAACAAATTTAGATGCAATGGGAGTAGCTTTATTTTTCCAAGTTTATGCAAATATATTTAAAACATCTTCAAGCATTGGATATGCAGTTCCACAAGTAGGTTCTCCTTTTGCCATGACGTATGGAGGACAGCAGTTAGGAGCTGTATTAGAAGGAATGGCAGGTGCAGCAGAAATAGGGGCATCTATCTCAAATTATGAAGCACAACGCTCTTTAACAATGGCTGGATATAATAGAAGAGAAGAAGATTGGACACTTAACAAAGAATTAGCTAATTATGAAATTGAGAATATTAAGAAACAGATTGAGACTCTTAAAATAAAAGTCCAAAGCGCAAAACAAGAGCTTGAAATACATAAGAAAACAATTTTACAGGGTAATGAAGTTTATAATATTCTAAAAAATAAATTTAATAATGTAGATTTATATTCTTGGATGGTAGGTAGAATAAGTTTAATATATTGGCAAATGTACCAAATAGGATTAAATATGGCTCATGTAGCTGAGAAAGCTTATCAACTTGAATTTGGTTGCGATGATAAATTTATAAATTTTAACAATTGGGATAGTATGAGAAAGGGACTCTTGGCAGGTGAAGGACTTCAATTAGCATTAAGTCAGATGGAGGCATCCTATTATAATAAAAATAAGAGGGGTCTAGAAGTAGAAAAAACTATATCTTTGGCAATGATTAGTCCTGAAGCATTATTAAATCTCAAATCATTTGGAAAATGTAGTTTTGAATTGACTGAAAAAATGTTTGATTATGATTTCCCTGGACATTATTTACGAAAAATTAAGAGTATATCTATATCTGTGCCAGCAGTGGTTGGTCCATTTCAAAATATTAAAGCTACATTAGTTCAGAAAAACAATAGTGTTGTTACAAAACCTTTATTGGAAGTTGTAACTTACCTGTTGGGTAATAAAATTGGAAATAAACCAAAAGAAGGTATTAGAGAAAATTGGTTGCCTAATCAAAAAATTGCCATATCAAAAGGTATTGATGATAGTGGAATGTTCTTGCTTAATTTTAATGATGAGAGATACTTACCATTTGAAGGTACAGGAGTTGTTTCTAGCTGGGAACTTGAGATGTTAAAAGAAACGAATAGGTTTAATTTTGATAGTATATCAGATGTAATAATCAATGTAAAATATACAGCTCTTGAGGATTCAAATTTAAAAGAAAAGGTTATAGAATTGTTATCTAAAAGTTATCCATATGTAGGCGGACTTTATTTTCCTTTACAACAGATATTTTCTACAGAATGGAATATGTTTATAAATGAATGTGATAATCAAGAACTACAGAGTTTTAATTTTGACATTTCATTATCCCAACTTAGTTTCTTTAGAGAAGTTAATGTTAAAGCTATATATATGAAGTTAGATATATTAAAAGATATTGTTTTACCAATAAAATCAGACTTCATAACAATTGAAAATTTAGGTATGAAAGAGACTGTAATCAATTTAAATAAAGATATTGGAATGGTAAATAATATCAATTTAAATATGAATGATATTAAAGGCAAATGGAGTATAAAGATAGATTTAGAAAAAATGAAAAAAGATAAGGATTTAAAGAAGCTTCTTAAAGAAAATAATCATATTGATGGTAAGAAATTATATGGAATAGAAATGGTTTTGGACTATGAAAGTAAAATTTTTTAAGTTGATTAAATTGGTAAATCTAGTCAGTATTATGTTTTTTAAATCATATTAGAAAGAAGGCAAATACAAATGGATATTATTAAAAATATACAAAGCTATTGTGTAGAATTTAGAAATTTATTTGGGTTAAAAGATAATATATCAAGTCAGGTTTTATTAAGTATTGCAAAAGATAGTACATATGCACATAATCTGCATACATGTAGAAATGTTCAAAGTTTTCTTGAATATCTTATAAAGAATCCAGCTTTAGATTATACAGATGAAGAAGTTGAAAAAGAATTTTTAGATAGCACGTTATTTTCTAAACTTGATAACATAATTAAAGAATCTAAAATAAGTTTTGTATATGAAGATAATAAAAAAGATTATGAAGATAAGTATGGTTCTTATATAGAGGAAGAAAAGAAAAAAAATCCTGAAGCTAAATCATGTAAACCATGTGCTGAAATTAAAGCAAATGATTTTAGAGAAGTGTACTTAGATTCAAATGGAACAACTTATATTCGTGATGAGATAGTTAAATTACTTAAAGATTATTATGATGGGGTTTATGGCTATGCTAATCCAAGTAGTTCAACAGTACAAGGACATTATACTTTCGATATTATAAATAGTTCCAGAAAGACAATAGCAGACTGTTTAATGGTTGATACAGAGGAAATATATCTTACAGGCTCAGGTTCTGAATCAAATAATTTGGCTATAAAAGGGATAGCGTTTAAGTATTTGGATAAAAAAGGTCATATTATAACCACTAAGATTGAGCATCCATCAGTACTTAGAACTATGGAATATCTTGAAACACTTGGATTTTTGGTAACCTATATAGATGTAGATAAATTGGGAAGGATATCACCAGAAGATATAAAAAATTCTATAAAGGAAAATACAATACTTGTATCAGTAATGGCTGCAAATAATGAAATAGGTACAATAAATCCTATTAAGGAGATAGGAGATATATGTAGAGGTTATAATATACCTTTCATGGTGGATGCAATACAAGCTTTTGGTAAAATACCTTTAAAACCTAAGGAGTGGGGAATTTCACTTCTTACATTTTCAGGACATAAAATATATGCCCCAAAAGGCATTGGTGGAATATATGTAGAAAATGGATTAAGCTTAGTTCCAATAATACATGGTGGAGGACAAGAATATGGACTTAGAGCTGGTACAGAAAATGTAGGTCATATAATGGCTTTAGGAATGGCAACTAAACTTGCTTACAATGAAATGAATGATGAATCAAATAGACTTTTAGAATTACGAAAGTTTTTCTTAGAAGAGATTGAAAAAATTGAACCAGATTATATTGTGAATGGGTCTCTTGAAAATCGACTTCCAAATAATTTAAATATAGGCTTTCCGCTTCTTGATAGTCATGCGATTATAAGAAGTTTAAATAATATAGGTATAAGTGTTTCTCCTGGGTCTGCATGCAGTTCAAAAAGGATAAAAACTTCTCATGTACTTGAAGCAATAGGAGCAAACACAAAACACTATGCTTCAATACGTTTTAGTTTTGGTCTTAATACAAGTAAAGAAGACTTAGAGTATCTATTTAAATATCTTAAACAAATTATTTATATATTAAAATCGAACAACGAAGAAGTGGCAAGAGAAATATTATTAGAAAATTAAAATAATGAGGAGTGTTTTACTATGGGCTATGATTATAATGAATGTAAAAGACGTTTGGAGCAAAAAAAGTTAAAGGCTTGTTTAGAAATGCATTGTATGGATTTTTCTACTTCAAAGGCATATCATGATTCATGTGGAGACCAAGGAATATATCAAGCAGTACATGTGGTAATGTGTAGGAATAGTAAGACAGGAGAAACACTTCCATCTTCTACAGAACATTTAATTGATGACTGTATAGCTAAACGTATGGAGAATAAAGACTGGAATTTAGAAGATTGTTGTTGCTGCTGTTCATGCTTTGCAGATGGTACTTTCATTGCAATACCAGATGGAGAAGTAGAAGTACAAAATATTAAAAATGGTGATGAGGTATTGGGAGGCTCTATAAAAAAGGCTGGAGAAAAAATAAATCTTGCATGGGAGCCTGTAAAAGTACAATTTAGTACAGGGACAGAAAGTGGAGAACAACCATCAATGGTATACATTGTATATCGTTCTTTAGATGAAGAAAGTTCAGATGAGTTAGAAAAGAAAATAAAAAATGGTAAGAGCGAATTAATCGTAACTGCAGACCACGTATTTTTACTTGCTAATGGAAAATTTACTGTGGCAGGTAAATTGAAACCTGGAGACATGTTAATTGACAAAGATGGAAATGAAGTACCTGTTTTAACTGCAAGTTTAGGTCATTATACTGGTGGAGTTCATCATATAACAACTGATATTAATTTTGAGGGAAGTGCTGACAAACATTTAGTTATTGCAGGTGGAGTAGTTTGTGGGGATTATACACTTCAACTTCACTTTGAAGATTTAGAGGATAATCTAAAAGTGGAAAACTACAATGAATTACCTATTATAGGAAGTGAAGAACATATGAAAGCATGTAAACATCTTGTGAAAGAAAGAGGTGTGTTACTTTTCCATAAAGAGGACAACACAGAGGTGGCCATTAATAAAAAATTCTCACCATATAAATTTGGATATAAAGGAACTATAACATCTGCACATACCCTATTTACAAGAGAACAAGCAAATGATATATTCCAAAATGGCACACAATTTCCAATACATATGACATTGGGCTTAAATGCAATCCAATATTTAATAAAACTATTTAAAGGATTTTATCCAGATATAAATATACATTTAGAATGGGATAGAATAGAACCAAATGTATATGCATTTGAAGAATATGGAGTAAAGACTGTCCTAGTATCTGGTGGATTAGTTAGAATGGAAAACTTAGATGTTGAGGGTCTTGCTATGGCAATTGGTCATGGGATAGGTCGTTTCTATGGAGGAGTACCACAAAATAGTGATAAAATGTCAGGGACAGGACCATCAGATTATTATTCGTTTGGTGTTGTAAGTAGAAAAATATGGTTTGGTGACCAATGGATGACTTTAACTCTTAGAGGATATGAGCAATTGGGAGATTTATGTAGATTAATATCAGATGAAAATGCTACAGGAAATGAATATAATGTTTGTGAAGAACCATCTATAAAATGTAGATTGAGCGCAATGGCTTCTGGTATACAAGGAGGAAGTTTACCAGTTTGTGCAGGTGGTGTAGAAAAGCCAAAATTAAAACTTGAAGCAGTTGATAATAATAATGATGGAATTTCTCTTACTTTTAATATGACACTTGATAAGGTATTAGCAGAAGATGAATTGAACTACTTGATAGATCCAGTAGTTCAAGTAGAAGATATTATAGTAGATTCTAAAAGAGATTTTATAGTGAATATAAAGGCTAAATTTGAATCTGGAAAAGAGTATACTATAAGTGTTAAAAATCTAAAATCTATATATAAGACTGACTTAGATTCAAAATATTCTTCTATTGTTTATATATGTAAAGAGTAAATTGTATAAATATTAATTACATTAACATGCTATAAGATAGACAAAAAATAAAACTGAATATAAATAATTTTCTGAAAAAATGCTTGTCCCTACATATCTAATATGCTATAATATAATCAAATAAGAGAAAGGGGTGATTCCAGTGGGAACGGATGTGGCACAGCCAAATGATGAAGAAAACTCAATTATAATCTATGAAATAAAGTTAAATGTTTTTAGTGCTATATTAAGTACTGGAAAAACTCAAAAGCTGGGATAATTATTGGAATTGCCTAGACTTAAAATTTTGGTAGTAAAATAGTCATATTGTATAGCCAAAGCATCTAAGTTTTAAAGTTATTTGTAAGAATTAAAACTTTTACAAATTGCATATTTGCTTATAATTTAGTTAGAAAAATTTACGTAAAAAATTGCTTTTGATATGTGCATATGTAAAGAAATATGTATGTATGGTTAGGTAATAGGCTAGATATGTATGTAAAGAAATATGTATTTAGTCAAATATATGTATATGTAAAGAAATATATATATTATGTGTATAAGATTTTTAGTATAGATTGGTGAATAATAAAAGCAACTTATTATGTTATGGAAAACTAATTTATGTTTGTAAAAAATATATTTAAGATTTGGTTGATATATAGTTGCAAAAATATTGTTTAGTACGAAAAAATAAGTCGAGATAAAAGTTTAAAATAATTGATTTAAATATAGTTTGTTTTGACATCTAATAAATTGAAATAATTTATAAAAATAGACATCTTCTCATAGTGAAAATATACTATGGGAAGGTGTTTTTGTTTTGTATTAAAGATATTATTAAAGATTTGCATGGTTTTACATTTTAATATAATATAGACATGATAATATATATATATTAATAAAATTTAAAAGAGAAAGGTGAGAAAGATGTATTATATAGGTGTAGACATTGGAGGAACAGGCATACAAGCAGGTGTGGTTGATAATCAAGGAAAGATACTTTTTAGAACAGAATGTAAAACTGTGGTTGAAAAGGGATTTGAAGGAATACTAGATGATATAAAAATAATGATTGATAAATTGTTAGAAGAAAACAATCTAAAGATGAAAGAGATAAAGTCTATTGGATTTGGAGTACCTGGATTTATAAATAAAAAAGGCTTAGTAACTTGTGTAAACTTAAAATGGGATGGAGAAAGTTTTGAGAATGAACTAAAAAGAAGGTTTCCAAATGTTGAAATTCATGGAGAAAATGATGCAACAGTAGCAGCACTTGGAGAATCAAAGTTTGGAAGTATGAAAGGTGCAGATGTTGGAGTTTTATATACTTTAGGAACTGGAGTAGGTGGAGGAATAGTAATTAATCAAAAAGTTTTTTCTGGAGCCCATGGATTAGGCTCAGAAATAGGGCATCAAGTAATAGGAGAAAACTATTTTGATTGCAATTGTGGAAATAATGGTTGTGTGGAAACTTTTTGTTCAGCAACTGCCATTATAAAATATTCTCAAAAACTTATACAAGAAGGTAGAAAAAGTATGATTTTAGATTTAGCAGAAGGAGATTTAAAAAAAATAAATGCAAAGATGGTGTTTGATGCATATAGAGAAAATGACACAGTTGCAATTGAAGTAATAACTAGATTTAAAACTTATTTAGCAAAAACATTTGCAAATACAATAAATACATTAGACCCAGAAGTGATATCAATTGGTGGAGGAGTTTCTAAAGCAAGTGATATAATACTTGATGGGATTGAAGAATTGGTAAGAAAGTTTGTTTTATACAAAAAAGAAGATATAGCAAAAATTGTATGTGCAACCCTAGGTTCAGATGCAGGAATTATAGGAGCAGCTTTTTTATAAGATAAATGAATCAAAAATATTGGGGGCATGATATATGAGTAAGATAAATGCTAAAAGAACTCTTTTTTTAGTGGCTATAGGCTCAGGAACTATGCTGAATCCTCTTAATTCATCTATGATTTCACTTGCATTACATAGTATACAAAACGATTTTAATATTAGTTTTACAACTGTGTCTTGGATGGTTTCAGCCTTTTATTTAGCTAGTGCTATTGCACAGCCAGTTTCAGGAAAGATTGGAGATTTAATAGGTAGAAAAGTTTTATTTTTAAGTGGTTTAATACTCGTAAGTTTTTCAGCATTTATGGTACCATTTACTCAATCATTCTTTATATTGATTTTTATAAGAGTAATTCAAGCTATTGGAACAAGTACATTGTATCCATCTGGAGTTGCTCTTATACAAAATAATATAAAGGAAAGACAATCTTCTGCATTAGCAGTTTTAACTATTTTTGCTTCAACTACAGCAGGATTAGGTCCAACTTTAGGCGGAGTATTGCTTGATTTAGGTGGATGGCATGCTATATTTCTTGTAAATATACCAATTGTTATGGTTGCCATTTGTCTAGGATATTTTTTATTTCCAAAAGAAATAAAAAAGAAAAAAAGTATAAAAGAGACTTTTAAGAATGTTTTATCAAGATTAGATGTTGTTGGTATAGTTTTATTTTCAATTGCAATGATTTTTATATTACTATTCTTATTATCAGTTAAGGAGTCTTTTAATTTAGAGCAATTTGTATTAGGATTAATTTTGATGTGCATTTTTATTTGGCATGAACTGAGAACGAGATTACCCTTTATAGATATTAAACTTTTTATGAGTAATCCTAAGTTATCAAAGGTATATTTACAGTTTATTATATTAAACTTCTTCAATTATATCTTATTTTTTGGTCTTCCAAGTTATTTTCAAGATGCACTACATTACAGTGCTAGGTCAACTGGTCTATTTATGTTGTTCATGTCTGGTATAGGAATTTTCATATCTCCATTGACTGGAAAATGGATAGACAAATCTGGAACTAGAGTACCTCTTATAGTGTCATCAATTTTTATGTTGATTAGTGCAATACTTCTTTCATTAATCTTTATTCAAATACCAGTAATAGGTAAGGGGATAATTTTATCATTAGCAGGTGTTAGTTATGGAGTTGGTAATGTAGCATTACAATCTTCAATGTTTAAAGAAAGTCCTCCTGAGAGCATAGGTACAGCCTCTGGTCTATTTCAAACTAGTCGTTATTTAGGTTCAATTTTTGCTACTGTACTACTTGGAATGGTGTTTGAAGCAACTATAACATCAAGTCAATTTAAAATTTTAGGATATGTTATGGTGATTTTAGGCACAATAAGTTTTTTGCTAAACTTTGTTTTTACAAAACAATTAAAGCAAGCGAAATAATGTATTAAAGAAATAATAGATTCAATAAGATTAAAGATATTATTTATAAAAAAGGATATCTTATCAAATATTTACAAGTTTAAAGGAGAGAATATTTGATAAATAACATTTGATAAAGTATATAGTATTTTAACTTAAAATCAAGCAGAAATGTGAATTAGCATTTCTGCTTGATTTAGCAGTTAATTTTTTTTATATAGAAAATAAGATTTTACACTTAGATAAAAAATCATTGCATTTTCAAAGTTTTTTAAATCAAGGTTGAGTATTTCATTAATTTTTTCCAACCTATATACCAGTGTATTTCTATGTAAAAACATATCACTAGATGTTTTAGAGATGTTTAAGTCATTATTTATAAATTTTATTCCTGTAGATAGAAGTTCTTCATCAATAGATTTTATCTTATTGAAGTCTATCAGTCTATTAAGTACATCGTCTTTGTTAATTAAGTCTAAAGTTTTATACCTAATAAGGTCAAATAAATTTAAAAATTTATCCTTAGCATTATCTTTTACAATATAAGATAGTAAATTAGAGCATAACTGCAATCTAAAATTAAAATCAGATTTGTTATCTAACTCACCAAGATAGAAAATATAAGTACTTTGATAAGTTTCAGTTTCAATTATATTTTGTGTAGTTACATTAATGTCTAAGTTATACTTAGAGTTTACTACAAAAAAACTACTATGTTGAATTGTATTTATATCATCATATAAGTTATAAAAAATACCTTTTAGATATTCAAAATCTATATGTGGCTGATAAATTAAATAAAAGTGACCATTTAGATTATCTAAGTTATTTTCATCTAAAAAATCAATAACATAAACAGTATCATTAAAAGTAACTAAATGACTATTGGCATCTAAACTTTGATTTTTATAAGGGTAAATATTTATTTTTTTATTGAGTTGTTTTTCAAAAAAACTTTTCAAGTCTTCCATAAAGTCTCCTTAGAAATAAGATTATACTATTATCTTATAGCTAAGTCAGTTTCTTTGTCAAATAAGTGTACTCTATTATTATCAACTGAAAGAGTTAAATTATCACCAACATCAACTCTATTTTTGCTGTCAAATCGAATTGTTATTGTATTTACATCTAATTTTAAATGAGCATAGGTCTCTGCCCCCATAAGCTCTTTTATTTCAACTGTTGATTTAAAGCAAGTATCTTGATTAGATTTAACAAAATTATCTCCTATATGTATATCTTCTGGTCTAATACCCATAATAACTTCTTTTTCAATATAGTTGTCCTTTATTAAATCATAGTGTTTTTCTCTATTTAATTTTATCTTAATGTATTCGTTTTTAGCATATATTTCTTCATTCTCTTCTATTAATGTAACATTAATAAAGTTCATCTGTGGAGCTCCAATAAATCCTGCAACAAACACATTAGCTGGATAGTCGTATACATCTTGTGGAGTTGCAATCTGTTGTACCACTCCGTCTTTCATTACTACTATTCTGTCAGCCATAGTCATAGCTTCAACTTGGTCATGTGTTACATAGATGAATGTAGTTCCAAGCTGTTGATGTAACTTAGTTATTTCTGTTCTCATGGCAGTTCTAAGTTTTGCGTCCAAGTTAGATAAAGGTTCATCCATTAAGAATACCTTAGGATTTCTAACTATTGCACGTCCTAGAGCAACTCTTTGTCTTTGTCCACCAGATAATGTTTTAGGTTTTTTATCTAAAAGAGGGACTAAATCCAATATTTTAGCGGCTTCTTTAACTTTTTTATCTATTTCATCTTTTGGCATTTTTCTAAGTTTAAGTGCAAATGCCATGTTTTCATAAACAGATAAGTGAGGATATAAAGCATAATTTTGAAAAACCATTGCTATGTCTCTATCTTTTGGTTCTATATCATTGACAAGTTTATCTCCTATATATAATTCTCCAGAAGATATTTCTTCAAGACCAGCAATCATTCTAAGTGTTGTCGATTTACCACAACCAGATGGTCCCACTAAAACTATAAATTCCTTATCTTTAATATATATATTTATATTTTTTACTGCATTAAATCCATTAGAATAAAGTTTTGATATATCTTTTAATATTACTTCTGACATTGTAATTCTCCTTAATAATTTAAAATTTAATTATATAATATCAGATGATTTTATTGTAGGAAACATATAAAATAACCAAAAATTTTTGTTTAAAATGTATATCTTGCTAATTTGTATATAATAAATATAATGTGAACTATTTAAAATGTATTAAGGGAAAAGCATAATCAAATAAAGTGCTAAAAATAAGTTAGACAATTTATTATAAATTAAGTAAATTAACTATAATGTAGATATAAACTAATAAAAAATTTATAAAACAAAAAAGTATGATATTTGTGATATAATAAAAGTTATGGAAAAATAGGAAAATTAATATAGAAAAGAGAGGTAAACTTATGAATAATTGGATAGAAGTAACTATAAAAACAACAACAGAGGCAGTTGAGCCAATAACAAATATACTATATGAACAAGGTGCTGGAGGGGCTGTAATAGAAGACCCAAAAGATTTCTTATTTCAAAAGAAAAATGAATTAGATTGGGATTATGTAGAAGAAGAAGTATTTAAAAAGAATGAAGAAGATGGTGTACTGATAAAGACTTATGTGTCAGAAGAAAAAAATGTGATGGAATTTGTCGAAATAATAAAGCAAAAAGTTTTAGGACTAAGAGATTTTGGTATAGATATAGGTGAAGGAAGTGTGTCATTAGACCAAGTAAATGAAGCTGATTGGGCAAATGCATGGAAAGCATACTATAAACCAACAAGAGTAGGTCAAAAGGTAGTAGTAAAACCTACATGGGAAGATTACGATATGCAAGAAGGGGATTTGATAATAGAGCTTGACCCTGGTATGGCTTTTGGTACAGGAACACATGAGACTACTAGTATGTGTATTAGAGAATTAGAGAAATATGTAAATAAAGATTCTAAAGTATTTGATATTGGTTGTGGTAGCGGAATTCTTGCAATAGCAGCAGCTAAATTAGGGGCAAAAGAGGTTGTAGCTGTAGATTTAGACGAAGTTGCAGTGAAAGTTGCAAAAGAAAATGTGCTTGAAAATAAAGTTGAAGAGAATGTATCTGTAATGCATGGGAATTTAACAGATGTAATAAAAGATAAAGCTGATGTTGTAGTTGCAAATATAATCGCTGATATAATAAAAATACTTGCAAAAGATGTACAAAATTTTATGAAAGAAGATGCTATATTTATATCTTCAGGTATAATTTTGGACAAAGTAGAGGAAGTTAAAGAAAGCTTAATCGAAAATGGATTTGAAATAGTTGAGGTTCAAAAACTAGGTGAATGGTCAGCGATAGTTTCTAAACTTAAAAAGTAAAAGGCTGGGTGGAATATAATGGATAGATTCTTTGTTGAAAAAAATAATATAAATTTACAAGACAAAGCCTGCATTATAGAAGGTGAAGATGTAAAACATATTTCAAAAGTTTTAAGGTGTAAACTAGGAGAAAAACTTGAGATATGTGATAAAGATAATAATGAGTATATTTGCGAGATAACAAATATAGAAAAAAATATGGTTAATTTAAAAATTTTAGAAGAAGTTGATATAAATAGAGAATCTAAACTTAAGGTAAAATTATATCAAGGTCTTCCAAAAGCTCCAAAGATGGAGATGATACTTCAAAAACTAACTGAAGTTGGTGTAGATGAAATAATATTAGTTCAAACTAAGAGAAGTGTTGCTAAAGTTGATGATAAAAAAGAAGATAAAAAATTTGAACGTTGGGAAAGAATAATTTATGAAGCCGCAAAGCAAAGTAAAAGAGGTAAAATTCCAAATTTAAGAGGTGTTTTAAGTTTTAAAGAAGCTTTAGAAGATATGAAAAAAAATGATGTAAATATTTGTCCTTATGAGAACGAAAGAACTGTCTCAATAAAACAGGCACTTAAAAATTGTGATTCTAATATAGATAGAGTTGGAATTTTTGTAGGTCCAGAGGGTGGTTTTGCTGAGGAAGAAATAGAGCAAGTTCAAAAAGATAATTGCAGTACTGTATCATTAGGACCTAGAATATTGAGAACTGAGACAGCTTCTGTTGTAGCATCAACAATAGCTTTGTATGAGCTGAGTGATTTAGGAGGAGAATAATAAATTGAAAAAAGTAGCTTTTTATACACTTGGGTGTAAAGTCAATCAATACGAAACTGAAGCTATGCTAGAACTATTTGAAAAAGATGGATATGAACAAGTTAATAGTGAAGAATATGCAGACGTTTATGTTATAAATACATGTACCGTAACTCATATGAGTGATAGAAAATCTCGTCAATATATAAGACGAGTTAAAAAGAAAAATCCAGATGCAATAATAGCCGTTGTGGGATGTTATTCACAAGTATCGCCAGAAGAAATTTTGGATATAGAAGAAGTAAACCTAGTCATGGGTACAAATGATAGAAGGAAGATTGTTGAAGAGATTAGAAGGATAGATGCAAGTAAAAAAGTTAGCACAGTTGATGATATAATGAAGGTAAAAGCATTTGAAGAAATAGAAATTAGTCAAACCAATGGAAAGACTAGAGCATTTATGAAAATTCAAGATGGATGCGACAGATTTTGTACCTACTGTATCATTCCTTATGCCCGAGGACGTGTTAGAAGTAGGGATATTGATAGTATAGTTGATGAAGTGAAAAAATTGGCTAAAAATGGCTATAAAGAGGTGGTATTAACAGGAATACATGTAGCCTCTTATGGAAAAGATTTAAAAGATAAGGATATTAAACTTCTTGATGTAATAAAACAAATAAATGGAATAGATGCAATAGAAAGAATTAGACTTAGCTCTGTTGAACCGATTTTGTTTACTGATGAATTTGTGAATGAAGTTTTAAAGATGGAGAAGGTTTGTCCTCATTATCATCTATCTCTTCAAAGTGGATGTGATGAAACTCTAAAAAGAATGAATAGAAGATATACAACTGAAGAGTATAAGACTATTGTGGATAGATTAAGAGATAAAATACCAAATGTAGCAATAACTACAGATGTAATAGTAGGTTTTCCAGGAGAAACTAATGAGGAATTTAAACAAACATACAATTTCTTAAAAGATATAGAGCTTTCACAAATGCATATTTTTAAATATTCGCCAAGAAAAGGAACTCCAGCTGCAACTATGGAAAATCAAATTGACCCTCAAATGAAACACTTTAGAAGTGAACAACTTTTAAATTTAAGTAAAGAAAACTTTAGTAAATTTGCAACTAAATTTATTGGTAGTGAATTAGAAGTCTTATTTGAACAAAATATAGAGGGCAATAAGTTTGAAGGACTGACTTCAAATTATATAAGAGTTGTTGTTGAAAGTGACAAAAACATACAAGGTCAGATATTAAAAGTAAAAATAAATGATGTAAAAAATGAATATGTAGAAGGAATTTTGCTATAACATGTAGAAATTATAATATTTATAAGATAGGAGGTGGAAGGAAATGGATTGTATATTTTGTAAAATAGCGAACGGAGAAATACCTTCAACTAAAGTTTATGAAGATGAAAGAGTATTGGCATTTAATGATTTGAACCCAGTTGCTCCATATCATATATTAGTTGTACCTAAAAAACATTATGATAGTGTAATTGATATTCCTGATATAGAAATGGATATTGTGTCACATATTCATGTTGTTATTAATAAAATAGCTAAAGAGAAAGGTTTTGACCAAACTGGATTCAGAATCATAAATAATTGTGGAAGCGATGGAGGGCAAGAAGTTAAGCATTTGCACTATCATATTTTAGCAGGTAAAAAGCTTCCTAATTACGAAGCAGAACAAAACTAAACTAAATTATTGAAAAATTGAGTTCCTTCTTGATAAAAATACTTGATAAAAGTAAAAATTTAGTTTATAATAAACAAAGTGTTAGGTTGTAATGCATATTATGCAAAAAGAACATAGTTACAGTCCCAGCATAATTGCGCTATTGGAGGGAGGGAAAAAGAAATGTCAGAAGTAAGAGTTAGAGAAAATGAAACATTAGACAGCGCTTTAAGAAGATTTAAGCGTCAATGTGCAATGTCTGGCATCATGTCAGAAGTAAGAAAAAGAGAGCACTATGATAAGCCAAGCGTTAAGCGTAAGAAAAAAGCTGAAGCAGCAAGAAGAAAAAACGCTAAAAAATAGTAGTAAATAAGAATAAAGAGGTGAAGGGGATGTCCCTTAAGCAAAAGTTACAAGAGGATTTGAAATCTTCGATGAAAAACAAAGATACAGTGAGAAAATCTGTAGTAACTTTAATAAGAGCTTCTATAAAGCAGTATGAAGTTGATAATAGAACTGAACTTGATGAAGATGGAATTATCGATGTAATAGCAAAACAATTAAAGCAACGTAGAGATGCATTAGTTGAATTTGAAAAAGCTGGAAGAGAAGACTTAGTAAAAGAAACAGAAGCTGAAATTGAAGTTTTAAAAGAGTACCTACCTCAACAATTAAGCGAAGAAGAGTTAGAAGAAATTGTAAAATGTACTATATCTGAAGTAGGGGCAACATCTATGAAGGATATGGGAAAAATAATGTCAGTTATTCAACCAAAAGTTAAGGGTAGAGCTGACGGAAAACTTATAAATAAGTTGGTAAAACAAAACTTACAATAGATTGATATAGCCTAGAGAGAAATCTCTAGGCTTTTTATAATTTTTGAGAATAACAAGTCATATCTGAGCATATCTATAATCAAAGAAAATTTTGAAAGAAGGGGAAAAATTTGATTATATCGGTAAAGGAAATTAGAAATTTTTTGATAAACATATCAATACCATTAATAATAGGTTATTTAAGTAGTATTTTGACCATGTTGATTAGTGGAACAGATATTTCAACGTACTATCTACAACTTACAAAACCAAGCTTTGCACCACCAGCTTTTATCTTCCCTATTGTTTGGACTATATTGTACATATTGATGGGTATATCTTCATACCTAATATTAAAAAAAGGTTACAACTTGCCTAAAGTAAGAGATGCAGTGTTTTATTATGGATTACAACTTGCATTAAATTTTGTCTGGAGTATACTATTTTTTGGATTTGGACTTAGATTTACAGCTTTAATAGACATAATAATAATGATTATGGTTTCTATAATAGTTATTTTAAAATTTTCTAAAATAGATAAGAGAGCTGGATATATAAATTTGGTTTATTTGATATGGCTGGTTTATGCTGGATTTTTGAATTATTTTATATGGTTTATTAATAAATAGAATGTAAAGGTTTTGTAAATTACCCCGTACTTTTAATAATATCATATCAAATAAAAAATGAATAGACTATTAAAAATAATCATTTTCATATACAATTATATTAATTTAAATATAATAAATGTATCAAAAATATATTTAAAGATTAACATATTAAAGTATTAGAATTGGAAAGGCTCGAAGGGAGAGGTTTTTATGCAAATAATAGTATCTGGAAGACAAATGAAATTAACTGACGGAATAAAAGGATACGTAGATGGAAAATTAAGTAGGTTAGAAAAATACCTTGATCCTGAATCAGAAGTGAAAGTAACAGTAAGTGCGAAAAAGGATAGACAGAAAGTGGAGGTTACAATAATTCCTATTAATGGTCAAATAATAAGGGCAGAAGACGTAGAAGAAGATTTATATGCAGCAATTGACATTGTTTGTGACAAATTAAGTAGACAAGTTGTAAAGTATAAGACTAAGGTTAAAGACAAAGTTCAAAATAATAAAAGCATAAGATTTGAAAATATTGACTTTATAGATAATAGTAGCGAATTTAATGATTATGACTATGATGATGAGGAAGATGAAAATATAGTTATAGAGAGAAGAAAGAAATTTAATGTAAAACCTATGAGTTCAGAAGAGGCAATTCTTCAAATGGAGTTGGTAGGACACAACTTCTATATGTTTAGAAATCAAGATAACTTTGAAATAAATATAGTATATAAGCGTAAAGCAGGTGGATATGGTTTAATAGAGCAAGACTAATAAAAAAATTGTATACTTTTTATATTTTATATACAAAAAAGTAAAAAGGTAATCATGTTGATTTTTATCAATATGATTACCTTTTTCTTGTTTAAATAATATATTAAATATTAGGTATTTACTGTCTAAAAAAATTTAAAACTACTCCATGATAGTATCAATAAAGTGCATAAATACCTATTTTAAGCATAAAATTAATTAAGGGGGTAATGCTTATGTTAGAAATATCCACTGATTTACAAGTAAATCAACCAGTTGTTACTGTTACAAGTAATACTTTTATGAGTATAGAAAATTATCTATCAATACTAGAATATGAAGTTGATTTAATAAAAATAAAGACTAAGGTAAAAACAATTAAAATATCTGGGGATAAACTTTCGCTTAAGTATATTACTGACAGTGAGATAGGTATAAAGGGAATTATATACAATGTGGAGTATGTTGATTAGGAGGAGATACACTTGATAAGTTTTATAAGGGGATACTATGTTATAGTTGTGGAAGGAGTAGGGCTTGAACAATTTTTAAATCATCTTATAAGAAATGGAATAAATGTTTACAATGTAACTAGAATAAAAAATACTAAAATCGAGTTTAATATAAATAGACAAGATATAAAAGAATTTAAGAATATTTATAGAGGAAGTAAGTTTGATATTAAGGTAAAACAAAAAACAGGAGTTCCTTTTATTATTAAAAGAATTTATAAGCACAAAGGTATGTGGATTTGTGCTATTGTTTCTTTACTTTTATTGATGTCAACATCACAATTTGTAACGGATGTATATATACAATCTCCAGAAGGTATAAAAAAAGAAACTCTTAGAAGTGAACTTTATAAAGTTGGAGTAAGACCAGGAGTATACAAAAAGAGTATTGACAGAAAAGAAGTTAGGGACCATATGATGTCAAAATTTAATGATGTCGCATATTTATCTATTAATGTAAAAGGAACCAATATATTTGTTACTGTTACAAAAAAGGCTGAATCCTTAAAATCTACAGACCAATCAAATTATTGTAATGTAATTGCTTTAAAAAATGGTATAATAGAAAAGGTAATCCCTAGAAGTGGTAAGTCTGTTGTTAAATCTGGAGATATAGTCCAAAAGGGCGCTGTTTTACTAAATGGTGCTAATACAAAATCAATACCCGAAGTATGGGCAAGTACTTTTTATGAATCTACTAAAAAGGCAAGCTATGTAGATACTGTAAATAAAAAAACTGGAGAAAAGAAAAAGGTACACACAATAAGTTTTTATGATAAAGAATTTACAATTAGAAAAAATATAAAATATAAGAATTATGTTGTTGAAAATAAAGAAAAAAGACTTTCAATGGGAGATTATACTTTCCCTATAAAAATAAAGACGAGTACTTTTTATGAAACCAAAAAAGTTGAAGTGAAAAAGAACAAAGAAGAGTTGAAAAAAGAATTATCTGAAAAAGCTTTAAAAGAATTAGAATACATAATACCAGCTTCGGCTAGAATAATAGATGTAAAACATAGCTATAAGGTTAATAAAAATATGTTAGAATATTTAATAACAGTTCAAACTAGTGAAAATATCGCTAAAATTTATCCTCTTAGTAAAGCAGAGGCAGAAAGATTTATAAAGGAAGATAGTAAACCAAAAGAGGGAGAAGAGGAAGTTCCTTCTAATCCACAAAAAAGACCAATAAATGATATAAGAAATGAGTTTAATGAGGATAATAAAGATAATAACGACCAAAATAATTCTGATGGAAATAATAGTAATCAAAATAGTAACAATAGTCAAAATAATAATAGTAACAACAATTAATAAAATTTAACCTAAAACTTGAGGAGGATTAATTCAATTGATAATACAAAAAAAATTTACAATAGCAGATGGCAATTTTGAAAGAGAGTTATTTGGCAACTTTGATGAAAATGTAAAATTGATAGAGAAAACTTTAAATATAGATGTAATACTTAGAGAAGGCAATATAATTTTAATAGGAGAAGAAAAAAATGTAGATTCTGCATTAAAACTTATGAATGAATTGCATCAAACTGTATCAAATGGTAAGCATTTAGATAAACAAAGCATTTCTTATTCATTATCTCTTTTACTTGAAGGTAGTGAGCAAAAGATAAAAGAACTTGAAGGTACAATTGTTATAACTCAAAGAGGTAAAGCTGTTCAACCTAAAACTTTAGGGCAAAAAGAGTATATAAAGCTTATAGAAAATAATGATATAACTTTTGGTGTTGGTCCTGCTGGAACAGGAAAGACTTATCTTGCTGTGGCTATGGCAGTGAAAGCTTTTAAAAGAGATGAAGTTAGTAGAATTATACTTACAAGACCAGCAGTGGAAGCTGGAGAAAGTTTAGGATTTTTACCAGGAGATTTAAAAGATAAAGTAGACCCATATTTAAGACCATTATATGATGCGTTATTTGAAATGTTGGGTGCTGATAAGTTTAATAAATATTTAGAAAGAGGTACTATAGAAGTTGCACCACTTGCATTTATGAGAGGTAGAACTCTTGATAATTCTTTTATAATATTAGATGAAGCTCAAAATACAACTTCTGAGCAAATGAAAATGTTTTTAACTAGATTAGGATTTGGTTCTAAGGCTGTAGTTACAGGTGATATAACACAAACAGATTTGCCACAAAATAAAAAAAGTGGTCTTATACAAGCTACAGAGATTCTTAAGGGCGTTCAAGGGATAGGCTCTATAATGTTAACAGACAGAGACGTTGTAAGACATGAGTTAGTACAGAGAATAATAAGAGCTTATGAGAAGCATGATAAAAAAGAAGAATTTAAAAAAGAAGAGCGCAAAAAAATGAAAATACAGGAAAAGACTTTCAAAAGAAAGTAAAAGTGTAGTAATATAGATGTATAGCATTATTAATGAATAAAAAGTAGGTGTAATTAATGGATTTGATATTAGATGATAGACAAGATAAATTAGAAGTAAATGAAGAACTAATAGAAAAAATAAAAGATATAATTTTAGAGTGTTTGGATTATGAAGGATATGATGATAATTATGAAGTGAGTCTTTCTTTTGTAGATAATAAAGAGATTCATGAATTAAATAGAGAATATAGAGGAGTTGATAGACCAACTGATGTTTTATCATTTCCTCTTTTAAGTGATGATTTTGAAGATGTTGAATTGGAAGAAGAATCTTTAGGAGATATAGTAGTATCTCTTGAAAGAGCTTTAGAGCAAAGCATAGAATATAATCATAGCTTTGAAAGAGAAGTATGTTTTTTAATATGTCATAGTATGTTTCATCTTTTAGGGTATGACCATGATACAGATGAAAATACAAAAGAAATGAGAGAAAAAGAAGAATACATATTAAATAAGTTAAACATAACAAGGGAGTAATTCTTATGAAAACAGGAAAAACTCGTCAAGGTATAATTAAAGCTTTTAATGCAGCTATAGAAGGAATATTATATACATTTAAATTTGAAAGGAATATGAAAATACATTACTTAGGCTCAGTTGCTGTGCTTATAATAAGTTTATTTTTTAACTTTTCAAAATTGGAAATGATAATGTTACTGATGTCTATATGTTTAGTTGTAGTTGCTGAGATGTTTAATACAGCTATAGAAAAAGCAGTAGACCTGGTAACTGATGAATATCATGTACTTGCTAAAATAGCAAAAGATGTTGCAGCAGGTGGTGTACTAGTAGCAGCATTAAACTCAGTAGTAGTTGGATATATTTTATTTTATGATAAATTGACAGATATATCTGGAATGTTAATTTACAAGATAAGAGAATCAGAATTGCATATAACCTTGATATGCATATTGTTGGTTCTTATAGCTGTAGTAGTAGTAAAAGCATTGACTTCGACAGGGACACCTTTAAAAGGAGGTATGCCAAGTGGTCATGCTGCTCTAGCATTTGCTATAGCAACTGCAATTACACTTATGACAGAAAGAGTAGTTGCATCTACTCTTGCATATATAATGGCTGTATTGGTTGCTCAAAGTAGGATTGAGGGAAAAATACATACATTCTGGGAAACCATAGCAGGAGCTTTGTTAGGCGTGTTAATAGCAGTATTAGTATTTCAGCTTGGAATGTTTTATAATTAAAATGAATGTACATAAAATATTTAACAATGAAACAAATCTGTTACAATTAAATTTTTATGATATAATGTAGAGTATTAAATAAAAATAAATTCTAATAAGTGTATACAGGAGGAGATGTTGTGGACAACATAGAATTGTTAAAGTTGGCAGAAGATGCTAGACAACATTCTTATGCTCCTTACTCAAGTTTTAGAGTGGGTGCAGCTCTTTTGACTAAGAGTGGAAAAGTTTATACTGGATGTAATATAGAATGTGCATCATTAGGTGGAACAAATTGCGCAGAAAGAACAGCTATTTTTAAAGCTATATCAGAAGGTGATAAGGATATATATAAAATAGCGATAGCAAGTGATAACTCAGAAAATAATGAACAAACATATCCTTGTGGAATATGTAGACAAGTAATTATAGAGTTTGGTTCTGATATAAAAATAATAACAGGATATACTAAAGGAGAGGTGTTTGAGCATGATATAAAAGATTTGCTACCAAACTATTTCTCTGGAAATGATTTAAAATAAATTAAAAAACTAAAATAAATTTAAAGCAATTAAATACAAGAAGATAAAAGTTAGGAGACAGTTAATGTTCAAATCAGGATTTGTCAGTATAGTAGGTAGACCAAATGTAGGGAAATCTACTTTAATGAATAATGTAGTAGGGGAAAAGATAGCTATAATGAGTGATAAACCTCAGACTACAAGAAATACAATACAAGCAGTCTATACAGATGAAGAAACTCAAATAGTATTTTTAGATACACCAGGTATTCACAAACCTAAAAATAAATTAGGTGAATTCATGGTAAAGGCAGCAACAGAAGCTTTTAAAAATGTAGATTTAATATTATTTGTAGTTGATGATTCTAAAAAAATAGGTCCTGGAGACAGAAAAATAATAGAGGATTTAAAATCTGTTAAGACACCAATAATTCTAGTTGTAAATAAAATAGACCAACTAGGTCAAAAAGATGAATTATTTGATATAATAAAAATGTATGATAGAGAAGGTATTTTCAAAGAGATAGTACCAATATCAGCGTTAAAAGGAAAAAATACAGATACTCTAATAAAAGTTATACAAAATTACTTAGAAGAAGGACCAAAGTATTTTCCAGATTATATGATTACAGATCAACCAGAGAGAGTATTAATAGCAGAACTTATAAGAGAAAAAGTTCTTCATTATCTTAATGATGAAATACCTCATGGTGTAGCTGTTGAAATTGAAAAAATGAAAGCAAGAAATGATAAAGAAATAGTAGATGTATCTGCTGTAATATATTGTGAAAGAGATTCACATAAGGGAATAATAATAGGAAAGAATGGTAGGAAACTAAAAGGAATAGGTAAATCAGCAAGACAAGATATAGAATTACTTTTAGGTTCACAAATAAATCTCCAGTTATGGGTTAAGGTTAAAGAAAATTGGAGAAATTTACAAAATTATATAAATAATTTTGGATATAATGATAAATAAAGGTGGGTTATATGGATAGGAAACTGGATGCTTCCCAAGATTTATTATATGAAGTAAAATCATTAATTGATAATAATAAAGTATTGGAGTTAAGAGAATTAATAGAGGAATATCATATAATTGATATATTCGATATAATGGAAAATTTAGAGGAAGACATGAAAATTCAACTGTTTGAAGTACTTCCTCTAGATATGGCATCTTCTATATTAGAAGAAGGTAGTGTAGAGTTTTTTATTAGTATTTTATCTAAGTTAGATGTAGAACATGCAAAAAACATACTTGAACTTATGTCTCTTGGAGACATGGCAGATAAACTTAGTGAACTTGAAGAAGAAGAAAGAGAACATATAATAAATCTTTTAAATCAAGAAAACGCTGACTATGTAAAAGAATTATTATTCTATGATGAAGACTCTGCAGGTGGAACAATGACCACTGGATATATTTCTATAAATAAAGATATGACAGCTCTTGAGGCAATAGAACATATGAGAGAAGAAGCTGATGAAGCTGAGACTATTTATTATATATATGTAGTTGATGATGAAGAAAAGCTAGTTGGAGTATTATCTTTAAGAGAGCTAATAATAGCGAGAGATGCAAATATAGTAGAAGATTTAATGAGTGAAAATATAATTTCTGTTTATGTAGATGAAGATAGAGAAGAAGCGGTTAGGTTAGTATCGAAATACAATTTAATAGCAATTCCAGTAGTAGATAGACAAGAAAAGTTAAAAGGGATAATAACAGTAGATGATATAATAGATGTCATGGAAGAAGAAGCAACTGAAGATATGTATAAATTTGCAGGAAGTTCAGAGCATGAAAGAGAAGTTGCTGAAAAGGAAAATCCTACATTGAAAGAGCAGACAATATCAGCTCTTAGAGGTAGACTGCCATGGTTAATTATTACATTAATTGGAGGTCTATTGGCTTCTCTAATACTTTCTAATTTAGATTATATAATGAACCCTATATATGCTCCACTGGTATTTTTTATACCTGTAGTAATAGGTATGGGTGGTAATATTGGAACACAATCATCTTCTGTTACAGTAATAACACTGTCTAATAAAGATTTGAATTTTAGCAATGTGGTAAGAGAAGGTATTGTAGGAATTATTACAGGTCTTTTGTGTAGTATAATAACAGGTATTGTAATTTACTTTGTTATGAAAAAATTAGACATTGTATTAATTGTTTCAATATCATTATTTATAAATATGGTTTTGGGTGCAACAATAGGTGCATTTATGCCTGTTTTATTAAAAAAGATGGATGCAGATCCATCTACAGTTTCATCACCAATTATATCTACAGCTCTTGATATAACTGGTATAGCAGTTTATTTTATAATAACGACAGCGTTATTGTCAAAAATTGTTTAATAACTTTATGTATGATTTATCCTCTTCTTACTAAAAATATAAGTATAAATGTAAGAAGGGGGTTTTTTAAAAATGAACAATATCAGTTGGGAAGTTTTTAAAAAAACAGGCAGTATAGATGCATATCTATACTTCTGTGATTGCAAAAACCTAAGTGAAGAAGTCGAAGAAGTAAGGGAGAAAAAAGAAGACGATGATAATCCTGAACACCCAGGGGATAGTACTTAAAGCTATAAGGTACAAGGAAAGTGATATAATACTTACTCTGTTTACGAGAAAGCTTGGAAAAGTATCTGCAATAGCAAAAGGAGCTAAAAAAAATAAGAGCTCTTTACTTTCATCATCACAGTTATTTTCTTATAGCAATTTTACTTTAAAAAAACAAGGAAATATGTACAAGGTTACTCAAAGTGAAATCATAAAGAGTTTTTATAATATATCCTACGATATAGAGGCATTTTCTTATGCTACATATATTACAAAATTAGTTGAAAATTCTATACTTGAAAATCAGACTAATAATAGGTTATTTATATTACTTGCACAGACGCTGTATTTATATACACAAGAAAATACAGATAATAGATTTGTAACAGCTGCATTTGAGTTAAAGTTCTTGGACTATATAGGATTTAAACCAATAGTAAATAAATGTATTAATTGCGGAAGTAAAATTTTGCAAAATTCTATGTTTAATGTTTATGAAGGTGGTATACTATGTAGTAAGTGTAATACACTTTTTGATAATAATATAAAACTGGATTTAACAACTGTTAGTCTCATGGAATATGTATTAAGGAATGATATTTTAACATGTAGCAAAGCTAAAGTATCAAAATATATAACACATGAACTCGAAAATATACTAGAAAAATATTTGAAAGTTTATGTTGATAATATTAATCTAAAATCATTACACGTATTGCAAAGTGTAAAAAACAATAAGGGAGTGGATAATAATGAGTAGTAATATAACTATTGAAATGGTTGATTCAGTCTTTGAAAGAGTTCCAGGAGCAACTTATGCAGAAGCAAAAGAAGCATTAGTGGAATGTAATGGAGATGTAATTGAGGCAGTAATATATTTAGAAAATAAAAAGAATACTTGTAATTGTAAAGCTAAATCTGCTAAAGAAACTATGGAAGAAGTATTTGGTAAAGATGGAGAAAATATAAAATATCAATTAAAAGAACTTCTTAAAAAAAGTAGTGTTGTAAGAGTAATAGTTGAAAAAGATGGAAAAACTATGATGAATATTCCTTTAACAGTAGGAGTTGTTGGATTAGCTTTTGTACCATTAGCTACTCTAGTTGGTTTATCAGCTGCTGTTATAAGTAAATATCGTATAAAAGTTCAAAATGAAGAAGATGGTGAAGTTGTAGACTTAGGTGAATTAAATGAAGAAAAACTTCATGTTTTGAAGAATATGATAACTAATGCAGCCAAAGATGTAAAAGATGTAGTAGTTGATAAAAAAGAAGATGATAAAGATGTAACTGCTGATCTAATGAAAGAAGAATCTGAAAAGAATAATGAAAACGAAGACGAAAATAAATAGATATAAAGTGACTTTTAAAAAATGAAAAGAAGATAATTATAAGAATTATCACTAACATTGACAAATTTTATAGAATTTGATATTCTAAAAGTTGTAGAAGAACTATTAAAATAGCCTTTCGTGTAGACGAGAGGCTTTATTGTTATAGGAGGGATTTTTATGAATTTTCAAGAAATGATACTGGCATTGCAAAAATACTGGTCAAAGCAAGGTTGTATCATGATGCAACCTTACGATGTTGAAAAAGGTGCTGGAACTATGAATCCTAATACTTTTTTAAGATCATTAGGACCTGAGCCTTGGCAAGTATGCTATGTAGAGCCTTCAAGAAGACCAGCAGATGGAAGATATGGTGAAAACCCAAACAGATTATATCAACATCATCAATTCCAAGTTATACTAAAGCCATCTCCAGATAATATACAAGAATTGTATTTAGAGAGCTTAAAAGAAATTGGAATTGACCCAAGTGAACATGACATAAGATTTGTTGAAGACAACTGGGAAGCTGCCACAGTTGGTGCTTGGGGACTTGGATGGGAAGTTTGGTTAGACGGTATGGAAATAACTCAATTTACATACTTCCAACAAGTAGGTAATATTGAATGTGAGCTTGAGACAGGAGAAATTACATATGGGTTAGAAAGATTAGCTATGTACATTCAAGAAGTTGATAGTGTTTATGATTTAAAATGGAATGATAAAATAACTTATGGCGAAGTGTTTAATAAAGCTGAGTATGAAAATTCAGTGTATGCGTTTGAATTATGTGATGCAGATATGTTGTTTAATCTGTTTGATATATATGAAAAAGAAGCATTAAGACTTATGGAAAGTGGTCTTGTAATACCTTCATATGATTATGTATTAAAATGTTCTCATGCATTTAATACATTGGATGCAAGAGGAGCAATAGGTGTTAGTCAAAGAGCTTCATTTATAGGTAGAGTTAGAAATATGGCAAAAACTGTTGCAGAAACTTTTGTAAAACAAAGAGAAGAAATGGGATTCCCTCTTTTAAAGGACGGTGACAAATAATGAAAAATTATCTTTTATTTGAAATCGGTGTTGAAGAAATGCCATCAAGATTTATGGGTAGTACACTAGAACAATTAAAAAACAATCTTAATAAATTATTTGAGGAAAATAGAATATCTTTTAATAAAATAGATGCCTATGGAACACCAAGAAGATTGACTTTAGTAGTTGAAGGTTTAAGTGATAAGCAAAGTGATTTAGAAGAAGAAATAAAAGGTCCAGCTAAGAAGATTGCTGTTGATGAAGACAATAATTTCACAAAACCAGCTTTAGGATTTATAAAAAGTAAAGGATTAAGCGAATCTGATATATATTTTAAACAAGTTGGAAAAGATGAATATATTTTTGCTACTATAAAGCAAGCTGGGAAAGACACTTCAGAAGTGTTAAAAGAGATATTACCAGAAACTATAAAATCTGTAGTATTTCCAAAAGCTATGCGTTGGGGAGGAAAAAACCTAAAATTTGCAAGACCTATAAGATGGATAGTTACATTGTTAAATGATAAGGTATTAGAATTTGATTTAGAAGGAATAATATCTTCTAATGTAACAAAAGGGCATAGATTCTTAGGAGAAAGTACAATAGAAGTTAATTCTATAGAAGAATATTTTGAAAAATTAGAGAAAAATCATATAGTTTTAGACCAAAATAAGAGAAAAGAAATTATAAGAAAACAATGTATAGAAGTAGCCAATTCTTTAGGTGGCGAAGTTGAGTTTGATGAAGATTTACTTGAAGAAGTAACTTACTTAGTTGAATATCCAACTGCTTTTTATGGCGAATTTAATACAGATTATATAAAACTACCAAAAGAAGTTGTCATAACTCCTATGAAACAACATCAAAGATATTTCCCAGTTCTTAAAGAAGGAAAACTGTTACCTAACTTTATAGCTGTTAGAAATGGAGATTCTTACAGAATAGATAATGTTAAAGCTGGAAATGAAAAAGTTTTAGAAGCAAGACTTGCTGATGCTTTATTTTTCTATAGAGAAGATACTAAGAGAAACTTAGAAAGCTACATAGAAAAATTAAAAACTGTTGTTTTCCAAGTAAAATTGGGTACTATTTATGACAAAACTTTAAGACTTGAAAAACTAAGCGCTGATATACTTGATAGTTTAGGATTAGCAGATGAAAAGGCAGACACTATGAGAGCTGCTAAATTATCTAAAGCAGATTTAGTTACTGGAATGGTAGGAGAATTTGATGAATTACAAGGTTTTATGGGAAAAGAATATGCGAAGGTTGGAGGAGAAAATGATGTTGTAAGTGAAGCTATTTTTGAACATTATTTACCAAGATTTGCAGGAGATATTCTTCCTAAAACTAATGCAGGGGTAGCTTTATCAATAGCTGATAAATTAGATTCAATAGCAGGATTTTTTGCTATAGGAATACAACCAACAGGTTCTCAAGACCCATATGCTTTAAGAAGACAAGCTTTAGGTATACTTAGTATACTTATGGATAGAAAAGTAGCTGTAGACTTAAAAGTACTTATTGAACATGCTTTAGATAATTATTCTAACTTAGATTTTAATAAAGAAGATGTTGTTGAACAAATAATGAACTTCTTTAATGAAAGAGTAAAAAATCTATTTAAAGATTTAGGTATAAGATATGATGTTGTTGATGCTGTTTTAAGTTCTGATATAAATGATATTTCTGATATGCATATGAGAGCTTTAGAGCTTAATAATTGGCTAGAAAAAGATGAATTAGTGGAAATGCTTACTGCCTTTAATAGAGTTTCTACTTTGGCTCAGAAAGCAGAATGTGATAAGGTTGATGAAAGTCTATTAAAAGAAGATGCTGAAATTAAGCTTTATAATGAATTTAAGCAAGTAAAAGTAAGAGTAAAAGAATTATTAAAAGATAAGAAATACGGTACTGCTTTAGATGAGTTTGCATCTTTAAGACCTGTAGTTGATAACCTATTTGATTCAGTTATGGTTATGGATAATGATGAAGCAATTAAAAATAACAGACTTGGTCTACTTAAACAAATATATGATACTATGTTAGAAATTTGTGATTTATCTAAAATAGTTTATAAATAGTATAAAAACATAAACGATTGTAAAAAATGAGATAGTTATAAGCTATCTCATTTTTTATAATCATTTATGTTAAGTCATATTTTATACTTATCAATTATTTTATTTAATAAATCATCATTTGAATTTATCCATTCATAAAAATTTTCTGATGAAACCTCAGCTATTTCATAAAGCATTTTAGGAATGTCACTAGCCTTAAAATCTCCTAGAGATTTTCCTAGTCTAGTCTTACCTATTTCAAAACTACCTCCAACAAATAATTCAAATGCATCAGTAGATATTCCATTGACATTTTTCTTTTTACCACATAATCCTATGCTACCAATTTGGTGAACACCACATGAATTTAGACATCCTGAAATATACAGTTTAGGAGCTTTACTTAAAACTTCTTCATTGTTTTGTAATCTAAAATAATCTATTATCTCATGTAACATTTTTTGGCTATTTTGTATACCCATCTGACAAATAGGAACACCTATGCAGGAGATACTCTGTTCTAATTGAGAGTTACAACTAATAGTCTTGCTTATTTCTAATATCCTTTTTGCCTCATTTCCATCTAAATTTAGAATGTACAAGCCTTCTGTCATACCTAATCTAATCATAGGATTTTTAATATTATCTAACTCTTGAAGTAAAAATTTTAAATCTTTAGTAGATAATAGACCTCCAATTGGATGTATATATACAGTATATAAGCCAGATTGTTTTTGATGGATTAATCTAGAGTCATGTAAATCTATCTTAATTCCAGGTTTAGAATAGTCAATTTGTTCAACATTAAGTTCAAGATTACCTTTTTCTTTTTCTAATTTATAGTATTCTTTAAATTTTTCTAAAAACATATTTTCTCCAAGCGTTTCAACCATATATCTAACCCTAGCTTTGTTTTTATTTTCATAATTACCATAAGCCATAAAGAATTTAATCATTCCTTCTACACAATATAATGCATCTTTAGGTTTTATAACTTCATCAAGTTCTAAAGCAACTTTAGGTTGTTTACCTAAACCTCCACCTAAGAAAACTCTAAAATATGGTTTGCCATTTTTTAGAGTAGCTACAAATCCTAAGTCTTGTATACTACAATGGGCAGAATCTGTGTAACAACTAGAATAGGAAACTTTTAGTTTCCTAGGTAAGTGATATGTAGTAGCATTTTTGATAAAATATTTATCAGTAGCAACTGCATAAGGGGTAACATCAAAAGCTTCGTCAGGGTCAACTCCTGATAATGGAGATAAGCCTACATTTCTAGGATAGTTACCACCACCGCCCCTAGTGAAGATATCATTTTTTATTCCCTCTTCCATAATATCAACTATAGAGTCTATAGACAAGTCATGTAATTGTATAGCTTGTCTAGTTGTTAAGTGTATCTTATCTAGCTTATGTTTGGTAGCCATTTGGTAAATTTTTTTAAGTTGAGATTTCGACAATACCCCAGCAGATACTCGAAGTCTTATCATAAATGATTTTTTGTCTCTTTGAGCATAAACTCCATATCCACCAGAAAATCCTTTGTATTGCATTTTATTTATTTCTCCATTTAATAATTTTAAAGAATATTCTTTAAAATTATCTAGTTCATTTAACAATGTCTCTTTTAAATTATCCATTATTTCACCTCATTATTAGACTTGTATAAAAATAAATATGCTGTATAATTATATATATATTATTATCTAGAGTTGGTAAAAATATAACAGTAGAGTACTATTAAAAGTCAAAATAAGGAACATATACTTAGTATGACTCTTTATTTTGTTAAATAAGTATAATATTTTTGTTTTATAAAATATAATTAAGATAAATAGATAATTTTGTAATTTTAATATATAATATTTAGTATAGTGTTGAATAAACGCTTAATATTCGCAGGAGGAGTACTTGTATATGGGAGAAATAATAAATGCATTAGATAGAGCCCTAGACATAATTTTGCTATTATATCATGAAAAGAGAGAAATGGGAATAACTGAAATAAGTAAGATTATGGGAGTATATAAGAGTACTATACATAGAACTTTAGTAACTCTTGAAAACAAAGGTTTTGTTATACAAAACACTGAGAATGGTAAGTATTGGTTGGGAATAAATTTATATGCAATAGGTATGGTTGTGGGAGAACAGATGTCATTGACTGAAATAGTAAAACCATATACGAAAAAATTAAATCAAGAATTTAACGAAGTGGTGAATGTGTCTATACTAGAAGAAAGAGCTCAAGATTCTCCAAGAAGTATCATAATACATAAAGAATATGGTTCAAATCAATTACTCTCAGTAAATCCGTCAGTTGGTTCTAGTAGCGAATGTTATTGTTCAGCGGTTGGGAAATGTCTTATGGCATTTAATGATTCTATAGATTTTGAAAAATACAGAAAAACTCCAATACACAAATATACAGAACATACAATTGATAATTGGGATGATATGATGATTTTTTTGGCAAAAATAAAAGAGCAAGGATATGCTCTAGATGACCAAGAACTAGAACATGGTTTAACTTGTATTGGAGCACCTATTTTGGATAAAAACAATAAAGCTATAGCAGCAATAAGTCTATCAGGTCCTACTATAAGGATGCGAGAAGGAGACTTTGAATATAAAATTAAAAGGGTTATAGAAACTGCAAAGAGCATATCTGAACTTTTTAGATAATTTTAAGAAATAAATTTGAATAATAAAAAGAGACTAAATTTAAATTGTTATTTGTAAATACCAGTTTAGATAGGGTCTCTTTTTTATTGAATATAAAAATTAAATATTTTTAAAATTGAAAAAATTATTGAAATATATAAGCGAATGTGATATCTTTTAATTAAGCAATACAAAACAGAACAGTGTTCTAAAGAATAGAACAATAATAAAATATATATAATAAACCCACATGAATATTATATATTTAAAATTAGGTAAAAAAATTACTACATAAGAGGGGAGATTTGAAAAATGGAAAAAGTCAAGTTGAGTGTTGAAAGATGTAAGGGGTGTTATCTTTGTATTGAAGCTTGCAAAAAAGAAGCAATAAGTCTTTCTGATTACACAAATAAAAAAGGCTTTGTAACAGTCAAAGTCGATGAAGAAAAGTGTGTTCAATGTGGCGCTTGTTATACAATGTGTCCTGATTTAGTATTTGAGATATTATAAATAACTTTTTATTGGAAGGGAGAAAACGTATGCAAAGTTTATTAATTAAGGGAAATGAAGCCTTAGCAGAAGGAGCTATACGTGGTGGATGTAGATTTTATGCAGGTTATCCAATAACACCACAATCAGAAATATTAGAAATGATGGCTTGGAGACAAAAAGAGGTTGGAGGAGTATTTATTCAAGGTGAATCTGAAATAGCCAGCGTAAATATGGTTATGGGGGCAAGTGCACTTGGAGCAAGAGCTATGACATCTTCATCTGGACCTGGATTTTCATTAAAACAGGAAGGAATTGCATATTGGGTATCAGCTGGTTTACCAGCAGTTGTAGCATGTGTACAGAGATATGGTATAGGAGATGGATTTATAGGAGCTGGTCAAGATAATTACTGGCAAGCTGTAAAAGGTGGAGGAAATGGAGATTATCATTTAATTGTATTAGCACCTAATAGTGTTCAAGAAAATATGGATATGGCATATGAGTCTTTTGAATTAGCTGAAAAATATATGCATCCAGTACTTATACTTTCTGATGCTACAATAGGTCAAATGGTAGAACCTTGTATAGCACCACCAATGAAAGAATATGATAAGGATAAAGCTCCATGGGCAGCAAAAGGAACTCCTGTTGGAGAAAAAAATAAAGTAATAACTGATATAACATATTTTGAGGACCAAGATACATGGCAAAAAGGTTATATAGAAAAAATGAGAAAAGTTCAAGAAAATGAACAAAGATGGGAAGAAATAGAGATAGAAGATGCAGATGTGGTATTTGTTGCATATGGAATTTCTTCAAGAATAGCAGAAGGCGCAGTTAGAGATGCAAGAGCAAGAGGTATAAAACTTGGATTAATAAGACCAAAAACATTGTGGCCTTACCCAAGAAAAGCTTTTAAAAAATTAAAAGATTCATTAAAAGGGCTTGTAACAGTTGAAATGAATATGATGGCACAAATGAAGGAAGATGTAATTATAGCATGTAATAATAGATTCCCAGTATATTCAGTAGCAACAGCTCAATATATGGCAGAAGTAAATCAATTAATAGATTTTGCTCAAGAGATTATAGATGGAAAAGCTAAGCAAGAGGAGGTATTTTAATTATGGCTAAAAAAGCACCAGCAATAATGATGTGTGAAAATATGTTCTGTGGAGGCTGTGGACACTCTATAGTCGATAGAATTATTGGAGAAGTATTAACAGAAATGAATATATGTCAAGATACGATTATATGCTCAGATATAGGATGTAATCATATGTTTCAATTTAGTATGAATGTAGATGTTGTTGTTCCTCCTCATGGTAAAATGGGTGCAGCTATGGCAGCTATGAAAAGAGTTAGACCAGATAAATATATATTTACAATAGCTGGAGATGGTGGAGCTTATGCAATAGGGCTTGGAGAAACTATGTCAGCTGCTACTAGAAATGATAATGTAATATTTTTAGTTATGAATAATAATATGTTTGCAATGACAGGTGGGCAAATGGCTCCAACTACTGTACAAGGTCAACATACAGCTTCTACTCCAGCAGGTAGAACATATGAAGACCATGGCTCAACATTTGATGTTGTAAAAGTTATGGGAAATTTAGATATAGCATATTTGGCAAGAGGAACAATAACTAACCCTAAAGAAATAAATACAACAAAAAGATATATCAAAAAAGCACTTGAAAAACAAAAAGATAAAAAGGGCTTTTGCTTAATAGAAATACTTGTACCATGTCCAACAAACTGGGGATTAAAGCCAGTAGATGCTATGAAGAGAATAGAAAACGAACTTGTTCCAAAGTATCCACTTGGAGAATTTATTGATTAGGGAGGAAATAATATGTTAAATGAAATTATATGTGCTGGTTTTGGAGGACAGGGAGTTCTCACAGCAGGAAAAATTATAATGTATGTTGCATATAAGGCAGAAAAGAAGATTACATGGTTCCCATCTTATGGAAATGAGATGAGAGGAGGAAGTGCAAATTGTAATGTTGTTGTAAGTGATGAAAAAATTGCAAATCCTTGTGTAAAAAATCCAGATATATTATTGGGAATGAATAGTGTATCAGTAGATAAGTATGAGAGTTTAATGAAAGCAAATGGTTATATGTTTGTCAATGAATCACTAGTAAATAAGGATAGAAAATATAGAGAAGATATTAATGTTATAAAAGTACCTGTTACTGAAATAGCTCAAAATTTAGGTAATGAAAAATCTGCTAATATTTGTATGTTAGGTGCTATGGTGAAGAATTTAGATTTATTCACAAAAGAAGAATTTGAAAGTGGTATGTGTGAATACTTTGAAAATCAAGGTAAAGGAAAGTTTAATGCCAAAAATGTAGAAGCATTTGAAGCTGGATATGACTATGAGTGAATATTTTAAATATTTAAAATTATTATTGAAATACTCATTTTTATGTGTTAGTATTTAATTAATAAAATATAGAACGTCGTTCTGAGTGATAGGACGACAAAAATTTTAAAAAATTAACAGAACGACGTTCTACAGTATGAAACCGAGGAGGCGTTGAAGTGAAAATTTTAGTAATTAATCCTGGTGGTACATCTACAAAGATTTCTGTATTTCAAGATAAAGATGAAGTTTTGAAAAAAAATATAACTCATACAAGAGAAGATTTAAAAAAATTTTCCAAGGTATTTGATGAATATGATTATAGAAAGCAATTAATAGTGGATGTTTTAAGTAGTGAAAATCATGATATAAATTCTTTTGACGCAGTAGTGGGTCGTGGTGGACTTATGAAGGCTATAAAAGGTGGTACCTATATTGTAAGTAAAGAAATGATTGAGGACATGAGAAATGAAATAAATGGAGAACATGCATCAAACTTAGGTGCCTTGTTAGCTAAGACTATAGCAGATGAAATAGGAGTTCAATCATTTGTAGTAGACCCAGTTTCTGTAGATGAATTTGATGATGTATCAAGGATTACAGGTATATCAGATATAGAAAAAGCTAGCTGGCTGCATGCACTAAATCATAAGGCTGTATCAAGAAAAATAGCACAAAAACTAGGTGGAAAATATGAAGATTATAACTTTATTGTAGCTCATCTAGGTTCTGGAATATCAATTGTAGCACATAAAAAAGGAAAAATGATAGATGGAAGTGGTGGAAGGTCTGATGGTCCATTTTCGCCAGAAAGAAGTGGAGGATTACTTGCATACCCTCTTATAGAATTATGCTACTCAGGAAAATATACTCACGATGAAATGGTTGCAAAAGTAAGCTCAATTGGGGGTATGTACGATTATTTAGGAACAAAAGATATGATAGAAATTGAAAATAGAATTAAAGATGGTGATGAAAAAGCTAAACTTATAATGGATGCATTCATCTATCAAACAGCTAAAGAAATTTCTATGTATGGAGCATCACTTTCTGGAGATATAGATAGAATTATTTTAACAGGGGGAATATCGCATTCGGAAATGGTGATTAAAGGAATAATGGAAAAAGTTTCATATTTAGCACCAGTAGAGATAGTGGCAGGTGAGATGGAAATGGAAGCACTTGCTCTTGGAGCTCTTAGAGTACTTAATGGAGAAGAAATGGCAAAAACTTATTAATATTTAGGAGAAAAAATATGTTAAAAGATTTTAATAATTTATTAGAAGAAGCTAAAAAGCTTAAACCTGTTATTGTAAGTGTTGCTGTTGCAGAAGATGAAGAAGTGTTAAAAGCTGTAAAATCAGCAACAGATTTAAATCTTATAAAACCAATTCTCGTAGGCAATAAAGATAAAATAGAAAATATATCAAAAGAGATTGGACTAAAGGGATATGAAATAATAGGGTGTCAAAATCCTGATGAATCAGTTAAAAAAGCTGTAGAAGTAGTTAAAAATAAGGATGCTAAAGTTCTTATGAAGGGGTTAGTAAATACAAGTGTTTATATGAGAGCTATATTAAATAAAGAGTTTGGTCTTAGAACAGGAAGACTTTTAAGTTTACTTGCAGTATATGAATTGCCTCAATACCACAAACTTCTTTATTGTACAGATAGTGGTATAAATGTATCTCCAAATTTAAATCAAAAAAAAGATATATTGATAAATTCACTTCTTACTATGAAGAGTATAGGTATGGAAAATCCTAAAACTGCGATACTTACTGCAAATGAAATGGTAGACCCCAAAATACAATCTACAGTAGATGCTAATTCACTTGTAGAGATGGTAAAATTAGGAGAAATACCAAATTGTATAGTAGAAGGTCCAATAGCCTTTGATGTTGCATTTGATGCATATGCAGCAAAGCATAAAGGTATCGAAAGTAATATTGCTGGCGATGTTGACTTACTTGTATTTCCAAATATAGAGGCAGGAAACATATTAGGAAAGTCATGGCTTAGATTCAATAAAGCTAAGTGGGCAGGGATTGTTTTGGGGGCAACAAATCCAATAATTTTAGGTTCACGCTCTGATACAGCCGAAATTAAAATAAATTCAATAGCACTAGCCTGCTTAGCATCACAATAAGAAATTATTTAAAAGGGGATGAATTATTATGAAATATGCAAAAAGAATGGATATGGTAAAGGCTTCAGCTATAAGAGACTCTCAAAAGAAGATAGCTCAAAAAGTGGCAAGTGGTGGAACTGTTATATCTTTTGCAGCAGGACTTCCTGACCCAAACTTATTTCCAATAAAAGAAATAAGTGAAGTAACTAAGCAAGTACTTGATGAAAGAGGAAAATTTGCTTTAGCTTATGGACCTACTAAAGGTGAAGATGAGTTGTTAGAAATAATAGCTAAGAGAATGAAAGAAGAAGAAAATATTGAAACAAAACCAGAAAATATTATAATAACTACTGGTTCACAACAAGGTATAGCTCTTAGTGCTATGATTTTATTAGAAAAAGGAGATATAGTAGTTACAGAAAATCCAAGTTACTTAGGTGCAATAAATGCATTTAGACCTTATGAATGTGATTTTTTAGGAGTAGATACAGATGAAGAAGGAATGGTAACAGAAGATTTAGATAAATTATTATCTGAAAATTCAAACATAAAGGTGATATATGTAATACCAACATTCCAAAATCCTACAGGAAAAACATGGTCTTTACAAAGAAGAAAAGATTTTATGGAAGTTGTAAACAAGTATGATGTCATAGTAATAGAAGATAATCCTTATGGAGAAATAAGATTTACACAAGAACCACTACCTACACTTAAATCACTTGATACTAAAGATAAAGTACTATATCTAGGGTCATTTTCAAAAGTGTTATGTCCAGGATTTAGAGTTGCTTGGATGTGTGGGAATATAGATATTATAGATAAAGCAGAACTTTTAAAGCAAGGTATCGATTTACAATCAAATCAATTTTCTCAAGTACAGGTAATAGAATACTTAAAGAAGTATAATTTAAATGAACATGTAGAAAAAATAAGAGCTGAGTATAAAAAAAGATGTTTCTTGATGTTAGAAACTATGAAAAAATATTTTCCAGAAGAAGCAAAATATACAGAACCAGATGGAGGTATGTTTATATGGGTTGAACTTCCTGAAAGTATAAATGTAGATAATTTACTAGATAAAGCTATTGATGCTGGAGTTGCCTATGTTTCTGGAGAATCATTCTTTGCAAATAATGGTCCAAAAAATACTATGAGACTTAATTATACAACAATGTCAGAAGAGCAAATAGTTGAAGGGATTAAAATACTTGCAGAAGTTATAAAAAAAGAACTCAATTATGCTTGTGAATAAATATTAAAAGTGAGGGCTTAATTATGGGAGAAAAAAGGAACGGGATAAAGTTTGGAAAGTTAATGATTCAACTTGTTATCATAGCTATATGTTGGGAATTAGTTTATATTATACCATTTATCCAATACACATTGTATGATCCAATTTTAAAAGCATTGCAGTGTTCAAATACTCAACTAGGTTTTCTACTTACAATTTATGGATTAGGTAATATATTTGGAGCTCCTATAGGAGGATGGTTAGCAGATAGATTTGATTATAGAAAGATAATTTTAGGCTCTGTATTTCTTAATGGAATAGTATCATTTTTATTTGCATTTAACATGAACTATACATTTGCTGTCATAACTTGGGTAGGTTGTGCAATTACATCATTAGTTATGAACTACCCTTCTATGGTAAAGATACTTAGAGTTATAGGAAAAGAAAATCAAGGTAAAGTTTATGGATTTAATGAAGCTATGGTTGGAGTTTCTGGAGTAGTAATGGGAGCTATATTCTTATATATTTATACATTATTTTCAACTCCTGTTTTAGGTATGAGATGGGTAATGATATCTTTAGGAATATTATCTATAGTAATGTGTCCAGTATTATGGTTTGTAATTAAAGATGTAGATATTAGTGAAGAAAAAGAAGAAGGTAAAAGTGAAAAAATGGCTGCTAGTGACTTTATGGTAGTTTTAAAATCACCAAATACTTGGTTAGTAGGTATAAGTATATTCTGTGTATATTCATTTACAGTTACAATGTCTTACTTTACACCTTATATAACATCAGTACTTGGAGGTTCAGTTGCACTATCTGGAGCATTGGCTATAATAAGACAACATGGATTAAAATTATTTGGTGCTCCATTTGGAGGGTACTGTGCAGACAAAGTAAAATCACCTACTAAAGTGCTTTTACCAATATATGTACTTGGTATAGTAGTAATAGTTTTATTCTTAGTATTGCCTTCATCAACGCCAATGACTTTATTTATAGCATTAACATTTGTAGTAGGTATATTAGGTTATATGGGAAAAGGTATATACTATGCAGTTCAAGAGGAAGTAAATGTGCCAGTTAAATATTCAGCTACTACTATAGGTATAGCAGCAGCTTTAGGCTTTTCACCAGATGTATTCCAATTTGCATTAATAGGGCATTGGATAGATACTTATGGTAATAAAGGGTACACATATACATTTATATTCCAAATAGCTATTTTAGTAATAGGAATATTATCTTGTTTATATATATTAAAAGTTAAAAAGAAAAGATTAGAGAAGTTAAAAGCTTAAAAGTTTCATTTAATAAGAGAGTATTTTTTTCAGTATAATCTACTGACATAAATACTGTATAAAAAGTAATACTAAATTAAAACTTATAGTTATATTTGATGAATAAAGTGTGAAAAAATTAAAATGTTATCAAGTGTTTTTAGTATAGTTTTAGCATAAAGTTACCCCTAAAAGTATAAGATTGAGTAGCAATTATCACCTATTTGTATATTTACATAAGTTTGTTTAATATAAATTTTACATGGATTTTAGTAATAGATGATATTTGCACTCAATTTTATATCTAATGATGAATAAGAAAATTATGAAATCTAACTATATATTATCTAGCTACATATTAATAGTGTACTATTTATGTAGTAGTATTGGGCTTTTCCTTATATGTATTTCAATTTATATTGTTTGATTGTCTGTCAAGCACATATCGTTAAAAAATTTATACACTTATGTTCATGTATCAATTGATATTCTTAATTTTGGTAATAACTGTTGGAGTTTACATATTAAAAGATAGAAATAAGGTAAATAAAATAAAAAATGAGTCTATAAGATATGTTGAGTTAAATAAAGTTTATACAAAATATTAGTACATAGCTGTTTAAATTATTGTCTATAAATTAAAATGAATGGTGGTGAGTTGAGTGACCGATTTAGTTAACACCATTAATGGAATTGTTTGGTCACCTGTATTAGTTGCAATGTGCTTATGCATAGGATTGTATTTTTCATTGAAATTAAAATTTTTCCAAATAAAAGACATAAAAGAAATGTTTACCCTTTTACTTGAAGGAGATAGTTCTCAGGTTGGTATATCATCATTTCAAGGATTTGCTACATCAATGGCTGGAAGAATTGGAACTGGTAATATAGCTGGTGTGGCTGTAGCAATAGCAATGGGAGGGCCAGGAGCATTAGTATGGATGTGTATAATGGCTACCTTAGGCTCGGCGACTGCATTTGTAGAATCTACTCTAGCTCAAATATACAAAGATGAACATGATGGTCAGTACAGAGGTGGTCCTCCGTATTACTTTGAAAAAGGTCTTGGATGGAAAAGATGTTCAATTTTATTTTCAGTAGTTGCAATCATAAGTTATACATTTTTCATGCCTGGGACGCAATCAAATACTCTATACTTAGCAATGAATCAAGCATTTGGATTTTCAAGAATGACAATTGCAGTTACATCTTCTATTGCATTAGGAATAATAATTTTTGGAGGAATTAAAAGAATTGGTTTATTTGCTGAAAAGGTAGTACCTATAATGGGTGGAGCATATCTTATCATGACAATAGTGATAATCATAGTAAATATAAATTTAGTTCCAGGAGCTATTATAACTATGTTTAAATCTGCATTCGGATTTGGTTCAATGTTTGGAGGAATGTTAGGTGCAGCAATATCCTGGGGAGTTAAAAGAGGTATATATTCAAATGAAGCAGGTGAAGGTTCTGGAACTTATGGTGCAGCAGCAGCAGAAGTAAGTCATCCAGCTAAACAAGGATTAGTTCAAGCTTTCTCTGTTTATGTGGATACATTATTAATATGTATGGCTACAGGTATTATGATTATAATAACAGGAAAATACAATGTTACAGGAGTTTTAACTGTATTACCAGGTGTAGAGCCAGGTCCACAATATGTGCAGAGTGCAATAAATACATTACATCCTCAACTAGGTGATATTTTTATAGCAATAGTTTTATTATTATTTACCTTCACAACATTATTAGCATTCTCATATATGATGGAGACCAATGTATCTTATTTGGTAACTAGAATTAAAGCACAAAAACATGAAAAGCATATAATAAATGTCTGTAGATTTATGCTTATAATATGTGCAGCAATGTGTTGTTTTATAGAACCACTTACAAGTTGGGCATTAGGTGATATATGTATAGGCGTTTTAACATATATAAACTTAATTGCTATCTTTACACTTCAAAGGCCAGCTATAAAAGCATATTATGATTACCTAAGACAGAAAAAATTAGGAATAAAAAGAGCTGATAGAAATTTTAATCCTGTTGAATTGGATATAAAAAATGCTGAATTTTGGGAAAATAGATGCTTAAAAGAGAACGAGCAGAAGTTAAATTGAATTAATGATTTTTATAGTATTTTATATAGACGTTTTAATTGGACTTTCAAAATAGATATTAAAGTTATGTAAACTCAATATAATAAATTATAAATTTTTAATGCATATGTTTATATTTTTACTTATTAGTTATTTGGTTTATACATGTAGAAATACATATTTATATTCAAAACTGTTATTTTAAAGGTTAGTATATATAGTAAGATTATTTATTTTAATAGATAAAATAATGGATAGAAAAATTTGTACTGTTGAATAAGTCACTAGGTTTTACTATAAGTGTAGAAATAGTTTTAATGTAATAAATATAAGTTTGTTTTATCTTATATGAATAAATATATAAATTAATTTTAATGGGAGGTAAGATTGATATGAAAGAAAAAATAATACAAGTTGCGGATTTAAAGAAAGAAAAAATTTTGGAGCTATGTCAATCTTTGTATGATGAACCAGAAATTGCCCTACAAGAGTATAAATCTGCTAAAAAAATATCAAAATTTCTAATAGAAGAAGGTTTTGAGGTTGAGGAAAATTTGGCAGGTATGGCAACAGCTTTTAAAGCAACAAAGAAAAATGGCGATGGTCCAAGAATAGCATTTATAGCAGAATACGATGCTCTTCCAGGTAATGGTCATGCATGTGGCCATCATTTGATAGCTTCCATGGGAGTTGGAGCTGGAATAACTCTTGCAAGTATACTAGATACTTACAAAGGAGAGGTAAGTATAATTGGGACACCAGCTGAAGAAACTGGGGATGGAAAACCTTACTTGATAGAACATGGTGTATTTGATGGTTATGATGCTGCAATGATGATACACCCAAACTCAAAGACTTGTGTAACTCCAGAAATTATAGCAATAGGAGGATTAGATTTTATATTTACTGGGAAAGCATCCCACGCAGGAGCTAAGCCATATAATGGAATAAATGCTTTGGATGCAGTAGTGTTATTATATAATAATGTAAATGCATTGAGACAACAATTGGTAGATGGAACTAGAATACATGGTATCATACTAGAAGCAGGAACTGCTGCAAATGTAATACCTGACATGGGGAAAGTAAGACTAGAAATACGAGCAAAAGAGCAAGACTACTTTGACGAGGTGGTTGAAAAAGTAAAAAATTGTGCTAGAGGAGCTGCAATAGCTACTGGCTGTGAACTTGAATTTTACCATTTTGAGCCAACTTGCCAAGGCTTAAATGCAAACAAGGTTTTAACAGGTATCTTTACAAACATTATGGAGGAATTTGGTATATATGATGACGATGAGCAGGTATTATTAGGTTCGACAGATATGGGAAATCTTAGTCAAATTATGCCATGTATACATCCTTTGATAAAATTCTCTGAAAATGGTGAAGAACTACATACAAAAGAATTTTTAGAAGCAGCTATAAAGCCATATGCAAAAGATAGAGTAATTGATGGAATAAAAGTATTAGCTTTGACAGGATTACGTTTATTTGAAGAACCAGAATTACTAAAAAAAATGAAAGAAGAGTAAATTCTAACAAAGGGGATTAGGCTATGACTAATAAGAGTAAAATCAAAAAGAAAAAATTAGCATTCCCGGATGCATATGTTTTGATGATAGGTTTAATTATATTTGCAGCCATAATGACCTACATTGTTCCTTCTGGAACATATAATAGAGTTGAAGATTTAAATACTGGAAATATGATTGTGCAAGCTGGAAGTTTTACATATGGAGAACAACATCCTGTCAGTATAATGGATGTATTCAGAGCTATACCAAGCGGGCTTGGAAAAAATTCTGTAACAGTTTTTTTTGTACTTATTATTGGAGGTGCATTTGGTATAGTAAATTCTACTGGCTCACTAGATGCCCTAATTGGTGGAGTTATCTCCAAAAGTAAAGGAAGTAAAAAAGGTGAGATTATAATTACATGTCTAGTATTGACTTTTGGACTAGCTGGTGGAGTTGTAGGAATGTATGAAGAATGTATTGCATTCTTACCTATATTGATGACCTTATGTATTGCTTTGGGATATGATGCATTAGTTGCTTCAGGAATTTTATTGTTAGGGCTTGCATCAGGTTATGGTTCAGCTACTATTAATCCTTTTACAGTAGGATTAGCACAAGGTATTTCAGGTTTACCACTTTTTTCAGGTATGTGGTTTAGATGGATATTTTGGATTTGTACAATGATTTTACTTTCTACATATATAATTTTTTATTGTAAAAAGATAAAAAAAGACCCAAGTAAAAGTTTGGTGTCAGACATTGATTATAGTCACTGGCAAATTGATGAGTCTTCTGTCGGGGATAAGTTATCTTCTGGAAATATTAGAGTATTAGTTACATTCTTTGGAGGAATACTGGTTCTGATGATACTGATTGTAAAATTTTCTTTAGGAATGTCGGATTTATCAGCTTATTTCTTTGCTCTAGGAATTTTATGTGGAATAGTCTATGGTATGAATCCAAATAAAATTGCCTCTGGATTTGTAAAAGGGATGCAAGAGATGGTATATCCAGCTATTTTGATAGGATTTGCATCTAGTATAGTAGTTATATTAGAACAAGGAGTAATTTTAGATTCAATAGTTCATGGATTGTCATTAGTGTTAAATTATGTTCCTAGGATTTTTAGTGGAGGAGCAATGATGATTATGCAATCTGTAATCAATTTCTTTATACCTTCAGGTACAGGTCAAGCTATGGTAACTATGCCACTTATGGCTCCACTTGCAGATGTTATTGGAATACCTAGACAAGTTGCAGTTTTAGCTTACCAAATGGGTGATGGATTTGCAAATGGAATAGTACCAACGCTAGGCGTTCTTATGGCTGGAATATCTATTGCTCAGATCCCTTATACAAGATGGTTTAAATTTGCATCAAAGATAATACTTATGGAATTAGCTTTAGGATTTATATTTTTGATGATTGCAGTACAGATTAATTTAGGTCCTTTTTAAAGTGTTAAAAAATACATTTATATAATTTTAAAATAAAATATATTGGGATTGAACATATTAAATTATAAAATTTATAATATAATAAATTACATTTAAGTATAGTCTCTAAAATAAAAGGTGAACTTTATATAGTTCACCTTTTTGATTTACTTTTTTAATTTATAAAAAAAGTTTTTAAAAAGACTTGACCTGAAGTTGACTTAAGGTTGTATATTAAAAAAAGATAATTATAAGGAGTGTGATGCTTATGACAATTAAAGAAGCCTCAAAACGTACTGGAATATCAGTCGATAATTTGCGTTATTATGAAAGGATTGGTTTGATTCCACCTATTCCTAAAAATAAATCTGGAATTCGTGATTATGATGAACGCGCTATTCATTGGATTGAGTTTGTGATGAAGTTTAAAAAAGCAGGTGCTTCTTTAGAAGCTATTATTGAATATGTACGACTTGCATGCTCTGATGATGATACAAAGGAAGTACGTAGAGAAATATTGGTGGAAGTAAAGGAAGATTTGACTACACAGATTAGTAAACTTCAAGAATGTTTAGATGTTGTTGAGTATAAAATTGAAAATTACTATAACCTGTGTGACCCTGTAACACAAAAAATGGTTAAGGAGTGGAAAGAAAAGCATGAATATAAAAAATAATGCTTGACCTTAAGTTGAGTTAAGGGAATACAATACAAAAAATAAAATAAAAGAGGTAATTATATATGAAAAAAGATTTAGGTTCTGTAATAGGATTATATCCTACACCATTAGTAGTAGTTGGAGTAGTAATTAATGAAAGACCTAACTGGATGTTAGTAGGACATTTAGGTATTATTGGACATGACCATATTATGGTAAGTTTAGCAAAATCGATTATGATAAATTAAAACCAATTTTATTTGAAATGCCTGGATATACATATTTAAAAACAGGAAATACATTTGCTAAATGTATGACACTTAGAAAGAATGAAGGGGAATGATTATAATGCACTAGTAAAACAAGCCCAACAAGAAATACAAAAAGGTATTATGCCTAGTATTAAAAAAACATCATATGATTTAAATGATATAGAAACTTAAATAATCCTATATAAATCTGGTACTTATTAGACCTTTTAGATTTGTTAACTTATCATAGCAAAAAATATCATGAAAGGTTATAGCTCTGATGATAAAATTAAATACAAGATATATGTAGGAGGAAACAATATGGAGACTTTAAAAGTAAGAACTTTCGAATTATGTGGTACAAATTATGAAATAGGGTATGAGTTAGGAAAATCAATTGTAAATATACCAGAGTTGATAGGTGAACAAATTAATAAATCTAATGTTTTAACTAAAGAAGAAGAAAATCATATGGTGGAGTTATTTGATAAATATTGTCCAGGGCTTAATGAAGAATTACAAGGTTTTGCTGATGCTATTCATGTAAATCAGAATCAAATTTTATACTATACTATGACATATCTTAGACCAGGTTGTAGTCAAGTTGCATTAGCACCAGAATTAACTGAAAATGGTCATGTACTATTTGCACGTAATTTTGACTTTTCACACAAGATGGAGGATTTTGTATTATGCAAAACTAAGGTAGCTGGTAAATACGCACATATTGGGACTACAGTAATGCAGTTTGGTAGAACTGAGGGAATGAATGAATGTGGTTTAGGTGTGAGTCAGTCATCTTGTGGTTTACCTGTAGGTAATTCAGAGGGACTGAGAAAGCCAGCTGTTGTAGGTTTACAATTTTGGGCTGTTATTAGATATTTGTTGGAAAACTGTAAGGATGTAGAGGAAGCATTGGTATATATAGAAGACATGCCAATAGCATATAATATTAATTTATTGATTGCAGATAAGTCTGGAAATATTGCACTTGTAGAAACTTTAGATGGAAGAAAAGACATAAATAGAATAAATAAGGCAGAAAGTGAAAGGAAATCATTTTTGCATTCTACAAATCATGTCCATATTGAGGAACTTCATAAACTAGAACCACAATCAATGAGCAATTCTATTCATAGATATAAATTAATTAAAGAGTATATAGAAAGTTCTAAAAAGATTGGAGAGAAAGATTTAATTAATTTATTGACTTCAAAATATCCACAAGGTCTATCTTGTAATTATTATAATGATTTTTTTGGAACTTTAAAAAGTATAGTTATGGACCTAACTATGGGAAAATTTAATATTTTATGGGGTGGATTGGAAGACAATGGTTGGAATAGTTACTATTTAAATGATAACTTTAAGTATACAACACAACTTGTAAATATAAATATAGAGAAATCACCATCAGATTTTTTTAAATTAATTGAATAAGAAATACTCTGATTATCCTATGTAGTTATATATACAAAATAAAATGAAAGTGCTACATAATGTTGCATTGTTTATGATATTTTAGTATAGTAAACAAAATAGTGTTACTTAAAATATTATAATACTTGAGAATATTAAAGAGAATAGGGGTATAACCTTGGATTACTTAAAGTATTTTGAAAAAGCTATAATATATATTGAAAATAACTTAAAAGAAGATATAAGTGTAAATGATGTAGCAAAAGAATCTGGATATTCTTATTATCATTTAACACGTTTATTTAAATCTATGTTTGGTGAGAGTGTAGGAAGTTATATAAAAAAAAGAAGATTAGTTAATAGTTCTAAAGAACTTTTATACAGTGATAAAAAGGTACTAGATATAGCAATTGATAGTGGTTTTGAATCTTCAGAAGCATTTAGTAGAGCATTTAAATCTATATACAAGGTCAGTCCCATAGAATATAGAAAAAATAGAATAGATGTATTTGTTGGAAAGAAGAAAAAACTAGAATTAGATTTTATGAAACATTTAGTTGAAAATGTAACAATCAAACCAGTTATAAAAGAGATAGATTCAATAAAAGTAATTGGTATAAAAGAAAAAGTAACACTAGAAGATGAGTCATTACCTAGTTTGTGGGAAAAATTTAGAGAAGTATACAATATGGTGCCAAACACTTTGCCATCAAACAGAGCATTTGGAATTTGTGAAGCAACTCCACAAATACATCTACTTAGTGAAACTATGGAATTTAACGAAATAATAGGGCTTGAAGTTAGTAGCTATGAAAATATACCAAGTTTATTTGTTTCAAAAAATATTGATGGAGGAAAATACGCTGTATTCACTCATACTGGTAGCTTGGACAAGCTAGATAAAACTTATGAATATATATGGGGAACTTGGTTCTTAAGCACAAAGGAAAAAATTGATATAAGAGATGATTTCGAGATATATGATGAAAGATTTTTAGGATCTGATAATGTAGATTCACAGATTGATATTTGTATACCTATAAAATAACTGTAGATAAAACTAAAAATAAGCTGAAATAGAAAGTAGATGCTCAGAAAAGAGCATCTATTTTTTTATTTATAGTAGCTATCGACAATTTCGATAATAAAATAAATAAAAACAAGTTCTTAAATTTCTAAGAAAAATTTAAAATATAGTCATAATAAAATTTGTATATTTCTGAAAATTCTAATTAGTACAACTTTTTCCTTTGCAAAGTTGAAAAAAGATGTATTAATTTATCAAAAATATTATATTAAAATGATATTAATCAAAGAAAAACATTTATAATAATAGTATATCTTACAGAAAAAGGATACAATTTGTAGAATTAAAGCTAGTCAATAAAATTAAAAATTTAAAGAAATTATAGGGAGGTTATAATCTTATGGAAAACGTTATTACAGGTCTAAGTAAAGGTGCAGAGTGGTTTATTGGTTTATTTCAAAAGGGAGGAGAACAATTTGTAGGTCTTATATCAGGGACTCTTCCAACATTAATCGTTTTAATGGTAGCTATTAACTCATTGATTAAAATAGTTGGTGAAGAAAGAGTAAATAAATGGGCTTCTAAACTTGGAAGAAATGCTTTTACAAGATATACTTTGCTTCCATTAGTGTCAGTATTTTTCTTAGGAAATCCTATGTGTTATACATTTGGTAGATTTCTAAAAGAGGAACATAAAGCAGGATTTTATGATGCAGCTGTTTCATTTGTACATCCAATTACAGGACTTTTCCCACATGCAAATGCAGGAGAACTTTTTGTATGGCTAGGTATATCAGCAGGTTTAACTACATTAGGTAAGGAAACAACTACATTAGCATTATGGTATTTTATAGTTGGTCTAATTGTGATTTTTATAAGAGGTGTAGTAACAGAAAAAATGTACGCATTTTTAACAAGAAAAAATAAAGCAACAAATAAGGCTTAGGAGGGGTTTAAAATGGATGCAAATAGAGTATTAAAGATAGAAAAGGGAACTTCTGGTTGGGGAGGACCTTTATACATAAAAAAAGAAGCAACTAGAAATAAAATATTGTCAATGACTGCTGGTGGTATTCATGAAGTGACATTAAAAATAAAAGAATTATTGGATTGTGAGGTTATAGATGGATTTAAAACTGGGATTCCTGATGAAGAGGTGGCAGTAGTTATTATTGATTGTGGTGGAACAGCAAGGTGTGGGGTTTATCCAAAGAAGAAAATACCTACAATTAATGTAAATCCAGTGGGAAAAACAGGGCCTTTAGCAAAATTTATAACTGAAGAATACTATGTATCAGATGTTAATATTAATTGCATAAGTATTTTAGATGGTGAAGAAACACAAAAAAAATCTCAAGAAAATAAAAATGAAAGTCAAAGTTCTATTAGAAAGCCTGATAATTATAATGAAGTAAAATCAAAAGCTCAAGAAGAATATGCGAAGAAAAACATAATACTTTCTATTGGGCAAGGAGCAGGACAAGTAGTATCAAAGTTTTATGATGCGGGTAGAGATACCATCCAAATGATAATGAATAATGTAATACCATTTATGGCATTTGTAAGTATGCTTATGGGAATTATTTTGGCATCTGGGTTAGGTGATTGGATTGCAAAGGTAATATCGCCACTTGCAGGAAACATTGGTGGTTTGTTAGTTATATCAATAATTTGTACACTTCCATTTTTATCACCTATATTAGGCCCTGGAGCAGTTATAGCACAGGTAGTAGGTACTCTTGTAGGAACACAAATTGGTCTTGGTGCAATACCAGCATATTTAGCACTTCCTGCTTTATTTGCAATAAATGGGCAAGCTGGCTGTGACTTTGTCCCAGTAGGATTAAGTTTAGGAGAAGCAGAACCAGAAACCGTGGAATATGGCGTACCAGCATTATTTTACTCTCGTTTAATAACTGGGCCAATATCTGTAATTATTGCGTATGGCGTTGCAATATTTGCATTAAGATAGTATTTTATGTTGTTATGAGATTTAAACTTAATTAATAAAATTGTAAATGTAAACTTAAGCTAGTCAAAATTTTAGTTAATGAAAGACTAGCTTTTGTAGTATTAATTAGGAGTGATTATTGATTTGGATTAATACTAAATTTTCCTCTAGCAAAGTGAAATTTTATGTATTAATTTGGTTTCAAGTTTGTACTAGAATGAAATCAAGGAGGAGATGCAAAATGAATGTAACTGAGAAAATTCCTTCTATTGACCGTAAAATATTCAAGATATTGATTATGTGTAGTAAAAAAGAGTTTGTAAGTATTGATTCAATAGCAGACGAATTGAATGTTACAACCAGAAGTGTCAGAACATATATAAAGCAATTGAATAAAGATTTAGGAAGTAACATAGCAATAATAAAATATATAAAAGGTCAAGGCTATAAACTAGAGATAAAAGATAAGCAAATACTCAATAAGATTATTGATGTGAATAAAAAAAGTGTATTTTCATTAAATTCAAAGGAAGAGAGGGCAGAGTTTATACTAAATTATTTGATAGAACTAGATGGATTTATTACACTGGATAGTCTAGCAGATGAGATGTGTATAGGAAGAACTACGCTAGTAAATGACTTTCAATATGTAGAAAAGGTATTAAATTCTTATAATTTGAATTTAGTAAAAAAGCAAAATACAGGAATGAAATTGCATGGTAGTGAACTTGATATTAGGTTACTTATATTAAATCAGTTGTATAAAGATTCAAGAAAAGATTTAAATAATTCTAAGTACTTTAAATGTATCAAAAAAGAAGAAATTGCAAGTTTAGAAGAAGAATTATTGACTTTATTTAAAAATAATAATTTTTATGTTACAGATGAAATGCTCAGAGAAGTTTTTAATTACATAGTAGTTTTGATGTATAGAGTAAAAGAACAGAAGATAGTAAAAGAGTATGATGTAAAATTTGATTTACTTAAGTCATATGATGAGTATCTTATTGCTGGGGAAATAAAGAATATTTTATCAGAAAAATTTGAATATATTTTAAATGATGAAGAAATTATTTATTTAACTATACCATTAGTAAGTGGAAATGCACCAGCATCAGAATGTGCTTTAAATAGTAGTAGAATAAATAAAAATATTGATGATTTAATGGAAAGCATATTCAATCAGATATATGTTGATATGGGTATTTTTATAAATGAGGATGAGTTAAGGGTAGGACTTGGATATCATCTTAGTTTTACACTGAACAGGCTATTATTTAATATAAAATTAAAAAATGTATTGTTAGAAGAAATCAAACAAAACTATATACTTCCATTTAAGCTGGCACAAATAGCAGGAAAAGTAATAGAGAAAAAATATAATCTAGAAGTTTCTGAGGATGAAATTGGTTATATAGCAATTCATTTTAGTGGATACTTAGAAAGAAATAGTAGTAGATTTTATTCAATTAAGAAAATAGCAATTATATGTGGGACAGGTCTTGGAACAGCAAAACTATTAAAAATAAGAGTTGAAAAATTGATAGGAAATAATCCTAAAATTGATACTCTTTCAAGTTTTAATTTGAGAAACATTAATTTAGATGAATACGATATAGTTTTTACAACTATTGATTTAGATACATCAAATATAAATACAATAGTATTAAAAATCAATACAATATTTGATGAAAATAAATTGAGGGAACAATTAAAGACCGTATTATGTTTAAGAGAAGGCAACATAGATACTACTGATTCTCCAAATTTACTAATAAATAATTTGTTAAATGAAAATAAATTTATGATATTAAATGAAAAAACGATACTTGATTCATTAGAAAAAATGATGGACAATCTTATGGATTTGGGATGTATTGATGATAATTTTAGAAAAAATATAATCAAAAGAGAAGAAAAATCTCCTACAGTTTTTGATAAAGGTTTATTATTTCCTCATGCTGTAAATGAAAAGTCAGATAAATTTTTAATGGCAGTTGGGGTTTTAGAAGAGCCAATATTTTATGCAAATAGAAGTATAAAAATAATACTTATGACAATGTTTCCATGTGAGGATAAGGTGGATTCAGATTTATTGGTAAAGATTTATGAAGAAGTTTTAAAGATAGGACAAAATGTAAAATTAACAAATAAGATAAGTAAATGTAGAAGCTTTGTAGAATTTAAAAAAGTATTGATCGAGAATATTATATAAGTTTTGTATAGGACTAAAAAAACAAATTAATTTATGAAAGGTGTGTAAATATGAAACTACTTATAATTTTATTTGTTGTTTATGTTTTAAATACTTTGTTTGTAATGAATCAGAATAAACTATATTTCAAAGCCTTAAATAAAGCTAAAAAAATGGGCGATATAGTGTCTACAGGAAAAAAGAAAAGTTATTTTTCTAAAGGAAGTATAGCTATTATATCTTCAGATTCAGAGGGATTTATAAAGTGTGGAGAAATTTTAAAAGGTCGCACAGTGATGGCTAAGTTTAAAGAGATTGAAGATATAAAAGGATTGGACATATATAGTGCAGAGCAAAAATTTAAAGATGAAGAAAGTATTGTACAAGCTATAAAATTTATAAAAGAAAAAATAAATGTTTCTTTTAATTAATCTAATATAAATTATCAGGAGGGATATCATGAAGTATGAAGTTAAGATAAGTGGGATAGGCAGTTTAGTTGAAGAATTAATAAATGAAAGCAACTGTCTTATTATATACGATGAAACTATTAATGATGAAGATTTGAAAGATATATCTGTAATTCATTCAATATCAACATTAAAAAGTAATGTTGAAATAGGGGATACACTTACAATAGGAAATCGAGATTATTGTATAGTTTCAGTTGGTGATATTGCTCAAAATACTCTTAGAGAAATTGGTCACTGTACAATTAAATTTGATGGAGAAGATAAAGTAAATTTACCTGGAGAAATACATGTAGAAATTGGAAAACCAGATATAAAGATTGGAGATTTAATAACTATTTATTAATTTGAAAAATAAAATTATTATAACAGGAGGAATTGATATGTTAGATTTAAACAGAAAACTTGCAAAGCTAGAAGAAGAAGGTAAAAAAATAAAAGTAGCTCTTATAGGTGCTGGTCATATGGGTAATGGAATGGTAAGTCAAATGGCAAATATGAAAGGAATGGAAGCATCTATTGTTGTAGATATAAATCTAGAATTAGCTCGTAAAGCATTTACTGATGCAGGTATAGAAGAAGAAATCATAGATAATGTAACAAATGAAACAGATGCAGAATTAAAATTACAAGAAGGAAAAGTATTAACATGTAATGACTTTCTTGTGGCTTGCAAAACAAAGTCAATAGATGTAGTTATAGATGCAACAGGAGGTATTGCAATTGGTGCAGAAATAGCACTAAATGCTATTTTAAATAAAAAACATATAGTAATGTTAAACGCTGAAACTGATTGTGTTGTTGGTCCAATACTTAAAAAATTAGCAGATGACGCAGGAGTAATATTTACAGGTTCTGCAGGAGATGAACCAGGGGCAGTAATGGGTCTATTTGATTTTGCAGATGCAATGGGATTTGAAGTTAGAGTAGTAGGTAAAGGTAAAAACAATAAACTAGATTTAGACTGTAATCCTGATACTGTAAAAGAAGAAGCAGAAAGAAAAGGAGCTTCACCTCATATGATAGCTTCTTTTAAAGAAGGTACTAAAACAATGGTAGAAATGGCTTTAATGTGTAATGCAACTGGATTTGTACCTGATGTAAGAGGTGGGCATGGTATTGAAGCTACAGTTAATGAAGTACCTAAGAAATATGCATTAAAAAGCGAGGGTGGAGTATTAGATAATTATGGTGTAGTTGATTTTGTAAATGGTATAGCACCTGGTGTTTTCGTTGTAGTTGCTCATAAATTAAAAGCAGTTAATGATGAATTAAAATACTTAAGTATGGGTGATGGACCTAATTACATATTATATAGACCATATCATTTATGCAGTTTAGAAACTCCTTTATCAGCAGCAATGGCAGTTTTAGAGCATAAGGCTACAATAGTGCCTAAAGCTGGATTAGTTGCAGAAGTTATGACTATAGCTAAGAAAGACTTGAAAAAAGGTGAGTATATGGATGGATATGGTGCATATACATGCTATGGCACTATAGAAAAATATGATGTTGCAAAAGAAATGAATGCTGTACCTATTGGTTTAATCAGTAAAAAGACTAAAGTTATTAAAGATATTAAAAAGGGTGAAGTTATAACATATGATATGGTAGAGATAGAAAAAGATACTACTTTATATCATTTAAGACAATTACAAGAAAAAATATTTGGATAAAATTTATTGTATAATAATATAATATAGATGTTATTTAAAAGAGGGTTGATGGTTATTTTAAAATCAGCCCTTTTAAATTTTTTTATATTTTTTGAGAGAGTGTTTTGATAAATCTTATTTTATAGTTTGTTTACAGTTAAAAATCTTACTAGTAGGTTTAATTTAAATTAATTCTGCAATTTTATATTCATATTTAAGATAATATAATTAAAAATTTTAATATAAAATGAATTAAAATAGCCAATTATGTATTATAATATTAACTGTAATACTAATATAGTTCTATTAATTAAAGAAATATCCCCCATTAATATACAATAAATATCTTTAAGCAAAAGAACTTGGTAAAAAATATATCGTATTCAATAAAAAATCTGTTTACAGAATGGTATATATAGTTATATAATATACTATATAAGATACGAAAAGATAAAAAGTATAGCACAATGAAAGAAGGTGATTATTATTCAGCTTAATGAAAGACAACTAAAAATAATAGATATAGTTAAGGAAAATGAACCAATAACGAGTGAAAGTATTGCCTCCAGCTTGAATGTGACTCGTGCTACACTTAGATCTGATTTAGCTATATTAACAATGACAGGAATACTAGACGCAAGACCAAAAGTTGGATATTTTTATTCAGGAGTTAGTGAAATTAATTTAATTGGTAAAAGTATAAAAGAAAAAACAGTAGAAGATATAATGAGCATGCCTGTACTAGCTAAGAAAGACGAAAGTATATATGATGTAATAGTCACTATGTTTTTATCTGATGTAGGGAGTATAGTTATTATAGATGAAAATGAAGAATTATGTGGAGTTGTTTCTAGAAAGGACTTATTAAAAGCAACTATAGGAGGTTCTGATATAAATAAGATGCCAATAGGTATGATAATGACAAGAACTCCAAATGTAGTTACTTTGACTAAGGGAGCAAGTGTTTTATTGGCTTCAAAAAAAATAATAGAACATGAAGTAGATTCGATTCCAATTGTTGAATATAAAGAAGAAGACAAAAACCATATGAGAGTTGTTGGGAGAATATCAAAAACCAACATAACTAAGCTATTTTTAGAAATAGTTGACAATTAAGGAGGTATGCTGGTGAAAAACCTAATTATATATGCAGTATCAGACTCAGTAGGAGAGACTGCACAACAAGTTGCAAAAGCATGTATGTCACAATTTTATGTAAATGAAACTTATGAAATAAAAAGATTTCCATATATGATTAATAAGGGAGTATTACTTGAAACACTAGAAAATGCAAAAGCTGAAAACGCTTTGATTGTATATACATTAGTTGATGAAGAGCTATGCAGTATTGTTGAAAGATATTGCGAAAGAGAAGGTCTTAGTTGTATAGATTTGATGACAGATATATTAAGGGAAATAAGTAAAAGAACTGGAAGAAAACCAAAAAGAGAAGCTGGTATAATCAGAAAATTGGATGAATCTTACTTTAAGAGAGTTGAGGCTATAGAATTTGCAGTAAAATATGATGATGGAAAGGACCCTAGAGGAGTTCTTCAAGCAGACATAATTTTAGTGGGAATATCAAGAACATCTAAAACTCCTTTAAGTATGTATTTAGCTAATAAAAATATAAAAGTAGCTAATGTACCATTAGTTCCAGAAATACCAATTCCTAAAGAAGTATTTGAAATAGAAACTAAGAAGATAATAGGTCTTACTAATTCACCTGAAAAGTTGAATGAAATAAGAACTCAAAGATTAAAAGCTTTAGGGCTATCTAGTAAAGCTAATTATGCTAACTTAGAAAGAATACTTCAAGAATTAGACTATTCAGAAGAAATAATGAAGAAAATTGGATGCCCAGTAATAAATGTTTCAAATAAAGCAATTGAAGAAACTGCAGGTATAATTTTAGACATAATGAAGGAAAATGGTCTAAAAATATATAAAGAAATAGAAATTTAATAAAATGTTTAATAATAAAAATGATATAAATTAAAATAAAAAAGATTAATGGGGGATTTAACAATGGAAACTAAGTATGTTTATAGTTTTGGTGAAGGAAGCAAAGACATGAAATCTTTACTAGGAGGTAAAGGTGCCAATTTAGCAGAAATGACTAAGATAGGCTTACCTGTCCCTCCTGGATTCACTATAACAACAGAGGCATGTAATGACTACTATGTTAATAATGAAAGTATAAGAGCAGAAATAATAAAAGAAATAGAAGCACATCTAGCTACTTTAGAAAAAGATTTAAACAAAACATTAGGATGCAATAAAAATCCACTACTAGTATCAGTTCGTTCTGGTGCAGTATTCTCTATGCCAGGAATGATGGATACAATACTTAACTTAGGTCTTAATGACAATAGTGTTATTGGTCTAGCAGAAGCTACACAAAATGAAAGATTTGCATATGATAGTTACAGAAGATTCATACAAATGTTTTCTGATGTTGCTATGGAAGTGCCAAAATACAAATTTGAAAATGTACTAGATAGAGTAAAAGAAGCAAAAGGATACACAGTTGATACAGAACTTACAACTGATGACTTAAAAGAAATAGTAAAAGAATTTAAAGCAATATACAAAAAAGAAATAAAAAGTGATTTTCCACAAGACCCAAAAGAGCAATTAATGCTTGCTATAGAGGCAGTGTTTAGATCATGGAATAACCCTCGTGCAATCATATACCGTAGATTAAATGATATAGCTCATAATTTAGGAACAGCAGTAAACATTCAATCAATGGTATTTGGTAATATGGGAGAAACTAGTGGTACAGGTGTTGCATTTACTAGAAATCCAGCTACAGGAGAAAATAAATTATTTGGTGAATTCTTAATGAATGCTCAAGGTGAAGATGTTGTTGCAGGTATAAGAACTCCTCAAAATATATCAACTCTTGCTGAAGTAATGCCATCTGTATTTGATGAATTCGTAAAAATTACTCATATACTTGAAGGTCACTATAAAGATATGCAAGATATAGAGTTTACTATAGAAAATGAAAGATTATATATATTACAAACTAGAAATGGTAAAAGAACAGCAGCAGCAGCAATAAATGTAGTAGTTGATTTAGTTGAAGCTGGAATAATAGATGAAAAAGAAGCTATAATGAGAATTGAGCCTAATCAATTAGACCAGTTATTACATCCAAAATTTGAAGATAAAGCTTTAAAAGAAGCTAAAGTTATAGCAAAAGGTTTACCAGCATCACCAGGTGCAGCAAGTGGTAGAGTTTACTTCAATGCTGATGATGTAGTAAAAGCAAATGAAAAGGGAGAAAAAGTAGTTTTAGTTAGACTAGAAACATCTCCAGAAGATATAGAAGGTATGGTTAAGGCTGAAGGAATTCTTACAGCTAGAGGTGGAATGACATCACATGCAGCAGTTGTTGCTAGAGGTATGGGTAAATGTTGTGTTGCTGGATGTGGAGAAATAAAAGTTGATGAGTTTAATAAAGAAGTAAGAGCTCTTGATGATATAGTTATAAAAGAAGGAGAGTACATTTCTATAGATGGTTCTACAGGAAATGTTTATTTAGGAGATGTTAAGAAAACAGAAGTTTCTTTAACTGGAAACTTTGAAAAATTAATGCAATGGGTAGATAAGCATAAATGTATGATGGTTAGAACTAACGCAGATAATCCTAGAGATGCTCGTGCAGCTATAGAATTTGGTGCTGAAGGTATAGGTCTATGTAGAACTGAGCATATGTTCTTTGATGAAGACAGATTACCAGCAGTTAGAGAAATGATATTGTCTAATACAGTAGAGCAAAGAGAAAAAGCTCTTGAAAAAATATTACCAATGCAAAGAGAAGATTTTGTAGAGTTATTCAAAGTTATGGATGGAAAGCCAGTTAATATAAGATTACTAGATCCACCACTACATGAATTCTTACCTCATGATGATGAAACTATAGAAGAACTTTCAAAAACTATGGGAATAAAAGTAAGTGATATTAAGAAGAGAATAGTTGATTTAGATGAATTTAACCCAATGCTTGGGCACAGAGGATGTAGACTTGCAATAACTTATCCTGAAATATGTGTAATGCAATCTAAGGCAATAATACAAGGTGCTATAGAAGCAATAAGAGCAGGTGTTAAAGTTTCTCCAGAAATAATGGTTCCATTAATTGGAGAAGTAAATGAGTTAAAGATAATAAGAAAAATGATAGTAGAAACTGTTGATGCTATAATCAAAGAAGAAGGAGTAGAAGTTCCTTATACTGTAGGTACTATGATAGAAATACCTAGAGCTTGTTTAACAGCTGATGAAATAGCACAAGAAGCAGACTTCTTCAGTTTTGGTACTAATGACTTAACTCAAATGGCATTTGGATATTCAAGAGATGATGCTGGTAAATTCTTAGGTCAATATGTAGATGAAGAAATATTAGAAAAAGACCCATTCCAAGTGCTAGACCAAAATGGTGTTGGTAAGTTAGTTAAGATGGGAGTTAAATTAGGTAGAGAAGTTAAACCAGAATTAAAACTAGGAATATGTGGAGAACATGGTGGAGAACCATCTTCAGTAGAGTTCTGTTATAATGTAGGACTTAACTATGTATCTTGTTCACCATTTAGAGTGCCAATTGCTAGACTTGCAGCAGCTCAAGCATCTATAAAAAACCCTAGATAATAATATATTATAAATATATATAATTAAACTAAAATATTTATATCTCCTATACATCAATGTATCAAATAGAGTATTTGTAAATTGAGTATAGGGGATTTTTATTTTATATTATTATAAAAAAACTAATTTATATTATAGTAGGTGAAACGTATTTAATTATGTTGCATACATTATTGTAAGAGAGAAATTTCAACCAATAATTAAATTGAGTTTACTGGAGGGGATAAAGTTGACAAAGTGTCCTAAATGTGGAAAAGAAGTATCATCACGTCCAGGTAGTATATGCCCACGATGTGGATTTAAAGTAGTAGAAGAGAGTCTTAAAATGAGATGCCCAGAACCTAGCTGTAGAGCATTAGTATCTAGGAAGTTGGACTATTGTCCTAAATGTGGATGTAAGCTGAAAGGATATAATATTTCAGAATTTGTTAATATGGTCAGATGTAAAATAGATGAAACATTTGATAAGAAGTAATTAAATTAAGCTTTAGACCTTATTTTGTAGTGAAGAATATATGTGTTCTTAGAATCAATAATATTTTAGTAAATAGAAAAAGAGTTGAACTAATAATAAGCCAACTCTTTTTCTATTTTATTGAGCAAATTTATTTTAGTAAATAAATGCTTTTATACAACAGTATTATTTTTTGCCTCCATCGCTAAGTATCCATGGCTTTTCTATACCATTTTTTAATGAATTATAGTTTACAATAAGTGTATCATAGCTATTTTTAGCATCTTCATTGCTTACTACTTGTTTTTTATAGTCAGTTAGAGTAATCAATCCTAAGTCATATCTTAGCTTAGTATTTTTTAATTGTTTTTCCGATAATTCAAGCTGTTTTTTAGTTGTTCCAATTGTATCTTCTAAAGCAAGTAATTGTGCATAGCTATCAATCAAGCCTTTTTTTAGAGCTTTTTTACTATCCTCTAGTGTAACTAAGCCATTTTCAGTATTATATTTTTGTTGAAGATAATTTGCATATGTAGTAAGTCCAGATGCATAAGTCTGTCTTTCAAGATTGTATGCTTCAACTGCTTTTTCATATTGCTCATAATCTTTATCATATTTCTTCTTAAGAACTTCATATTCAGCATCAGTTAAACTACCTTGTTCTGGTTTTGTAGGAGCAACTGGTCTTGTAAGATTAGGTCTATCTGGTAAATCTGCCTTATTTTCATCATCATCATTAAAACTTTCTTCTGTACGTTCTAAAATCAATTGGTCATACTTTAAGTATTCATTAACCTTACCTTCCATGTATGAATCAACTGAACCACCTACTCTAAAAGACTCAAAACGGTATTCTTTATCTAATTGATAGTTGTCTAAATTTATATTAGTCAACAACTTAAAATAATCTTGATTATTTTTTAGTTCTTGAAGTTTAGATTTTTGAGTATTTTGTAGCGTCTGAAGTTCAAGCTCAGCTGACTCAGTTTCCAATGATGTCACTAGACCTAAATCCTTTTTTAGCTTCATATCTTTAATTTCTTTAGTTTTTATCTCAAGATTATGTTTTATTTTATCTAACTCATTTTCTCTTGATACTAAATCATTGTACTTATTAGTAATATCATTTGCTATTTGGTCTTCCATAAAATATTTTGCCTGTTCGCTTTGATTTTTAAGAAGTCCAATTTGGTCATATGGAAATGAGTTGTCACTTCCAGTAAAACTATCAAATTCATCCTGTACTTCTAGTTTTTCTTTTAACATTTTTATTTCTTCTGATTTCATTTTTAATTTTTCACTATTTTTAATTGCTGCACTGACAGCATCTCTAGCAGTTAAAAATTCTTTTTCAGCTGTTCTTTTAGTCGAGTCACTTAAGGTAGCATTATCAACTTTATTTATAGAAGAAGTATTATCATTTGCATAGGCTGGCATTAAATTAGCTGTTATTATACCAACGCCACATCCAATTGCAATTATTTTACTAACTTTTTTCTTCAATACAATCGCCCTCCATTTATATTTAAATTTTAGCTTTTAATTTTGGTTTCTTAAATATTTTTCCTTTTATATCTCCTATTTTATCTGTTATTTTACCAAATATTTTAGGCATCCTATCTGAAAACTTATTTTCCCACTTATCAAATATTAAATATATAGTAGGGATAAGTACTAGTGTTATTAGTGTAGATACAGTAAGACCACCCATTATAACTACGGCTAGTGGTTGCATTGTTTCTCCACCTTCACCAAGAGATAATGCTGTTGGTAACATACCTAGAATTGTTGTTGCAGTTGTCATTAAAACGGGTCTTAGTCTCGCAGCACAACCAATTGAAACCAATCCAATTAAATCATTACTACTATTTGCTTTTCTAAGTTGTTCTATGTAGTCAATAAGAACTATACCATTGTTAACAACGATACCAATAAGTAAGATTATACCTAACATACCTACAGTACTTAAACTTTGACCAGTTACCAAAAGAGAAAGTACAACTCCAACAAATGCAAATGGCACACAGAACATTATTATAAATGGTTTACTAAATGATTCAAATTGAGCTACCATTACCATATAAACAAGTGCTATGGCTATAACCATTGAGAATCCAAGACTGGCCATAGATTCATTCATCATTTCTGTTTCTCCACCAACACCAATAGAGTAGTCTTTAGGGATTAGCATCTTATTAGTTTTTTCTAATGCTAATTTTGTAGCTGTACCAGCATCTAAATTATCAAGTGTTGCAGTTATATTTACAGAAAAATCACCATCAGTTCTTGATATGGACTGTAAACCATCTACCATTTTTATGTCCGAGAAAGCTCCAAGAGGTACTTCATTTCCAGTTGTAGAATTTACTTTTAACTGTTTTATATCTTCTAGATTATCGATACTATCTGCTTTAAACTTTAGATTTACATCGACTTTGTAGTCATCAATAGTAGCAGTAGTAACTGAATCACCATTTATTGCAGTACGCAATAATCCTGCAATTTCTGCTGTATTTACACCGTATTCTTGAGCTCTATGTTTGTCTATTGTAAATTGAGCTTCTTGTGTTGTATCTGTAAGGGAAGTCTCTACATTTCTAAATCCTTTTATAGAACTGAATTCTTTTTCAACTTCTTTTCCTAATATCTTTAATACATCCAAATCAGGGCCCTTCATCTCTAATGTGAAGTCTGCTCCTGAAGTTCCACCCATAACACTACTATTTTGACTTACATTTATTTTACAATCCGGAACAGTAGCAACTCTATCAATTATTTCTTTCTCTATTTCATCAGTAGTTCTTTTTCTATTTTTTTGAGATTCCAATTCAATTGCTATACTTGCACTATTATTATTTGAGTCTGATGTCAAACTTGTTATCAATGTCTTGATTTCTGGAATATCTGAAACTTTTTTCTCTGTCATAGAAACATAATAATCATTAGCTTCTAAGCTAAGCCCCTTTGGAAGTTCTATAGAAATAGCCAATTCTCCTTTATCTGCTGCAGGCATAAAGTCCATACCTATAAAGCTCATTCCGAATAGAGAAGCTACAAATATAAGTAAACTTGATATTACTACTAATTTCTGATGTCTCAAGCATACACTTAGTAATCTTTTATATCCTTCACTTACCTTATCAAATATAGGGCTATCTTTTTCCTTCATTTTTTCACTACTTTTACCTCTACTTAGTTTTGCAAATACACTAGGAACAAGAGTAATTGCGCCTATAAAAGAGAAGGCTAGAGAAGCTATAAGTGTTTTACCTAAAGCCCCAAATGTTATTTTGGCTATACCTTCTGTAAACATAATAGGTAAGAATATAGCTATAGTAGTCAATGTTGATGCTAGTATTGCATTGGTGACAGTTCGTGTACCTTCAATAGCACAATCATCAATGCTCAAACGACCACTTTTCCTGTATTTAAATATGTTTTCAATTACAACTGTAGCATTATCAACGACCATACCAACTGAAATTACCAATGAACTTGCAGTGATAAGGTTTAAACTTTCGCCTGTAAAATAGAGAACAGCTATTGCTCCTATTATAGAAATTGGTATTGCCACTGCAACAACTAATGAAGCTCTTACACTTTTTAAGAAAGCAAATATTACTACAAATGCAATAACTGCACTTATAAGTAAATTGCTCATTACACTGTTTATTGATTCGCTTATGTAAGCACTTGTATCATTGGCAATTTTAATTTTAAATTGTGGATTTTCTTTATTCAATTCATCTACATATTTATATGCATCTTGCATAACTTTTACAGTATTTGCATCTTGTTGCTTAGAAATATCTATTACTAAACTGCTTTTTCCATTGTATCTATAAATACTATCTTTGTCTGCAAATCCATAATCTACACTACAAAGAGTATCTAAGTTAACAGTGTTTCCTCCTTTTACAGGAATTTGAATCTGTTTTATATCATCTAAAGATTCTAATTTATCAATTGATCTTAAGACTATCTTATCTTCACCTTGAGTAATTGAACCATAAGGGAATGTTTTATTACTAGATGATAAAATACCTTTTATAGTTGATAAACTAACTCCATAATTTGAAAGAACTGATGGGTCAGCTATTACATTAACTTGAGCTTTTTCTCCACCTTTAATGTCTGCTGATGTAGTACCATCTATAGATTCTATTTTAGGCTGAATTACATCTTCAGCGTATTTTCTTAGTGCTTGTGCATTATTATTTCCACCAGATATAACAAGCTGACCTATAGCTTGTGCATTCATATCTAATTTTAGTACTGTTGGCTTAGCTGCATCATCTGGTAAACTAGTTTGTAATGCATCTACTTTAGATCTAACATCGTTCATTATTTCATCTAGGTTGGTTCCAAATTCAAATTGAGCTACGACCATAGAAACACTTTCTTGTGAACTTGATATAGTTGAGCTTACATTTGAAACAGATGATAAACTTTCATCAACTTTTTGGCTAACTTGTTCGTCAACGTCTTGAGGACCTGCACCTGTCCAAGTAGTCATAACCATTACAACAGGTATTTCTATATCAGGCATTAGATTTATTGACATTTTTTTATATCCAATACCACCAAAAACTATTAATACTAAGAAGACCATTATGATTGTGAGAGGACGCTTAACGGAAGTATGTGTTAAATTCATAATACTATTTCTCCTTTTCTACAGGAAATATCTTAGTTCCATCAGAAATAAGACTTATCCCCCCAATAACCACTGTATCTTTTTCACTTACACCACTTTTGATTGCTATTTTATCCTCTGTTACAATTCCAGTTTGAACTAATGTTTTCTTTGCTATGTTATCTTTAGTTGCTATGTATACATATTTTTTTCCATTTTCTTCAAATATTGCTTTTTTAGGTACTGTAACAGCTCCATTTTCTTTTTCAACGCTTAAGTTTACTTGTGCAGACATTCCTGCTTTAAATTTGTTGTTAGTATTAGTAACAAGTATTTTAACAGGATATAAAGATGTCTGAGGGTCAACTACTGAAGGAACATAATCTATCTTTCCTAAAACTCTTTGGTCTTCAATAACAACATCTACATTACCATCCTTTTTAAATTTAGCTATATCTGCTTCTGCTACATTTAAGCCTACTTCTAATATATTAGGATTAGAAATCACAAAAGCTGGTTGTGATTGTGTTATCATCTCTTTTGAGTCAAAGTTTTTGGCTGTGATTGTTCCATCCACTGGAGCTTTTAATGTCAGCTTATCTAAGTTACTCATTGCTAAGTTATATGATACTTGAGCTTGGTCAAGTTGTTTTTTAGCAAGTGATTTAGCTTGAGGTATACTTTTTGAAGTTGCTGTATTGTATGCTCTTTGTGCAGAATCTAGTTGTTGTTTTGATTGTTCTAAAGCAACTTCTATTTTTTTAAATTGGTCTAAACTAATTACTTCCTGCTCATAAAGAACCTTGTTATTGTCATAATTTCTTTGGGATTCATCATATTGAAGTTTTGCGCTATCAAGAGCTGTTTTTGCTTGATTCACTTGAGCTTCTAATGCACCCCCAGTAGCACTTGCATAACTTGCTTTTGCTAAATCTAGTGATGCTTTAGACTGTTTTACACTGTTTTCTAAATCTTCACTAGTTATACTCAATAAATCATCACCTTTTCTTACATTTTGGCCAAGTTTCACATAAACTTCTTGAACTGTGCCAGCAGTTTGAGCAGTAACTGATGTCTCATCTTTAACTTTTGTAGTTCCTGAGAAAGCATTTGTATTTTCTATTTCTCCACCTACTGCCTTTTGAACAGAGACTGCTATAGGTTTTTCTGGTTCAGGTTCATCTGTTTTTCCACATCCAACTAAGAACAGTGAACTACACATTAAAAAAACTACTAAATATCTTTTCATATCTCCTCCTATTATATTTTACACTAGCTTGTTGTAGAATTTAAAGTGTCTTATAATTTAAGTTTAGTTTTAGGCTAATTAAAAAACTTCCCTTTTTTGGCATTTTATAATTCTCTAATTTGATTATAAATTTATAATTATTATGAGTCAATAACTTTTTCTTGTTTTAAATTTATTAATAGTTTATAATTTATACTATAATAAGTAATGAATATTTTATTACAGTATTTATTGAAGGGATGTTACAAATATGGATAACGATAATATACTTAAAATAGCAGACTCTTTTTTAGACTTTTTATTTGTACTTCAAAATAATATATTCAAAGAAAACGATTTGTTAAAAAAATTTCAAAACAACTCAGATATGATGAAAGAGTATTTTGGAGAGTGTCCAATGGCTCCATCACATGCAAAGGTAATTCTTTATCTTATGACATCAAACTCATCATCAATTTCTCAAATAGCTTCTAATTTAGGAATACTAAAATCAAATATGACACCAATTATTGATAGATTAGTAGAGCATAATTTAGTAAATAAATTTCCTGACCCAAAAGACAGAAGAGTTCTTAGAGTTGAATTGACAGATAAAGCATTTGAATTATTTGATATTGTACAATCTATTCTTAAAGAGTCTATAGTAAAGAAACTATCAAATCTTTCTGATGAGGAACTAACTTTATTAGATGAACATACACTTAAACTATCAGAAATAGTAAAAAAATTAGTTTAAATGTACATATGAGAAGTTATTATATAAAGTTAAATTTTTACACAAAGCAGAAATAGCAGTAGTATAATATATTTAATATTATACTACTGCTATTTCTGCTTTTATGAATATTATTTAATTCTCAAATTCTATTTTCCAGTTGAAGTAGCCAGTATCTGGATTTTTATTATATTTTAATGTAGCATCAAACTTGTTTCCATTTTTAGAAGTTAAAGATTTTACTTTTGTCTCACCTTTTTTTAAAATATTTTTGACCATAGTTTTATTAACTTTCTTTTTGTAGAGGCTTAAGTATTTGTCATTTTTCCAAATAACGAACTTACACTCTTTATGATTTTTACAAGCAAATCCTTTATCAAACTCAAGAACATCACCTTGACAAATAGGACATTTACCAAGAGACGTATTTTCATTATTGGTTTTATTTTCTTTTTTAATATCTGTATCTTTTGATACAGCAATTTCCTTTTCAGAATCAGTTAAACTTTTTTTGGAACTATTTTTTGAATCCTTTGCTTTTACCTTAGTAAATTTTTTAGTTTTTGAATCAAAAGTATAAGCCTCTGTATTTATATTTTTTGAAGCATCCTGTTTTATAATATTAACATTTTGATATATAAAACTAATAATATGAGTAAGATATTCTTTTCTAGTGTATTTACCTTTTTGAATATCACTTAAACTTTTTTCAAGTTTACCAGTGTAATCTACATCAAATAAGTCCTTAACAGGAAAAATTTCAACTAAATTTTTTCCAAGGTCTGTTATAAAGTAAGATTTGCCTTTTTTCTTTACATAGCCCACTTGACTTATTTTTTTTAGTACATCAGCACGTGTGGCTGATGTTCCTATTGAATACCCTGAAAGTACAGTTGTGTCTTCTTCAGGTACATTTTTACCACAATTTTTCATAGCTTTTAAAAGTGTATCTTCAGTATATGATTTAGGTGGTGTTGTTTGTTTGGTTAATGGCTTTATCTCTAAGACATCAACAATATCATCCTTGTTTACAAATGGAAGTAAATCGTTTTTTTCTTCCTTATTATACACCTCAAGGTATCCCTTTGATTTAAGTACTTTTCCTTTTGTTAAAAAAGTGCAATCATCTACTTTAGTCTTAATTTCTGTATTCTCATATTCAGCAGGAGGCATAAAATTTGCTACAAATCTATCTTTTATAGCATCATAAACCAATTGTTCATCTTTAGATAAATTTTTTGGTATTATGTAAGTAGGAATTATAGCACTATGTGAATCTACTTTGGATGAATCAAAGACCCTTTTTGTTTTGGAGAATTTAATTTTATTTTCATATTCAAGACCGACTTTTAATTTTTCTAAAGTTTGAGAAGCCTTTGAAGTTAAACTTTCTTCTAAAAAAATAGAATCGGTTCTTGGATAAGTTATATACCCACCTTTACCATTACCCTCATAAAGAGATTGACATACATTTAAAACTTTATCAGAGGTAAAATTAGAGTACTTAGAAGTTATATATCCTTGAAGTGATGTTAAACTAAAAAGTTTTGGTGCATACTCTTTTGACATAGTAACTTTTTTATCTAGTATTTTACCAGTTTGAGATGTAATTGAAGCTATGATTTTATTTGCATCTTCAAGTGTGTCAAATTTACTTTCTTTACCTTTAATATATTTACCTTTATATTCACCATTTTCAGCTTTAAAATGACCTTCTACTTCATAATAAGTTTTGGGAACAAAATTCAGTATTTCCATATCCCTATCATAGACTAATTTGACTGTTGGAAGAATTACTCTACCTATATTTAATAATTTTCCATTTCCATATTTTAATGTAGCAACGGAAGTGAAGTTTATTCCAATTAACCAATCAGTAATAAGTCTTGTATATCCAGCAGCTTGAAGATTTCTCATTTCATCTTCATCTTTTAAGTTTTTTATACCTCTCGTAATGTCTTCTGGAGTCCATTCATTTACCAAAATTCTTTTTACTGGTTTCTTATTTTTTGCAAGTAAAAATATTAAAAATGCTATAAGTTCTCCCTCTCTGTCATTATCAGTGGCATTTATTACATATTCCACATCTTTTCTGTTTAAAAGTTTTTTTACAGTATTGAATTGTTTGGTTTTAGAACTATCAATTTTGAATTTAAACTTATTTTCAGGCACAAATGGAAAGTTATTCATTTTCCAAGAGCCAGAATACTTATCTTTATCATAATCTTTCATATCATATAATGATACTAAGTGTCCAACTGCATAAGTAATTATATAGTCATTTCCTTCAAAGTAACCATCTTGTCTAGTCTTTGCACCTAAAAACGATGCTATAGTTTTTGCAACAGATGGTTTCTCAGCAAGTACAAGTTTCATAAAAAATCCTCCTTTAAAACACTAATAATTATATTACCACAAAAAAATAAAAAACTTCAAGAGGCTGAAATTTAAGTTATAATATTTATAGGAAATTGAAAGGAGATAAAAAATGTACAATTTAAAAGTAAAAAAATTAAATGACGACGCTATAATACCTAATTTTGCTCACAAAGGTGATGCTGGTATGGATTTGTATTCTATAGAGGAGGTTGTAATACCTTCTGGAGAGACTAAACTTATTAAAACTGGAATATGTATAGAACTTCCTGTTATGACAGAAGCGCAAGTAAGACCTAGAAGTGGACTTGCTTTAAAACATTCAATTACTGTGTTAAATACACCAGGAACTATTGATGAGGGATATAGAGGAGAGCTTAAAATCATATTAATAAATCATGGAAAAAATGATTTTAAAGTTGAAAAACATATGAAGATTGCTCAAATGGTAGTAAAACCTATATATGAGATTAATATAGAAGAAGTTAAAGAATTAAGTGATTCCGAAAGAGGAAAAGGTGGATTTGGTTCAACAGGGTTATAAAAGTTACAAAAAAGTTAAAAAATATAAAATTGTTTAATAAGATATAGTTTGGCTATATAACTGAGTTTTAACCTCTCTACGATTAAAAAATATTTATGGTAATTTATGGTATAGAATTATTACTATAGACAAATAGTTACAAATTTGTAATAATATTAATATAAAAGAAATAATTGATATTTAAAAATAGTGTCAATTATTTCTTTTATGTTAGAAATAAAAAATAAATCTACTAGAAAAGAGGAGATGAGTGGAAAGTTATGAATTTTAATCAAAAGAGAGTAGCAGCCAGTATAATGGCCACAGCGATAATAATGCCTACAATGGGGAATTTAGCATATGCTAATGAGTCTGAAATAGAAAGTTCAACTGTAGAAAGTAGAACAATAACAGGGAATGCAGTAAATTTTAGAAAAGGACCAGGTACAAATAATGCATCTATAGGAAAGTTCTACAAAGGTGATAAAGTTGAGTACATAGGAAAAGATGGTTCTTGGGTAAAAGTTAAATATAATGGGAATACAGGTTATGTGCATGAAAAATATTTATCAATAAATAGCCTAGGAAATAGTAATGAAAGTAATGATGCTTCAGTAAAATCAACAAAAGTTGTTACAGCAAAGGGATTAAATTTTAGAACAGGTCCAAGTACAGGAAGTTCTAAAATATCTACTTTGGGATATGGTACTGAAGTTGGATACATATCTGAGTCAAATGGATGGTCAAAAATAAGTTCTAATGGTAGAGTCGGTTACGTTTCAAGTAAATACTTAGGAACTAACTTAAGTGATTCTGCAAATGGAAATGATGGAAGCAGTTCAAGTGATATTGTAAAGGATACAAAAGTTGTAACAGCAAAATCATTAAACCTTAGAACAGGACCAGGAACAGGACACTCTAAAGTGGCTACGTTAAGTTATGGTACTGAAGTTGGAAGTATCTCAGAAGATGGTGGATGGACAAAAGTAAATCATGATGACCAAACAGGATATGTATCAAGTCAATATCTTGCAGAGAAAGGTTCTGTTGATACTTCAACTCCATCCGATTCAACTAATTCTCCAAGTCAGGGAGCTGATAGTGTAATAGGCTTTGCAAAGACACTACTTGGAAAACCATATGTATGGGGAGCAGAAGGTCCAAATAGTTTTGACTGTTCTGGATTCACACAATACGTTATGAAAAAATCTGCTGGAGTTAGTATACCAAGAGTATCTAGAGACCAAAGTAAGTATGGAGCATATGTAAATAGAGGAGACCTTAGAAGCGGAGATTTAATATTCTTTGATACACAAGGTTCAAATAATGGCTCTGTAAGTCATGTTGGAATATATATGGGAAATGGAGAGATGATACACGCATCTTCAGGTTCATCAAAAAAGGTAACAATATCTAATATAAATAGTAGTTACTATTCAAGTAGATATGTAAATGCAAGAAGAGTTTTATAATCATTTAAATTTAATGATAAAACTTTATAAATAGATATTTCTTTATTGCTTATAAAATAAAAGCAGGTATGGTGTCAATAGTATTGTAGATTACTATCTATTATTACTGTTGATTCAGTACCTGCTTTTTGTTGTTTATTTGTTCTATCTGCGTATAGAAAATGGACAGTTCTTTATAGTTTTTTATATTTTTAAGCTAATTTAAGCGAAAAAGTAAGTTAGTAAATTAGTAAATAATTGTAGTTTTATATATAAAGAAGAATTTTAGAATATTTTTTGACATTCCTCTAATTCATAAGCATCCATTAAAGCTTCACCAAATCTTTGATAGTGAATTATTTCTCTTTGACCTAAGAATTTTAGTACGTTTATAACATCAACATCATCTGTTAAGTTTATAAGTTGATAATATGTTGCAAGTGCTTTTTGTTCAGCAGCCATATCTTCATGTAAATCAGTTACAGGATTTGACATAACTGCGATAGGTCTTACATCAAATGGAACCCCATTTGAATCTGTTGGATAAATTCCATATCCATTTTGTGCATAGTTTGAGCCAAGACCAGCAGCTTTTAATTCTTCTGGGCTTACATCAGAAGTTAACTGATAAACCATAGTACATATAAGCTCAACGTGAGCTAGTTCTTCTGTACCAATATCTGTTAAAAGTGCACGCATATTACCAGTAGGCATTGTATATCTTTGACTTAAATATCTTAAAGATGCAGCAAGCTCTCCATTTGGTCCTCCAAATTGAGTTATAAGAAACTTAGCCATTCTTGGGTCACAAGTTTTTATATTAACTGGGTGTTGTAAAGTTTTTTGATATATCCACATGAATTTTCAATCCTCCAATACTTGATGTCTAATAATTAAATTCTCTGTCCCAAGGCCAAGGTTGCTCAGCCCATTGCCAAGGGCATCTACTTGGAGCATACCCAAAGTTAGTTAAAGGACCATATTTATTTTCGTAAGCGTATCTAGCCTGTGCAAATTGGTTACATAATGAATTGTAAGTGTTGATAGCATTTTTATCATCAGGATGAGTGTCTAAATATAAGTTCATATCAACACATGCAAAAGATGTTTCCTGAATTTTTCTCATAAGTTCAGCTCTAGATGAATCTTTCATTATCTTCTACCTCCTCTTAATTTTTTTGGCTTAGCATATAATTCTTTGTTGTACATTTCAGATTCTAATAAATTTAGTTCTGGAAATATAGTTCCAAATTTTAATGCATCAGAAAGGCAGTACATTTCTGTGAAAATTTGATTATTAATATATGGTCTAGCCAAAGATGAACCACAATTTTTTTTAATATCTCTAGTTTTATTTTCCAAGATGAAAACCTCCTTGTTGTAAATAGATAGGTAAGTCTATCTAGTGTATAATATTCATACATTTAAAAATCGTTACTCATAATAAAATATTAAATGAGAAAAATAAAAAAGATAATAAAAGAAAGGCTTTATTTATGTTATTATAAGTTTATGTGTTATTGTAAACTATAAAGTATTTATTAAAATTAAAGTAAAACTATAGTATTTTATAGAAGTAGGTAGACTTTTTTGTAAAATATTATTAACATAAATATACGAGGTGATTAAATGAGTGAGCTATCAGGAAAAGGCTGTGAAATTATAGTTCCTTTTGAGGAAAGACTTTCACTAAGGGATATAGAAAAAAGTATTATAAAAAAATATAGAAAACATTTATGGTCTAAGTTTATAAAGGCAATAAGAGATTATAAACTAGTTGAAGAAGGGGATAAAATAGCTGTAGCAATATCTGGAGGAAAAGATAGTATTCTTATGGCTAAAATGTTTCAAGAATTAAAGAGACATGGACAAGTTAATTTTGATGTTGAATTTATTGCTATGGACCCTGGATATCATGCAAATATAAGGCAATTACTTATAGATAATTGTGAGTATTTAAATATTCCAATACATTTATTTTATTCAAGAATATTTGAAATAGCTGATGAAATTGCAAAAGATTATCCATGTTATATGTGTGCAAGAATGAGAAGAGGAGCATTATATTCAAAAGCAGAAGAATTGGGGTGTAATAAACTTGCATTAGGTCATCATTATGATGATGTAATAGAAACAACTATGCTTAATTTGTTGTGTGCAGGAAATTTTAAAACTATGCTTCCTAAGCTTAATTCTACTAATTTTGAAGGAATAAAAATTATAAGACCACTTTACTATATAAGAGAAGAACACATTATAAGATTTATCCAAAATAGTGGTATATGGCCTTTAAATTGTGCGTGCATGGTTGCTGCTAAAAAAACTGGAAATAAAAGATATGAAATAAAAGATTTAATAAAAAGTTTAGAGCCAAATTTTAAAAATGTAGAAAAATCCATATTTAAAGCAGCAGAAAACGTAAATCTTGATTCGGTACTAGGGTGGCAAAAAGATGGGGAGAAACATTCTTTCTTAGAAAATTATGAATAAAAGTAATTAAAAGAATCACTATAAACAATTGGAAAGGGTGTTTATATTGAAGAGAGTATATATAGATTTTGAGATGAATATGCCAAATTCTAAATCAAAGAGAGATATATTAAATTCAGATATAATTGCAATTGGAGCAGTTATGTATGATGAAAAGACAAAAAATATTGATAAGTTTAAATCTTTAATAAAGCCAGTAAGTAATGCCCAGTTGTATCCTCATATACAAGAGTTGACTCATATATCTTCAGAAGAATTAAAGTATGCACCAAGCTATGAAGAGGTCATGAGAAAGTTTAAAAAGTGGTTAGGCATATTTTCTGAGATTGAAGGAATATATACTTTTGGTAATTTAGATTTAACATGTTTCAATAACACTGATATGAGAAGTTCTAAAAAAAACAATCATCCAAGGTTCGTAAACAACATTAGAGAGTTATTTGTGGATATAAAAGAGAAATATATAGAGTGTGGTATAAAATGTATGAACTATATATCACTAAAAAATTTACTTGAATTTGCTAACTTAGAGTTTAGTGGAGATGCACATGACCCATTAAATGATGCATATAATTTATTTATTTTGGATGAGGCAATTACAAATAATGTAGATATACAAAATCTTTTAATAATGCTAGATATAATAAGACCTCCATTTAATAACATAAATCCAGATTTAAATGATTGTTTTGATAAATTTAAAGAATCACTTTATAAAAAAGAAGGAAATTATGATATTGTAGATTTTTCTATTGAGATAATAAAAACTGTGAGAATGTACTTATTGACAATTATAAATATAAACATACAAAACATAGAAGTTATAAAAGATATAGATAAAAAATTGGATACTATAGATAAATTAAAGAATATAGAAGATGGATATTTTTATTTATTAGAAGATGTGTATTTTGATATAAAAGATTTATTAGAAGATTTAATGCTTTATAGAGTACATGAAGATGAATACAAAAACGAAATAGAAAATATAATAAAGATGTTTGATGAAGATTTAGATAGTGAGAAAATATATATTGATAAGAATAATAACTTAAATGTTATTAATAAAGTATAAAAAGTTACAATTAATAGAACAAAATTTGGTGATTATGATAGTTTTTGAACAAAACTAGATTTAAATGGAACTAAACTACTATAAAAATATATAAAATAGTAATAAGTGTAGAAAGTGTATATACTTTCTACATTTTTAATATTATAGTATTCTAAATTTAATAAATGTATTATATATTTTATAATTAATATATTTTATTGACATTTTATGATTAAAAAATATAAAAACTACTTCTTGCGAAAGTAATTGATTTGTTGTATTATAATTTACATGAATATGGAAAATAATCTTGAAAGCTGTATTATAAAAGTGCATATATTTAAATTTTTAACAAATGACTTATTTATTAAAAGATGAAGGGTAGGATGATGTTATGGGATTTAAAGAAGTAAAAATTGAAGAACTACAGTTTAATCCATTCACTAAAATTGGTAAAGAGTGGTTACTTATAACAGCAGGAAACTCAGCTAAATTTAACACAATGACTGCAAGCTGGGGTGGTGTTGGAGTGTATTGGAGTAAAAATGTTGTAACAACTTACATAAGACCACAGAGATATACAAAAGAGTTTGTAGATAATAATGACACATTTACAATTGCATTTTTTGATGAAAAATACAGAGAAGCTTTAAATATTTGTGGTACTATTTCTGGTAGAGATACAAATAAAGTAGAAAAAGCAGGACTTACACCATATTTTATAGATGATACAGTAGCCTTTGAAGAAGCTAATATGATTATGGTTTGTAAAAAATTATATCATGATACAATGCCACCAGAAAACTTTGATGCTAAAGAAAATGATGAAAAGTGGTATCCAAAGAAAGATTATCATACTATGTATATATCAGAAGTTGTAAAAGTTCTTATAAAAGAATAGATAAAATAAATTAAAAAATATTTTTAATAGTAAATAGGTATTTTCTTTTAATTACTATTAAATAGATATTTTTTTATTAAAAGATGAACTCTGTTTTTTGGGGTTCATCTTTTTTATTTCTTTGTATAGAAATATTTATATGAAGTATTCAAGGATATTTCATACGTATCTATTAATTATCTGTGTTTATTGTACTTAGTTTATTTTAAGAGAGATTCTTTTAAAGTGAGATTTACTTAATATATAGTCTTAAAAGTATAAATGCCAACTAATAAAAATATATATTATATTAGGTATTTTAAATAAATTTTTATAGTAAAAGGGTGATTTTTATGGAAAATATAACTAGTTATTTTAGAACAATAGTATGTGTGTTTATATGTTTATCATCTGCATTTATATTTATTCAATTAGCTAGAGTTTTTATTAATAAGAAAAAAACTAGTATAAAAAATAAGTCAAAAAAAGGTTTTCGTTATGATAGAGATTTAATTGAGACAAGGAGAGAAAAAACATATACACAAGATAGAAATAGCGATAAAAATAAGAATATTGATAAGAAATTAAAGGGAGAAAAAGTATTCAAATATGATAATGGAGACTTATATAAAGGAGAGTTTATTGATGGGAAGAAAAATGGATTTGGAACATATATTTTTTCAAGTAAGGAAAGGTATGAAGGGTTATGGAAAGATGATAAGATGCATGGAATAGGTAAATATACTTATAAAGATGGTTCAATATATACAGGGGAATTTAAAGATGGTTTTAAAAATGGTCTAGGAAAATTAACTTATCCAAATAATGATATATATAAAGGTTATTTCTTAGATAATAAGAAAAATGGCAAAGGTGTATTATATAAAAGTGATGGAAATAAGCAGGCAGGAATATGGGAAAATGATGAACAATGTAAAAGTTTAGATTTTAAAGAATTAAGCAATAAAAAATTAAATAATGATGTTTATCAAAATAGATTAAATGATAATAAGATAAAAATTTAATTATTATAGTAAAATAATCTTTATTTATAATGGAATATCTGCTGTATATTTAGTAAAATTTGTAAAAATTTCATATATCATATAAAATTAAGTATTGATTAGTATATTGCATAAATATAGAATATAAATATATCCATTTGATAATAAGGAGAAGAGACATGAGAGAATATGTAGTTGTAGATTTAGAAACTACAGGATTAGATCCATATAAAGGTTGTGAAATAATAGAGATAGGTGTAACAGAAATAAAAAATGACGAAATTGTAAAAAACTATTCAAGGTTAATAAAACCTAAGGGTATAATCTCTTCATTTATAACGGAATTGACACACATAAGTAATGAAATGGTAGAAAAAGAGGAGTCTTTAGAGTTGGTTTTACCTAGATTTAGAAAATACATAGGTGATAGAACTATAATTGCACATAATGCAAAATTTGATTTAAAGTTTTTAAATTACTATCTTAGAAAGTTGGATTTAGAGCCAATAAATAATTATATATGTACACTAGAATTATTAAAAAAATGTAAAAGTTATAAAGGAAAAAATAAGAAGCTTGAAACAGCTTGTGCTTATTATAATATAGAGAATATAAATGCTCATAGAGCTGATAGTGACACTTTAGCAACTGCAAAGCTATTTTTAAAAATAAAAGATGAATATTAATCGCAAATATAGAGAAAATTAGTGAAAATATCCTTTATAAAATTGACCCTTAAACTTACAATTTTGTTCTTTGATTTATTTTGTGGAACAATGTATAATGTACCTTATATAAAGAAGGGAGACTAAAATGGGTTATTACAATGATGATGATAATAATAAAATAAGACGTAAAAAAGTTAGTAATAATAAAGATAGTAATAAAAAATCTAAACATTCTTATACTTCAACAAGTAAAAAAAGTAAAAATTCTCAGACAGCCTCTAGTAAAAGAATGAGTGAAAAGGTAGATTCACAAAATATTATAAAAAGAGATAGTTTTACAAGAGATAATGTAAGACCTTTAAATACAGATTATAGTCAGAGAGATAGACGAAGAGTTGAGTACAAGCAAAGAGATAGAAAATTAAAAAGCAAAAAAAGAAGAAAGCAAAAGAGAATTAAAATAGCTAGAGCATTATTATCTGTTATGTTAGTGGCACTTATTATATTTTCAGTGGCAGGTGCAATTTTTACAGTTTCAGCTATAAAAGGTTCACCTGAAGTCACTAAAAAATTAATTAAGTCTAAATATATAAGTAGTGAGGTTGTCAGTATAAAACAAATGCCAAAGGACTTAAAACAGGCTATAGTTTCAATAGAAGATGAGAGATTTTATAAGCATAAAGGAGTAGATGTTATTTCCTTAGCTAGGTCAGTACTTAATAATGTGTTTACAGACACAACACAAGGTGGAAGTACTATAGATATGCAAGTTTCAAAAAATCTGCTTACAAGTGATGATAAAACTATGAAGAGAAAAATAAGGGATATGTATAATGCAAAGCAGATGAATAAGATTATGAGTAAAGATGAAATCCTTGAAGCGTATCTAAATAATATGTACCTAGGAAAAAATGCATATGGAGCTGCAAAAGGAGCTGAAGTGTATTTTGGTAAAAAAGTTGGAGAGTTAAACCTAGCTGAGTGTGCTATGCTTGCGGGGATGACCAATAATCCTGCGAGGTATATTGACCATGGAGAGGCTAAAAAGAGACAGTTGACTGTGTTGTACAAAATGCATGAACTTGGTTATATAACTGATAAAGAATACAGAATAGCAAAAGCTGATGACACTCCATTTAAGTCAGAAATTGATTAAAAAATAAAAAAACTAGTGTTTCCAATATATAGAATATAACAAAAGTTTGATTTGTCACCATATTGCTACTAGTAAGTTGTAATTTGGTGGCAAATTATTTTATATATTCTTGAAAATATTTATAGTTTTATATTCTACAGTCAATCTATTAATAAGAAATGAACTGGAGAAATGAGGGAATTTTTATTTAGAGTGTTATTTTAAGAGCTAGATTTATATACATTTATTCTTTCTTAAGAAATATATATTATTTCTCAAAAAGTAAAAAGTCACTCTGTGAAAGAGCGATTTTTAGCTTGATATAAAAATTGAGTGTTATAAAAAATAACTTACTATGATTGATTATGAAAATTCACTCTAGAGCAATAGATTGTAGTTTCTTTTTTTGTTTTTGATATTATTTTGTATTTTTATCCTATTGGATTTTATAAAAAATAAAACCATAACGATTATAATACAAAAAAGAAATATATTTGAATTAAATTCGTATCATTTATTATAAGATTATTTAAAAGTAGATAAAACTAAAAAGGATTTTCTAGAAAATAAAATCTATCTAATTATACTTATTTACCAAGACCATCACTTGATATAAATATGATTCTACTACATTTTCTCCGTACTCTAGCATAAAATCATCTAGCTGTGTATCTATAAAATTACAATAATCATGTGAACTACTAATATAAGCAGTTAATACATGTGTACACGTATCTATTTTCTCTATAAACATTTTACATCCCCCTAAAAAACTTTCATAAAAACAAAAAGAAAATATCTTTTTGGCAACTGGCTGACATAACTCATAAGATACTTTATAAGTCTTAGTCCCTATAGCTTTGCGTCACTAAATTTCTCTAGTTTTGCCGATTTAGTTTTATTCTACAACTATATAATACTAGAATATAATCCATTATTCAATATTATTATGAGAAAATAAAAAAGATTTTAAATTATGAAATAAATTTTGCTTAAAAAAATAAAACGAATGCATAAATTATATGGAAATACTTCTATGTGGTTGTTTGTTAAAAGGTGCCTATTATTGACTTAGGCTAGAAAAAGCTTTAGGAAACGATAGGATATGAAAAAAGAAGAATTTTAAAAAACTTATATGGTAAAAATTGGATGAAAAGGTTTGCTTTAATTCTCTTGCATATAAGACTCTATTGAGATAGAATTTATTTATGCATAAATTGACTTACACTATAGTGTGGTAATAAAACAAAGAAAGTATTTTAGCTTTGAAACAAAAGCTTTTTAAAAAATATACATAAAAATTTAATATCAAAAGCGATTTAAAGATTAGTCTAGTTTATTTCCCCAAAAAGTATTATAATGTTCTTTGCATGTAAAAAAGAATATTCATAATTAGGTACTACTCAAGATAAAAAATATTAATATATTGTCGTTATTAATAATATAATAAAAAATTTAATGAATTGTATTATTAAATCTAACTTATAATATTTTAAAAAAGATTAGAAAATTAACATAAAATGTAAAAATTCACAATTTTTTCATAAAGTATTTGACTAAAAAATTCTCTTGTTGTAGAATTATGTTAGAAAGAGTTTTGGGGGAGGTGTAAATCATGATAAAAAAAATACCACAAGCAGAACTAAAAGTAATGAAATTTATTTGGAGAGTAGATGCTACAGTGACATCAAAAGATGTTATTGAAGCAATGGAGCAAGAATATGGATGGAAACAAACCACAACACTGACACTTTTATCAAGACTAGTAAAAAAAGAATTCTTATATGCTCAAAAAATAGATAGATATACACATTACACAATAGTGGTTAAGCAACAGGAATACTTAAACTTTGAGACAAAGGATTTCCTAAGTAATATACATAATGATTCTTTGGTAAGTTTAATTTCAGCTTTACATGAGGATGAAGCTATAGATAAAAATAAGCTGGATTTTCTAGAAAATTACTTTGATAATTTAAAGGATGAATAGTTATATGATACAAGTTTTTGAAAATCTTATACAGACAACTATTGTATGTAGTCTTGGTATTTGTCTATTATTATTTTTGAAAAGATATTTATTTAAGAATTTTAGTAAAAAGTTCAATTATTATATTTGGTTAGTAATAGTCTTTAGAATGTTGCTTTTTCTTTTTAATTATACAATAGTGTATGAAGTAAAAGAATCAAAAAGTAATAATGTAGTAGGAAATAATATTACAGAAATCACTGTTCCTACAGATAATAATTTTATGTTGTATTTAGCTTGTTTATGGATATTTGTCGCTATAGTTATTGCAGTATATACTTTTGTAAAATATACAAAATTTAAAAATCTTGTTGTTGATGTATCTTATGATATAGAAGATGATGATGTTAACTGTATGTATAAGGATTTACTGAAAGAATTAAAAATAAGAAAGAAAATTGAATTAAGAGGTTCTGATGAACTGATAAGTCCAGCAGGTATGGGATTATTTAAATCGTACATATTTTTACCAGATTATCCTTATAGTAAGGATGAGTTAAATTGGATTTTAAGACATGAATTGATGCACTTTAAAAACAAAGATCTTTTAATAAAGTTTGCAGTGTTATTTGTGAAAATAATATATTGGTTTAATCCACTTGTTTATATAATGAGCAATAGAGTAAATATCGATTGTGAATTATGTTGTGATGAAAGTGTTTTGAATGACTGTTCTTTAAAAGAGAAGAAAGAATATGCATTAGCACTTATAAAGTCAATTAAGTTAAGTAAAAATTATCAGAGTGGAATTTTGACAACAGAGTTTAGTAAGACAAATTTAGAAAAAAGACTAAATAGTATTGTTAAGAAGAAAGGTAGAAGTGGAATACTAATTGCTATTTTGGTATTTATGACTTCGATAACATCTTTTATTGAAGTTGATGCTCAGATTAAAATTGATGAGAGTAATAATGGAATGAATAACAAGATTAATGAATTTTTATTGAATAAGAAGACTGATAAAATTATAGATATTTATTATAAAGATGCGCCAAGTAAAATTAGAAAATTTTATGAAGATAAATGCAAATTACAAGGTAAAATACCTAGAGACTATGACATAATAGAAATGAATATAAAAGATTACAATCAATTAATAAAATAATTACAAGGAGGATTTTATGTTAAAAAAATCAAAAAAAACATTAGCGATTATGTGTTGTTTAATGCTTACTTTTACAAGTGTAGCATTTGCTGACACAGGTAAAGGAGGAAGTAAGGAAGTTGTTTCAGAGAAAAATATAGATTCTTTTACTCTTTCTGGATACATATATACATATGAAAATGCGCCACAAGAAATAAGAGATGAACATAAACAGAATTGTGAAGATGCAAATATAGAACCTAAGCCAGATGATGAGATATTTGTTCCAGAATCGGCTAATCTAATGAATGATGATAATAGTAAAGGTGTTTATGCACGTTATACTGTTTCTTATAACATAGATGCTAAAACTATAACAATTATGGGTAATGAATATCTGACTATAAGTACAACAAAAGTTATACGTAAAGATGATAGTGGAAAAGAAGTTAAAGCTGCACAAATTATGTTATCTTTACTTGGTTATGGTTTAAGTATAGATAGTGTTTTTGGAAGCGATACATATAATACAATTGTACGTTTCCAAAAAAAATACGGTTTATCTGCAGATGGAGTAGTTGGACCAGCTACTTGGGATAAGTTGGGTAGACTAACTGACCCTACTCTTTCATAGGATTAAAATCTAAAAAACATATTAAATAGTGTCTCAATGTAATTTTTTAATTTAAATGAGACACTATTTTTACATGTGAAATAATATACTATTTAAATATATATGCTATAAAACTATTTTACAATCACTTCCATATAACCCTACCATCAATATCCTTAACCTCTTGACAACCAGTCAAAATCATAGTCTCACATAACTCATTCCTAACCTTATCTATAAAAAACTCAACACCATCAAGACCTCCACCAAAAGAAGCAGTAACAAAAGGTCTTCCCATCAAAACAGCATCAGCACCCAAACCTAACATCTTAACCACATCAACACCAGTTCTAACACCACCATCAGCAAGTATAGTTATCTTTCCTTTTACAACCTTAGCTATATCTGGAAGCACCTCACAAGTACCAGGCGTGTAATCAAGCACTCTTCCACCATGATTTGAAACAACAATAGCACTAGCTCCAGACTCTACAGCCATCAAAGCATCATCCACAGTCATAATCCCTTTTATTATAAAAGGCAATTTAGTCGCTTCAACCAACTCTCTAATCTCTTCAACTGTCTTAGGTGAAAAAGGATTTTCTTGAAGCTGATTATTAATTAATCCACAAGCATCAAGGTCTACACCAACTGCAAAAGCACCAGCCTCTTCAGATAATCTAATTTTTTCTATTATCTTTGAATTTTTCCAAGGCTTTATAAATACAATTCCATCTCCAGCATTATCTTTTAAAACGTCTAAATTATCCAATAAAAAAGTATCTACATTGGTATCTCCAACCATGGCATAGATTCCAGAGTTAGAGCAACCTCTAACAACAGGTTCTATGTATTCTTTTTCAGAAATCTTACCACCCATATTTAACATAGTACCTGATACAGGTGCAGCAAATATAGGAGCACTCATTTTTTTACCAAATAACTCGATAGTAGTATCTGGATTTGAAACATTATGTATTACTCTCATATTTATTTTTACTCTTTCCAAGCTTCTTCTATTTTCTATAAAAGAAGAGCCACTTCCTTTTCCTCCCATGCCAGGAACATTTCCAGCACAAGCTAATCCATTACAAATCTTACAGACTTTACATTTTCCATTAAAGTTATCTCTAGCAGATTCTAATAATTCATTATAGTTCATATCAAATTCTCCTTTTCATTATATTAAAATTGAGTATTACTATATTGAAAATATCTTAATTGTAAATGAAGAGATGATATTGTGATTAGTTAAACTGAATAATACATATTAGATATTTTTATTATTGTAGGTAAGTAAATTATAGCATATTAGATAAATAAACTTAAATTGTTTTTGTTGATATAGTATATATATAGGATATTTATTAAAATTCAAAAAGGCCATATATAGATTTTTTTAATCTATATATAGCCTTTAAATTTATGTCAATTTCTTTTTTATCAATGAATAAATAATATAGAATACAATATACAAAAAAGTTGCTCGAAATGTTAGGCTAATCCCCATTTACAAAGCAACATCATTATGCTATGTAAATTTGAATCAACAATGTTTTCACCATACTTCACCATAAAGTCATCTAATTGTGTGTCTATAAATGAATAATATCCACTTATGCTATCAATATATGCAGTCATTAAGTGTATACATTCATCACTTTTATCTTTATACATCTGTATCTCCCCCTATACAATATATAAAATTTGATACTAAATTGTATCTTATAAAATAGTTAAGTGTGTTACATCTATATCCAATCTCTGTATTCATATACTTATATTAATAGGTAAAGTGAATTTTGACAATAGGTTTTGAAAAACTGGATGTTCAAAACGTAAAGTTGGGTTTTAAGATAATTAAGTAAATTATATGTATACAATATATGTATATAACTTACTTAATAAGAAATATTATAAAATTATATAACAATTACTTTTATTAAGAATGTTTAAGTGGTAGAATAACTTGGGAGATTAATAATTATTAGGAGGATATAATATGAGTTTGTACAAGTTTATATATGAAGACAAGGAATATTTATTAAAAGAAGATAATTGCAGTGCTTTAATAAATGATGAAGAAAGTCCAATTCAAGAAATAAGCATTCCAAAAATAATTGAGATACTTAATGAATCAGAAGATGTTGATTTTGATATAGAATACTATCAAGAAGCATGCCCATTATGCTTGGAGGGTGTAAAAGAAAAGAAAAAATTCTTTCCGTTTTTAGAATATCATTTTTATATTTTTAGTAAGGATGGAAAATATGTAATAAGTAATATATCTAGTGATTATAAAGGGATGTCTTTTAATAAATTATCAAGAGCAAATAAAGTTGATAATAGTTACATTGTAAGTGTGATAATTTGCGAAAATTGTCAAGATTATATAATTCAAATAGAAAATTGTATAGTTTAGTGTAATTTATGTCTTAATTTAGGAGAAATTTCTAAATTAAGACACCGACTTTTTTTAAAAATAGTATGGAAAATTACTAAATTTATGAGATAATGAAAGTCGGAGGTGGGTTACAATATATAATAAATATTTGGAAGATATAGATAGTATAATTTTAGATTCAATGTTTAAGCTGACCTTGAATGAAAAACTATTAAATAATGATAACTTTTTTGAAAAAAGAATTGATGAAATTAACAATTCAATTAATTCCTACAAAACTGAACAAAGTAGTTTAATGTTATTAAAATTAAATTTTTTGCTAGCTTTACTGTATGGTATTCAAGGATTTAGTGAAAAAATGAAAAAGTATATTTTGATTTCCTGTAAATATATTGAACAATACTTACCTAAAGATTATGTGTTTTTAGCACGATTTTATTCACAAATAGCCATTTTAAGTTTAAAGAATGAAGATGTAAATAGAGCAGATCTATATATAGATAAATTTAATCTTATTTGTAAGGGGAGCAATTTTTTAGTGGAAGAAATTATCTTTGAATCTCAATTGATTTATATTAAAGCAAGTAAATGTATTGATTCTTCTATAATAATTAAGGAAATAGAAGACTTATATATAAAAGTAAAAGAAACTAATGATTTTAATTGTAAAAAAATATATTTTTTTATAATTGGTAAGATATATTTTTTGTTTTTAGATGATGCATTAATTGCTAAAATGAATTTCTTAAAAGCAAGAAAATATGCAGAGTTATCAAAAGATATAGAAGTATGCTCACTATGCGATATAAAGCTAGGGGAATGTGAATGTTCATTTGAAAATTATGAAGGAGCAAGAGGATACTTTAATGAAGTAATAAAGAATAAGAAATATACAAACGTAAATATAATTCAAAAGTATAGAGCATCAAATAACATAACTAAATTATTAATAAAAACTAAAGACTATTCAGGTGCTATAAATAATTTAGCAAAATCTGAAGTATATTTGGAAAAATTTAAGAATCAAGATTTAAAAGAAGTAGAAAAATTAGACTTATGTATAAATCTAGCTATGTACTATGCAGAAAGTAATGAAAAATCATTTGAGAAATCAACTTGTTATTTAAATCGGGCTAAAAGTTTATTAAATAACATAAATAATGTAGAAGAGTATATAATATATGATTTAGAAGTGATTTATCATCAGATTAATATATATTATATATTTGAAGATTATGAAAAGTCCTTGATTACAAGCAAAAAACTTCTTGAAAAGGCTAAAGAAGCTAAAAATTATAATTATGTGAAAGAAGCATATAAAACTATACACATGTGTTTTGAGAAGATACAAGATTATGAAATGAGTATGAGATACTTTAAAATGTACTATGAGTTAAAACAGATGTATATGAAAGCTAGGAATAGAAATTATATAGACTCCTTAAATTATAGACATGAACATATCGAAAAAGAAATAAATAATATGAAAAAAATAAAACTCGATTTAGATAAGAAAAAATACATCGACCCTTTGACAAATGCTTATAATAGAGCATATTTAAATAATTTCTTAGAAAAACAAGAGATTAGTGAGTACAGTTCTGCATTTATGATAGATGTAGATTATTTTAAGGAATACAATGACACTCATGGTCATTATAATGGAGATATTGCTCTTAAAAATATAACTATGATAATAAAAAAATATTTAAAAGAGGACATGTCTGTTATAAGGTATGGAGGAGAGGAATTTTTAATATTGTCTATATGCAAAGATTATAGAAAAAGCAAAGTATTTGGAAAAAAGTTATGTAAGGTTGTAAAAAAATTCTTAAATGATGATTTGACGATTAGTATTGGTATTGATACTTGTAAAAATAGTAGTATAGATATAAGTGAAATAATTGAAAATGCGGATAAAGCCTTATACAAAGCAAAACAAACTGGAAGAAATAGATGTTTGCATTATTATGATTTTAAGAATTTTTAACTCTTGAAATAGGATTGGTGATTTACTTGAAAGGGAGTTTAATAGAAGATTTAAAGAGAAATATAAAAAAGATAGAATATGATATGTTGACTAAGTTCTATCTGAATTTGACCGATTTAAACTACATCTTGGATTATCACAAAGACCTTTTAAATACAAAAATAGATGCTAAAGATAGAGTCTATATTTTATATTTAATTAGTCTAATAAACTATGTAAAAAAAGATAGAGAAGCATCGTATAATTATTTGATAGTTTCACTAAAAGATATTAAACAATTATCACTAAAAGATGATGCAGATATAATATCTAAGATTTATATTTATCTTACTCTATCTGCTATTTCTATAAAAAAATACGATAAAGCAAATCATTTTTATTTTTTAGCCAAAAAAATTATAAAACAACAACGTTTGAATGAATTATTGGTTTTGTTTAATATGAGTTTATGTGTAGAAATAAGTGCACTATATAAAACTAAATCTGAAGTAGTACTATTAGTAGAGGAAGTATCCTTTTTTAAAAAATTAAAAAATAAAGTTCTTGTAAGTAGAGCAAATTATATATTTGGTAGGGTATATCTATACTTATTTAACAACTTTATAAAAAGTATGGAGTATTTGATTGAATGTCTAAGATTAGCCCAGGAAAATAATCTATATTCTATAGAAGCTTTTTGCAAATGTATAATAAGCCTTTGTTATTTAGAAAGTGGGAATAACAGAGAAGCCATAAAGTATATAAAAAATGCACTAGATGTTGCACATAATAATAATTCAGTATGTTCAACTGAAAGAGTAGCAATAAAAATAGACCTTATATGGGCATATTTAAAAGAAGATATGAATAAAGAAGCAGAAGTTGTTTTAGAAAAAACTATAGAACTGATGGATGTTGTTGAAGGCGTATATAAAGATTATTTGTACTCATTCATATTTTTATATTCAGCCGAAATAGAGTTAAAGAAAGATACTTGTAATTTTGAAAGAGTAAATGCATATTTGATTTTATCAAAAAACATATATAAAAGTTTTGGAGATGTTTTTATATATAATTCTAAATTAGATTATATTTATAAGTTATATGGAGATTTATATATAAAATTTAACAATGTAGATGAAGGAATAAGATATTATTTGAAAGGTTTAAACTTAGTTAAAAAAAGTTCATTAAATCCTAAAAAACTGTCGATATTTTATGGCCTAATAGCAAAAGGATATGAATTGAAAAAAGAGTTCAAACTAGCAATTGAATATTATAAAAGTATGGATTGGTATTCAGATAAGTGGGAAAAAAACAATTCTTATAAAACATCACAAGGTATTCATAAACAATATGAATTAAGACAAAAACAAGAAAGTTTAAGATTACTTGTAGATAATAATAAGAAATTGGAAAATGATATTCTAACTGATGGACTAACTCGACTATATAATAGAAGATACTTAGAACAACAATTGAATTTATTCAATGAAGATAGAGATAAAAATATGATGGCAATATTGATTGATATAGATTATTTTAAAAGCTATAATGATAACTATGGTCATCCAGCAGGAGATAAAGTTATAATTAAAGTAACTGACATTATAAAAAATGTATTTATAGATATTACTGAACACATAATTAGATATGGAGGAGAGGAAATCTTAATACTAGTAGATTCTATAAAATCAATAAATGTTGAAGAGATTGATAAGATAGAAATATATATTAAAAGAATTTTTAAACTTCTTGAATTTGAAGGAATTGAACATATATACTCTAAAGTAGAAAACTATGTGACTATAAGTGCTGGAGTAAGTATAAAAAGATGTCGTAGTAGAAAAGATGTCGAGATATTAATTGAAGATGCAGACAAAAACCTATATAAATCAAAAAAAGCAGGTAGAAATCAGTATATACTATAATTTAAAATTGAGGTGATTTTATTGCAAAAGAAGATAGGAATTATAGCCTCTGATATTGAATTAAAAGAAAGAATAGAAGAATTATATAGAGAAGATGTAGAAAATGGAACTATAATAATCGACATACTTAATCTTGATTTAATGGAAAATCAAGGACGTATACTTGTTGAGAAAGGTGCTCAAGCTATAATCGGTAGAGGAGGAGGTTATAGTTTAGTAATAGACACAGTAAGTGTACCTGTAATACCCATGAATATGAAATCAACCGACCTTCTAAGAGCAATAGAAATGGCAAAGCGATATTCTAAAAAAGTAGTATTAATACTTGGAGATAATGAAGTTTCTTTTGATTATGTTGGTTGGAGAAATGTCATAAGTACTGAAATAACTGAAGAATGGTTTGAATCTAAATACGAAATAAGAAGTAAGGTTGTAAAGTATATAGACCAAAAAGATGAAGTTGTAATAGTTGGTGGAGGTCTAGCGTGTTCTTTTGCGAGACAATATGGTATTGATAGTGTATTTGCAACTGCCAGTGACGAATCTATAAGAGAAGCTGTTGAGTATTGTAAGAAATTATTAGATACATTAGGCGAGGAAAAATTTAATAATGAAGTATTAAGAAATATATTAGATGGCATAAAAGATGGAGTAATTGCTATAGATAGTAATGGAAGTATAATTTTGTACAATGAAAGTGCAAAAAACATGCTTAAAGTAGAAAGAAAATGCGCGCTTAATAAATATATTCTAGATATATTTCCAAAAATGGGATGGCTATTAGATTGTCTACATGAGAAAGATGATGTAGAAGATAGGAAGATAAGAAATATAAACAACTTGATTGTTAATACTAGAACAACATTAATAAAAGTAGATGATAGCACTTATGGAGTTTTAGGAATAATACAAGATATAACTAAGCTACAAAATTTAGAAAGAAAAATAAGGTTTGATTTAAATCAAAAAGGTCTATATGCTAGATATACTTTTGATGATTTTTTATTTAAAGATAAATTAACAAAGGAATTTATTGAAGAAGCTAAAAAAATTGGGAAAAGTGATTACACAACACTACTTTATGGAGAAAGTGGGTCTGGTAAAGAAATTATAGCCCATAGTATACATAATATAAGCAAAAGAAAAGACAGGCCTTTTGTGGCTATAAACTGTGCTACTATAGCAGAAAATTTACTTGAAAGTGAGCTTTTTGGATATGAAGAAGGTGCATTTACAGGTGCTAGGAAAGGTGGAAAAAGAGGGTTATTTGAACTTGCTCATGGAGGAACTCTTTTTCTTGATGAAATAAACAGTGTCTCATTTAATATTCAGACAAAACTATTAAGAGTAATAGAGGAGCGACAAATAATGAGAATTGGCTCTGACTACATAATACCTTTGGATATTAGAATCATAGCAGCTACCAATGAATCTTTAACAGAAAAAATAGTTATGGGTACATTTAGAGCTGACTTATTTTATAGATTAAGTAGTTTAGAGATAAATATCCCTCCTTTAAGAGATAGAAGAGAAGATATAATACCATTGTTTAATAATTTTGTAAATGAAGTTTTAAAGGATGATGGTTTACATGGAATAAACAGTATAGATGAAAATTTTGCTCTAACTAAGGATGAGATAAATGCGCTATATAATTATAGTTGGCCTGGAAATGTTAGAGAGCTAAAAACAATAGCTCAAAAGTATGTTGTGACAGGGAAAATTAAATTAAGAAAAGAGCAAAACTTTAAGGCTAAAGAAGCAGTACCTAGTTCCAGTGTAGAAGAATTTAATGTTGAAACAACAGCAAGTATGGAAACTACAGATAAAGTCATAGATATAAGTAAGATAAATGATGGTAAGGTAAGTATAGATATAAAAGAAGTAAATAAGTATGTTGAAGAAAAAATAATAAGCATGCTTTTTGCTCAGGGGCTTTCCAAAAATGAAGTTGCACAAGTTCTTGGAATAAGTAGAACATCTCTATGGAAAAAGTATAATAAAAATATTTGACATAATTACATATAAATTATTTTGAGGTGATGTTAATTTTTCAAAACGAATGTTAAGAAAAATTAACATTATTTTTTTGTAGAATTTTATTTTTTCAGACAAGCACATAGATTTGTAAGAAAAATAACTTAAACACTTAATTTTAGTAGTGAAAAAAATCAGAATTCTAAACAAAAGTAGTTTTACATAAAGTTAAATTTGTTGGCATGCTAATTGCTTAATATAAATGTGAGAGTAAATACAATTTTAGGGGTGATGGTATGAGTCAAAGTATGGTTGGTAAGCATGCAATGTGGCCAAAAGAAAATGATGTTATATTTAGCTTATCTGGAAGAGCTCAAGCAGCAGAAAAAGCTTTAGGTATGGATAATGTAATAAATGCAACAATAGGCGCTCTAATGGATGACTCAGGAAAATTAATAACAATGAAAACTGTATATGATGAATATAAAGCATTAGATAACTGTGATATAGGTGCATATGCAGCCCTTGAAGGTCAGCCAGACTACTTAGAAGCAGTTAAAAAAGTATTTTTTAGAGATTACTTACCAGAAGGACATATAAGAGTATTAGCTTCACCGGGAGGAAGTGGTGCAATAAAACTAGCTGTATGGAATTATACAAATGAAGGTGACGAAGTTTTAACATCTGATTGGTTTTGGAGTCCATATGTTAGTATAGCTGAAGAAGCTAATAGAAAAGTAGTAAACTACCAATTGTTTGATGAAAATAGAAAATTTAATTTTGATTCATTCAAAGAAAATTTTGTGAATATAGCAGAAAAACAAGGAAGAGTTTTTACAATTATAAATACACCAGCTCACAATCCAACAGGATATAGTGTTGCAGATGATGAGTGGGATAAAATATTAGACTTATCAAAAGAAGTTGCACAAGATAAAGACAAAAAGATAATATTTTTCGTAGATTCAGCATATATTGACTTTGCAGGTGATGATGATGTATGTAGAAAATTCTTTAAGAAATTTTCCAACTTGCCTGAAAACGTTCTTATATTAGTTGGTTTTAGTATGTCAAAAGGATTTACAGCTTATGGAATGAGAATGGGAGCTATAATTTGTATATCTTCAAGTGAAGATGTAGCAGAAGAGTTCCATTATTCATGTGTTCATTCATGTAGAGCAAACTGGTCAAATTGCAATAGAAGTGCTATGGCAGTTCTATCTAATATTGTAAATGACCCTAAAAAATTCAAAGAATATGAGGAGGAAAAAGAAGTATACAAAAAAATGCTGACTAGAAGAGCAGATGTATTTGTAAAAGAAGCTGAAAGAGTAGGATTAGAAATTCTTCCATATATAGCAGGTTTCTTTGTAAGTATACCATGTGATAATCCAAGAGAAGTATGTGAAGAATTAACTAAACACAATGTATTTGCAATTCCATTGAAGATGGGATTAAGATTTGCAGTTTGTGCAGTTTCAGAAGAAAAATGTAAGAAAGCACCAAGTATTATAAAAGAAGCACTTGAAAGTTTAGAAGTAAAAATAAATAATTAATTTCATTGAACAAATTGGGTGGACTATGAATTTAATAATTGTAGATGGAGGGAATTTTATATGAAACAATTGATGACAGGTAATGAGGCAATTGCACGTGGAGCCTATGAGGCTGGTGTTAAATATGCATCTGCATATCCAGGTACTCCAAGTACAGAAATACTAGAAAATTTAGCAACATATAAAGATGCAATAGTTGCAGAATGGGCTCCAAACGAAAAGGTAGCACTTGAGGCTGCTATAGGGGGTTCAATTGCAGGAGCAAGAACTATGGCTTCTATGAAACATGTTGGTGTAAATGTTGCAGCGGATCCAATATTTACTTATGCATATACAGGCGTAAATGGTGGTATGGTACTTATTACTGCAGATGAACCGGGAATGCATTCATCTCAAAATGAACAAGACAATAGAATGTATGCAAAGTTTGCAAAGATACCTTTATTTGAACCATCAACTAGCCAAGAAGCTAAAGATATGATAAAAGAAGCTTTTGAAGTAAGTGAAAAATATGATACACCAGTTTTATATAGAGTTACAACAAGACTCTGTCACTCAAAAGGTTTAGTAGAGTGTTATGATAGAGAAGAAGTTGAAATTAAAGAGTATGTGAAAAATGCTAAAAAAATGGTTACTGTTCCAGCAAATGCTCAAATAAGAAGAGGCGTTGTTGAAGAGAGAATGGAAACTCTTAAAAAATTCTCAAATGAAACTGAATTAAACTACTATGAAATAAATGATACAAAAATAGGTGTTATAGCTTCAGGTATGTGTTGTAATTTTGCTAAAGAAGTATTTGAAAAAAATGCATCATATATGAAGTTAGGATTTACAAATCCATTACCTTATGAAAAAATAAAAGAATTTGCAGACAAAGTAGATAAAATATATGTAATAGAAGAAAACGACCCATTTATAGAAGAACAAATAAAAGCGTATGGAATAGATTGTATTGGAAAAGATGTAATACCTCCATATGGAGAAATGACACCAGATGTTTTAAGAAAAGCTATATTTGGAAAAACAAATGACACTATAGAATATAAAACTGAATTAGTAACACCAAGACCACCAAGTTTCTGTGCAGGATGTCCACATAGAGGATTCTTCTATGAACTTGGAAAGAGAAAAAATTTAATAGTTGGTGGAGATATAGGATGTTATACTCTTGGATTTGCTCCTCCATATAATGGAATAGATTATGTTGTTTGTATGGGTTCTGCCTTTGGAACTGCACATGGTGCTCAAAAAGTTCTTAACATGAAAGAAGGAAATGAAAAGAGATTAGTAGGTGTACTTGGAGATTCAACTTTCTTCCATACAGGAATAAATGGTCTTTTAGATGTAGTTTACAATAGAGGTAATTCTATATCAGTAATATTAGACAATAGAATAACTGGAATGACAGGACATCAAGAAAATCCAGGTTCAGGATATACTTTACAAGGTGATAAAACTAAAGATGTTGACATAGAAGGATTAGTCAAAGCTTGTGGAATAGAACATGTAAGAGTTATAGACCCTAATAATCTAAAAGAAGTAAATGAAGCATTAGATTGGGCTTTGGCTATAGAAGATGAACCATCTGTAATAATCACAAGATGGCCATGTGTACTTAAAAAATTCTCTAAAGAAGATATAGAAGAGTTTAATAATCCATTTAAAACTAAGTGTAAGGTTGACCATGATAAGTGTATAGGATGTAAATTATGCTTAAAAACTGGATGTCCAGCACTATCATTTGATAAAGAAAATAAATTATCAAATATAGATAGAAATCAGTGTGTAGGATGTGGAGTATGTTCACAAGTTTGTCCAAAACAAGCAATAGTTAAGGAGGAAAAATAATATGACTAAGAGTATACTTTTGGTAGGTGTAGGAGGTCAAGGAACTATACTTGCTAGTAAATTATTAACTATGGGATTGATGGAAGCTGGATATGATGTAAAAATGAGTGAGATACATGGTATGAGCCAAAGAGGAGGTTCAGTTTCTTCACAAGTTAGATATGGAGATTGTGTTCATTCTCCAGTTATAGAAATTGGAGGAGCAGACATTTTAGTATCTTTTGAAAAGATGGAGGCTTTAAGATGGTTTAATTATCTAAAGCCAGAAGGAAAAGCTTTAGTAAATAATCATAGAATAGACTCTATGACTGTTTTAATCGGAGGAGCTGAATATCAAGAAAATGATATAGATGCAGAATTAAATAGATTAAATGCAAAAGTGATAAATGCAGCAGATAAAGCTGAAGAATTAGGAAATGCAAAGATAATGAATGTTATTTTATTAGGATGTCTAGTTAAATCTATGGAACTAGAGTCTATTGACTGGGAAAAAATTATAAGTGAAAATGTTAAACCAAAATTTGTCGAGTTAAATATAAAAGCTTTCCATGAAGGTATGGAAATGGTTGGCAAATAGTTTATAATATATATAAGATAAACTATAGAAATTAATGCGAAAGGAAGAAAAGTATGACTTATAGAATATTAGCCATAAATCCAGGTTCTACTTCTACAAAAATAGGAGTATATGATGGAGAAGAACAAATTCTTGTGAAGACGATAGACCACCCAGCAGAGGAGATTGCAAAATATAATACAATTCAAGACCAATTTGAAATGCGTAAAGAGGCAGTTTTAAGTATTCTTGAAGAAAACAATATAGATTTAAAATCTCTTAGTGCAATAGTTGGAAGAGGTGGAGTTTTACCACCAGTAAAATCAGGGGCATATTTAGTAAATGAAGAAATGATTGATGTACTTAAACATAGACCAGTACTTGAGCATGCTTCAAATTTAGGAGCAGTTGTTGCACATGCAATATCAGAACCACTTGGAATAAATTCATATATCTATGATTCTGTTGCAGTAGACGAACTTATAGATATAGCAAGAGTATCTGGGCTTTGTGGAATTGATAGAGCAAGTGCAGGGCATGCATTAAATACTAGAGCAATGGCTTTAAAATATGCTAAAGATAGAGGTAAAGATTACAAGAGTTTAAACTTAATAGTAGCTCATATTGGTGGAGGAGTAAGTATTTATCTTCATGAAAAAGGAAGAATGGTTGATATGTTATCTGATGATGAAGGGCCATTTTCACCAGAAAGATCAGGAAGAGTTCCTGCTACAAAATTAGTAGCTGCTTGTTATTCAGGTCAATGCTCAGAAAGAGAAATGACTAAAAAGATAAGAGGTAAAGGTGGTATAGTTTCATATTTAAATACTGTAGATGCTAGAGAAGTTGAAAAGATGATAGCAGAAGGAAATGAAGAAGCCAAAATTATTTATGAGGCAATGGCATATCAATTGGCAAAAGGAATTGGAGAATTAGCAACTGTAGTAGATGGAAAAGTTGATGCTATAATTATAACAGGTGGAATTGCATATTCTGAAATGTTTACTTCAATGGTTAAAAAGAGAGTTGAATTTATAGCTCCAGTAGAAATTATGGCAGGAGAAAATGAGTTAGAATCACTTGCTTTTGGAACTCTTAGAGTGCTAAATGGAGAAGAAGAAGCTAGAATTTATAGTGAAAATTAATTAAATTAACTAAAAATGTTTAAATATTAGAAAAGTGGTATATCTATTTTTACACTAAAGCTTAGAATATAGGTGAAGACGTGTAAAATATGGATTGCCACTTTTTTTATGATTGAAATTCTATATTAAAATGATGAAAAATTTTGTAAAACTTTGTACTTATATATATATTTTATTGGTATTTATTGTTATTATTATTATGAGGAGTGATTTTTAATGGGAAAAATTAATTTAAAAAGTATGATAAGGTTGTTTTCAGGTTTTTTTATATTTGCAATTTCTTCTGTGCTTATGGTTAATGCACATGTTGGTCTTATGCCTTGGGATGTGCTTCATCAAGGTTTATCTATAAAATTAGGTATAACTATAGGTCAGGCGTCCATATTGGTAGGTGTTATAATCGTTATATTGGATGCAGTTTTTGGTGAAAATATAGGATGGGGTACATTGCTAAATATGACATTTATAGGAATTTTCATTGATTTAGTAATATTTTCAGGTGTGATACCTCATGCAAGTAATACTTATATAGGAGTATTCATGGTTGTTATAGGAATCATCTTAGCTGCTATAGCTAGTTTTTTGTATTTAGGAGTTTGCCTTGGAAGTGGGCCAAGAGATGGTCTTATGATTGCTCTTCAGAAAAAAACTAATAGGTCTGTACGTCTTGTTAGAACAGTTCTTGAAATATTAGCACTCGTTGCTGGTTGGTTATTAGGTGGTTCTGTAGGAATTGGTACACTTGTAAGTGCTTTAGGTTTAGGGTATGTATTACAAATAGTGTTTAGAATGTTTAAATTTGATACAAAATCTCTTAAACATAGATTCATTATAGATGATATAAAAGCGTGGAAAGAAAAGAAAAATGATGAACATAAATGTAAATCAAGCATTGTAATAAAAAATGAACAAAATTAATTATACTAAAATGTATCTATATTTTAGTTAACTTTATAAGGAAAGTAAGGAGATTTGAAAGTGGAATTATGGGATTTGTATAATGCTGATGGAATTAAAACAGGAAATGTTATAGAGCGAGATAATTCTATTGAAGAAGGATATTATCATTTAGCAGTTGAAGTGTGGATTGTAAATAGTAATTTTCAGGTTTTAATTCAGAAAAGGTCTGAAAATAAAAAGACACTGCCAAATATATGGGGGATGACAACTGGATGTATTGTTTCTGGAGAAGAAAGTTTAGATGGTGCAATTCGTGAGGCTAAGGAAGAAATAGGAATTGATATATCCAAAGATGAGATAAAGATTTTTAGAAGTATGATTCATGGAGATACTTTATGGGATGTATATTTAGTTAAAAAAGAGTATGATGTATCAAATGCAATTTTACAAAAAGAAGAAGTAAGTGATATAAAATGGGTAAGTACAGGTGAAATAAGACAATTATTAAAAAAGGGCTTATTTTTTGAATATCCAGAGATATATGATTTACTATCTGATATAGATAATAATGATTTAAATATATAATGTAGGCAGAATTAGATATAAGTATGTATTATCTAAAATTATCTTCTCTAAAATTTAATGTTGTATTAGGAAGAATTAATGCATTATTTTTAATGTTCTCCTAATTAGATTTTAGAATTAGAGTAATAAGTTTGATTGTTAAGTAGTAAAAATCTGGGGAGGATTACGCTGTGGAAAATAATAAAGAATTGACACCCGATAGTTCAAAATATAAGATTGTTTCTATATCTGTGGTAGTGATTATTTTAATTACATTTTGGTATATGTTAAATATGGTGCTTTTAACATTTATAATGACTTTTGTTTTTTATAATTTATTAGTTTCCATAAGAAAAAGAATTAGGAAATTATTTTCTTTCTATGTTCCTGATTCATTAATAATTATAGTATTATATTCGTTATTTGCTATATTATTAGTACTAATTAGTTATGCAGTTGTGCCAATAATTATAGTTCAACTTACAGAGTTAAGCAGGATTTTAAGTAATTTTGATGTAAATCAATTTGCTCAATCTTTAGGGCCAAAGATTTATCCTATTGTTTCAAAGTTGGATTTTAATAAATATATTTCACAGGCAGGATTGTTAATAGCATCAGCAGCAACTAAAGTTGGAAGTTTTGGGATAAATATATTACTAGCTTTTTTACTTAGTTTACTGCTTTTACTTGAAAAAAATGATATTAAAAAATTTGGAAATAAACTTGCAGAAAGTAAAATTTCTTTCATCTATAATTCTCTTGTATTTTTTGGAAAAAGTTTTGTGAAAAATTTTGGTGATGTAATGAAAGTACAAGTAATGATTGCATTTATAAATTCTATTGTTTCTATGATTTTTTTAGGATTTATGGGTTTTCCTCAAATATGGGCTTTAGGACTTATGATTTTTGTTTTGGGTCTTATTCCAGTAGCTGGAGTTATAGTGTCTCTAATTCCATTAACAGTAATAGCTCTTAATATAGGAGGAATAGCAAAAGTATTTGGCGTTTTGGCCATGATTTGTATAGTGCATGCAGTGGAAACATATATATTAAATCCTAAGTTGATGTCAAATAGAACAAAACTTCCAGTTTGTTTTGTTTTCATTATTTTACTTGTAGGAGAGCATTATTTAGGTGTATGGGGATTATTAATTGGAGTTCCAATATTTATGTTTCTTATGGATATATTTGGTGTAAAATTTAGTTCAAGATGATAACTTATAATTACATTTACTTCCTAATACATAATGCTTTAATTGTAAAAAAGAACCTATAATAGATATCTTTTAAAAGGTATCTGTTTTATAGGTTCCATTTTATTTTTTATAAATACTAAATAGTTAAGTATCAATGAAATTATTTCATTTCAAAAGTTTCACAGCTTGCATTTCCTGAGTTTATATGAACTTTTTCAGCTTTGCAAAGTTCATTCTTGTTGTATTTACATTTTACAGCTTCACAATGAATATTATCTGTATCAACTTGGTTAGTGTCATTAGAACGACTAGTTATACCAGATGTATATTTGTCTTCAAAAGAAGCACAGTAAGTATTTCCTGTAGTAGTTGCTTGCATTCCATCTACTTTTATGCTACCAGCATAACAATATCCACTAGTATTATAAGCACAGTTAGTAGCATCACAATTTAAATTATTATTTTTCATAAATAACCTCCTAAGTTTTTTATTTAAACTTATTATGTGAAGTTATTTGAATTTTATACACTTATTTACAATTACATTTCTTACATTTAACAATTATATCTTCAGAAGTTTCTCTTCCTAAATTTTTATTAATATGATACACATCAATATTTTCAGTTGAACCACATATAGAACATTTAAAGTTGTTCTCTAGTAAAGTTCTTTCTTTAAACAACTTCCAGTACATAGAATTAATATAATCATTATAGTTTACCTTAAGGCATGTCTCAAGAAAGTTTATGTATAGATTGTCTAAATCTCCTGTATTTAAGTCTGTATATTCTGGCTCAAAATATTCACAACATCCTCTAAAATCAGGTTTGGTATCTGAAATAACACATTTAATATCATATCTGTAATCTAGGCTAGGCCCCTTCAATGAAAGGTGTGTACAAAAAGAACAAGATGTTTCTGGTAAATTTTTTTCTAGTTCATGTAATTTATTATTCATAAGTATTCCTCCAAAAAATTATTTTGAGTATATAAACAATGTAGATTATTTTAAATCTTTTATTTATTTATATTAAATATATAGGATAAATATTCCAATAAAAGGTGGCTGTTTATTTATTAATGTATTTAATAAGAAAGAGGCTAATCTCTATTTTGAGACAGCCTCTTTTTATTGAGTTATTTAAAATTAAAAGTTTTAATAAAAATCTAATAATATTTATATTTAGCTAGCTAGCTAGATTTGTATCCGTTTTGCTTTTTAGTTTTCTGCCATAGTATACAGTTAAAACAGCATACAAAACAGTAAAAATGGTAGCTAAAATATATGATATATTTATACTTAAGTTAAATCCAATTTGAGCATTGAATATATAACTAGAAATTACAAAAGAATAAAACATACCTGGGATTAAGCTTATGATATAATTTTTTTCTTTTATTATAAGATAAACTGTAATCATAGCAAAGGCGAATATAGCAATAGTTTGGTTACTCCAAGAGAAATATCTCCATAATATATTAAATCCAGAAGTGCTAAGTTTTGCAAATATAAGGATGGCTATAACAGGAATAAATATACAGATTGATAATATAACACGATGTTTCTTTTCTTTTTGGTCATAATGGAAATAATCTGCAAGCATTAATCTTAAAGATCTTAAAGCTGTATCTCCAGAAGTTATTGGTAAAACAATAACACCTATTATAGCTATAATACCACCAACAGAACCAAGTAAGTCTCTAGCAACTAAACCTATTACATCAGGAGAACCTATTAATTCACTAGGTATTCCTTTATTGTAAATACCCATAGCAGCTGCCGCCCAAATCATGGCAATTAAACCTTCCAAAATCATCATATTATAAAAAGTGCTTCTACCTTCTTTTTCATTTGAAACTGATCTTGCTATAAGAGTAGCTTGAGTTGAGTGGAATCCAGAAACAATACCACAAGCAACTGTAACAAAGAATGTAGGGATAAGAGGAATTCCATTAGGATGGATACCTTTCCAATTTGCTAGGCTTAAATTGGCTAAGTCATAACCCTGTGTAAATATTCCAATTCCAACACCAGCAGCAGATAAAAGTAGAATGGCTCCAAATATTGGATATATTTTTCCTATTATTTTATCAATTGGAAATAGTGTTGCACATAAATAATATACAAAGATGATTCCATAAACTATCCAAACGACTGGATTATTGATAGTTGATTTCATATTTAGAATTTGAGTAACTACCAAATCTCCAGGTGTATAAATAAAAACTGCACCAACCAAAAGCATTAATAAGCAAAGGAAGATATTATAAACTTGAAAGACCTTATTACCTAAAAATCTGCTGATAAGAGAAGGCATCTGTGCTCCTTTTTCTCTTATACTAATCATTCCACTCATATAGTCATGTAAAGCTCCTCCTAATACACAACCAATAGGAATTAGTATAAACGCAATTGGACCAAATAAAATACCTTGTATAGGTCCTAAAATCGGTCCTGTACCAGCTATATTAAGCAACTCAATAAGACTATTTTTCCATTTTTTCATTGGAACATAGTCTACTCCATCACTCTGAGCAAGTGCAGGTGTTTTTCTGTCATCTGGGCCAAATACTTTTTCACAATAAGCGCCGTATAAAGCACCTCCTATTAGTAAAATAGCCAAACCAATTAAGAATGTTGTCATAACATCACCCCATTTATAAAATTTTTTGGATTCTGTATACATATTGTCTGAATGTGTAAGTTTTTATAAGATTTTATACTTAAAACACTTACAAATTCTATAAAGTATTAAAACTAATATAATTTCAGAAATAAATACATATACATAATCATGCACTTAGTATACAGGTATTTGGAAAAAAATTCAATATTATAACAAGAAAGAATATAAAAAATATTCTGATAATATTCTACAAAAAATTAAAAAATACAAAAAAAATAATTTAAATAGAGGTAAAAAAATGATAAATTAATTGATAGTGTAAGTGTCTATATCTTAACAATATTAAGAGGTCTAAAATTCTTGAAGAAAAAATAGTCAAGTGATATAATGAATTTACAGGTGTATATACACTAGTACATATAGAAAGCGGTGCAATTATGGATAAAGATTTAACATATCAAATCAAAGAGCTAAAGAAAGAAAAAAATGCAATAATACTTGCTCATTTTTATCAACCACCAGAAATACAAGAATTAGCAGATGCAGTTGGAGATTCGTATTACTTAAGTGAAATTGCTAGAGATTGTAAAGAAGAAGTGGTTGTATTTTGTGGTGTGAGATTTATGGGAGAAAGTGCTAAGATATTATCACCTGAAAAAACTGTATTGATGCCAGTAAGTAACGCTGGATGTGCTATGGCAGATATGGTAGATGAAGAAGGCGTGATAAAACTAAAACAACAGTATCCAAATGCTTTGGTTGTATGTTATATAAACTCTACAGCTAAAGTTAAAGCACATTGTGATGTTTCAGTTACATCATCTAGTGCAATTAAAATATTAGAAAACATAGATAATAAAGAAATTATATTCCTCCCAGACAGGAACCTAGGAGGATATATTGCAGAAAAATTCCCTAATAAAGAATTTATATTTTGGGATGGATATTGTAAATATCACAACAATATAAAAGTTGCAGAAATAATTGAATTAAAAGAAAAGTATAAAGATGCAGAAGTATTGGTACATCCAGAATGTAAAAAAGAAATAAGAGACCTAGGTGATTATGTAGGTAGTACATCAGGAATAATAAAATATGCTACTGACAGCAAAAATACAGATTTTATAATAGCAACTGAAGAGGGTATCTTACATGAATTAAAGAAAAACAACCCTAATAAAAATTTTTATATTCCTGGTGGAAGAATACTATGTACAGATATGAAAAAAACAACATTAGAGAATTTGTATAGTACTCTTAAAAATATGGAAAACGAAGTTATTGTAGAAGATGAAATTATGGAAAAGGCTTTAAATTCACTGCTTAATATGCACAGATTAGCAGAAGGATAGAGGGATAGACTTATGAATTTAGAACAGGATGTTTTAATAATTGGAAGTGGTGTTTCGGGACTATATTGTGCATTAAATTTGGATAAAAATTTAAATGTGTTAGTAGTATCAAAATCTACAATTGAAAACAACAATACATATCTTGCACAAGGAGGAATTTCAACTGCTAGAAATATTGATGATATAGAATCTTTTGTAGAAGATACAATGAAGGCTGGTCAGTATAAAAATAGGGTTGAAGCAGTCAAAGTTCTTGCAGATGAATCTATAGAAAATGTAGGTCAAATAGTAGACTATGGTATGCCTTTAGACAAAGAAAATGGAGAGATAGACTATACAAGAGAGGGAGCTCATAGCGTAAATAGAATAGTTCATAGCAAAGATAATACAGGAGAAGTTGTTTTTAAGACTCTATTAAAAGAAGCTAAAACTAGGGAAAATATAACTCTTATAGAAGATGCTTATCTTTTAGATATATTAAAAGATGGTAATAAGTGTATAGGAGCTAGAATTTTTAAGTCTCAAAAAGAAATTCATATCTTTTCAAAGGTAGTAGTTTTAGCTACAGGTGGAATTGGTGGACTTTTTAAAAATTCTACGAATCAAAGACACCTTACAGGAGATGGAATTGCTATAGCATTAAGAAATAATATTAAAATAGAAAATTTAGAATATATTCAAATACACCCAACAGCTTTCTATGAAGAAAATAGTGAAGGTAGAAGGATGCTTATATCTGAATCTTTGAGAGGAGAAGGGGCTAAACTTTTAAACAAAAACAAAAAAAGATTTGTAGATGAACTTCTTCCAAGAGATGTAGTTTCAAAAGCTATTTTTGAACAAATGGAAAAAGATGATTTGCCTTATGTATATTTAGATGCAACACACTTAGATAGTGAATATTTAATCAATAGATTTTCTTTTATATACAATGAATGTTTAAATAGAGGAACAGATATAACCAAAGAATATATAAAAGTATCTCCTGCACAACATTATTTTATGGGAGGGATACATGTTGATTTAGATTCAAAAACATCTATGGAGAACCTATATGCAGTGGGTGAAATTAGTTGTACAGGTGTTCATGGAGCTAATCGACTAGCAAGTAATTCACTACTTGAAGGTCTTGTATTTTCAAAAAGAGCAGCTAAAAATATAAACTCAGTTATAGGTAGTATAGAAGTGAAGTTTATAGAAGTACCAAATATAGAGGTGGATGTAGAAAAAATAAAGGAAGAGAATAAAATATTAGTTATAAAAGAAATAGAAAGAACAAGTGAGGATTTTGGCGATGAATTATTTGATTATTGATAAAATGATACAAGATGCTTTAATAGAAGATGTTCCAAGTGAGGATATAACAACTAATTCTATTGTAGATGAAAATTCTAAGTCTACTGTAGATTTAATTTGTAAACAAGATGGTATAATATCGGGTTTAGGTGTGTTTAAAAGAGTTTTTGAAATACTTGGAGATGTAGAGGTAGAGTTGTATAAAAATGATGGCGATAGGGTAAATAATGCAGAAAAGATAGCTGTATTAACTGGAAATACTAGAAACTTACTTGTGGGAGAACGTGTAGCGTTAAATTATTTACAAAGAATGAGCGGAATAGCTACTGCTACAAGTATGTTTGTGGAAAAACTTGAAGGTACAAATACTAAACTATTGGATAGTAGAAAAACAATACCTAATCTTAGAATTTTAGACAAATATTCTGTAAAAGTAGGTGGAGGATGCAATCATAGATTTAATTTATCTGATGGAATATTACTTAAAGATAATCATATTGGAGCTGCAGGTGGTGTTAAAAATGCAGTTGAATTAGCTAGAAAAAACACATCTTTTGTCAGAAAAATAGAGGTAGAAGTGGAAACTCTAGAAATGGTAAAAGAAGCTATAGAAGCTAAAGCAGATATAATAATGTTAGATAATATGAATTTGGAGACAGCAAAAAAGGCTATAGAAATGATAAATGGGAGAGCAGTTGTAGAGTTTTCTGGAAATGTAAATTTAGATACAATAGAATCTATAGGAAAAATTGGTGTTGATGTTGTCTCTGTGGGAGCGCTTACACACTCAGTGAAAGCACTTGATATAAGTATGAAAAACTTAAGAAATATATAAGACAGGACTAAAATAAATTTAATAAAAAAGTATTGAACAGATTTAATTTAATAATGTGATAAATAATTAAAATAGATTACTTAAATAAGCTAGATAAATTTAAGTAATCTATTTTTTATTTATTAAAGTTAACCAAAATGATGAAATAATCAAAAAATAATTGAATAAATATAGAAAAACACTATATTTCTATTGGATAATATTGTTATTATCTATTTTACAGATAAATACGAATAAACTTATAATATAATTACATATGTAAAATTTTGTATAAAATTTAGATAAAAAAGTATAGGGGGAATAAAAATGAAAGTAGCTTATATTTTTAGTAGTACTAACGCACATAAAATTCTAGACAAAATGATAATACCACAATTAGAACAAGGAACTCATGGAGTAGATGTCCTAGGTATGTTTTTCTTTATGGATAATACCTTATTTTTGTCTAAAGGTAACCTAGTGGGAGAAAGATTAAGTAAATTACATGAAAAGACAGATATGATAATAATGGCTTGTGACCAGTGTGCTATAGAAAGAGGGATAGAGGATAATTTGGTCGATGGAGCTACAATTGGATGTTTCCCAAATTTATATGCTTGTTTAGGTGGTGCAGGTGTAGACCAAGTTATAACATTATAAAATCTTGCGGAATACAATCCATAGAAAAAATTTTTCTGTGGATTATTTTAAGTAAAAGATAAATTGTTTAGAGTAGGGGATGAACAAATGTCTAAAATTTTAGTTGAATTCATAAATACTTGACCATCTTGTGATGAGCATGGAGTGTTTATAAAAAAAATTTCTGAGAAGTATACTGACAAGTTAGAAGTAAAACTTTACCAAGCAGGTAAAGATTTCTCATATGTCAAGAAGTATGGAATCATAACAAAAGGAACCTTAATAATAAACCAAAAAAAGAAGTATGATAGATTAAACAAAGATACCATTGAAAAGGCAATAGTAGAAGCTATAAATAATAGTTAAAAGTTTAAAAATTAGGAGCAGTAAAAATGAATATATTAGAAATTGTTTTAAGTGGAGTGAAAAACACTGTGGTAGCTTCTATAGTTACACTAAATGGAGCATCAGGATGGCTTATGATAAGTTTTATATTGGCAGGAGTTCTTCACAATGTTTTAACGCCAAAAAGGTTTCAAAAGCAACTTGGAAATAAGAAGTTTTCTTCTCTGATTAAAAGCACTATTTCAGGAATGTTTTTACCAATTTGTAGTTGTGGCGTAATACCATTGGGCATAAGTATGTACTATTCCGGAGCATACTTAGGGCCAGTACTTGCCTTTATGACATCAACTCCAATAATAAATCCAATAGCTGTAGTTCTTTGTTTAGGTCTTTTGGGACCTAAAATTACAATCATTTATCTTATATCTGGATTTTTAGTACCATTTTTAGTAGGAGTTTTGGGGAATACCTTTGGAAAAGAAGAATTATTTTTGCAAAATGACTCAGATGAAGAAGCTATAGAATTAGAAGAAGAAAAGAGAAGCTTTATAGAAAATATGGTTGATGGGCTTAAATGGTCCTTTGGAGAGTTAGCACTTACTATTAGTAAATATGTAATAATGGGAATGCTTTTTGCGGGATTTATAACAACAATTTTTCCAAATAGTATAATTCAAAAATACTTAGGAAATCCAGGTTTACTATCTCTTGGAAGTATATCAATACTTGCATGTGTTATGTATGTATGTGCTGTAGGACATATTCCATTTATAGCAGCCCTTGTTGCAAGTGGAGCATCTCCTGGGATAGCGATAACATTTTTGATAGCTGGTGCAGCGACAAACTTACCAGAACTTATAAGTATGTGTAAACTTATTGGAAAAAGAACAGTTGTTATATACTCAGTTACACTAACACTCTGTTCAATAATAATAGGTTATATAACCAATTTACTTTTGGCAAACAACAATACTGTGAATTTAGAGACAACAAATTCTTCAATACAATTAGCAAATAAACTAATGTTAAATATACCAGATAGTTTTGAATATATATGCACTATTTTGATTATTTTATTTGCACTTAAAGCAGTAATACCAAAGATGAAAGAGGTCATAGGAAATCATGCTTAAAAAGGTAGTTATAATATCATGTGTAGTAATTGCATTAATAGTCTTATCAAGGGTAGTAGATGATAACCTTAAACAAAATGACTCTATTCCAAATGTAAATCAAGAAACATTAACATATTTCAAGAAAAATCATAAGGAAGATATAATAACCTGTGCTGAAGAAGACTTAAATAATGATGGAAAAAAAGATTTAGTAGTTATATATAAAAAAGGTAATAATTCAAATGAAATGGCAGTGGTAGTTTCTGATGAGGAGAGCCATTATATAACAAAACCAATACCAGCACCTATAGAGAATCAAACTATAACTTTTAAAAATATTGATGAGAAGCCACCAATAGAAGTAATAGTGTCAGGTTCTAAAAATGGCAATGTAGGATACGCTATTTATAGAGTAGAGGGTAAAAAACTTGTCGATTTATTTGGAGAAGATATGGACAAGTGTTGCTAAAAATAAAAATAATACATAAAAGAGGGGAAATTGAAATGAAAGTATCTAAAAAGATTCAAGCATTAATCTTAGTTAGTGCAGTGGGGGCATTTATATTAACTGGATGTAGCAGTAAACCAAAGGAAGAGGGGAAAAAAGCTGGAAAAGATGATTATGCGATAACAGTAGGGTATTATAATTGTGACCATATGACAGCTGGACCAGTAGCAGAAGCAGCAGGAATATATAAAGATTTAGGTCTTAATGTAAAAACTGTTGGGAATGGTAAAGTTCCTGAAGCCATGGCAGCAGGTAAGATGGATGCTGGTTATATAGGAACAAAGGGTCTAGTAGGAGCTATACCTAAAGGTTCACCAATAACAATAGCAGCAAATAATCACACTGGTGGGTCTGAATATTTAATAGTTTCAAATGATATAAAAGAACCTAAGGATTTAGTGGGCAAAAAAATTGCAACAGATATGAGTGATTTCTTATGGATAAGTGATTATGGTCCAGAAACAGGTTTACCAACTGACCCATCAAAATATGAAGTTGTAAATATGGATTCAGATAAAGATAAATATTTAGCTCTTAAAACTGGAAAGATACAAGCATTTACATCTTGTGACCCTTGGGGTTCTGTAGCTGAAAATGATGGAGTAGGAAAAATAATAGCATCAACTCAATATAAAGAAAAAGCTAATAATAAAGAATATAACTGTTGTTCATTCTCATTAAATAAAAACTTTATAAAAGAGCACCCAGACTTAGCAAAAAAATTGGTTTTAGCTCATACTAAAGCAATAGAATATATATATACAAATCCAGCAGAAGCAGCTAAAATATTTGCAAAATATTATAATGTAGAAGAAGAAGTTGCACTTAGAACTATTTATAAAAAGACAGTTGGAGAAGGTAGAACGCTTACTTGGAAAGTTACAGGAGAAGAATACAAAAACAATTTACAAATGTATAAAGATTTAAAGGCATTAGATGAGATACCTAAATATGAAGATACAATTGATACAAGCTTATTAGATTCTTGTGGGGCAGACGACTTTGATAAGTTTATAAAAGAAAAAGTTAATCCCGAATTTCCAGAAGGTATGAGTTATGAAGATTGGAAAGCAAAGGTATTATAAATAAATGGAGAGAATAAAAAATATAATAATACTTTTTGTCATTATTTTAGGAAGTATATTTATAATATTTTTTAATTTTGAAGATAAAGAAGAAATAAAAGGAAAATTAAGAATAGGGGTATCTGATGATACCTCTGGTTTTGTAATAAATTATATGATAAACAAAGATTACTTTGAAAGCATAAAAGTAAGTGATGTAATGGAGACTTTTACAATTAATGATTGCTGAGCAAGTACAATGCAATGGGCTCTGAGTTCAGAGGAAATAGATATAGCAATCATATGTAAAGACGCAGCAAAACAGTATATAAATGCAACTAGTGAGTTTGAAATTGTTGGTACAGTAGTTCAAAATTCAGATATATTTTTATTAAAGAAGAACAATCCTCAAAAAATAGGAATAATTCAAAATAGAAATTATCAATCTGAATTAGTAAAAAAATACTATGAAAATATAAAAGTTTCTCCATTATTAGGGACAGCACTAGCATATGGGCTAGAAAGTAATTTAGTAGATGGTGTTGTAATAGACTGTATAAAAGCAATTGGATTAGAAGGCGAAAAAAAATCTACAGCTAAATTAGGTGACTATGATACCTATGTATTAGTTGTGAATAAGGAGTTTGAGAAAAGCAAGTCGTATAGTGATTTTATAAAACTATACAATAAAAGTGTTGATAATTTAAGGAAAGAAACTATATTTAAAAAAGCATTAAAAGAGTATAAGAATATAAGAAATATAGATATGGAGGAAATAAGAAGTTGGAAATTAAAATTTCTAAAGATAGAGGAGATACAATAGCTAAGAAAAAATCTAAAAGTAGTATGGACATTTTATATAAAATAATACTTTTAGTTAGTATATTTTTAGTCTGGCATTTTGCAGCAAAAGATATAGGGAGTTCTTTATTGCTCCCAATGCCAGTAGATGTAATAAAAGGTTTCTTTTACTGTGTGACAGATGTAGAGACAGTGACTAATCTGTTTATAACATTGCAAAGAGTGCTTAAAGGATTTATGTATGCATTATTGTTTGGACTTCCAATAGGATTTATTATGGGATTTTCTAAGACTTTTGAAAAGCTTTTATCTCCAGTAGTAGATTCTGTAAGACAAGTTCCTATAATGGCGTGGGTTCCTCTTACAATAGTATGGTTTGGCATAGGGGATGGTCCAACAATATTTTTAATAGCTTTTTCAGGAGTTTTTCCTATAATTTTAAATACTATTCAAGGTGTAAGAGCAATATCAAAGGATTATTATAATGCAGCTAGAAGTATGGGGGCATCGCCAATTGTAATATTTGCAAATGTAATAGTACCAGCATCTCTTCCAGATATATTGACTGGTTCAAGAATTGCCATAAGTACAGGATGGATGTCTGTTATCTGAGCCGAGTTCATAGCTACGAGTGCCGGTCTCGGTTACTCCATGGTACAAGCTCAGACATTGATGCATACAGATGTATTAATTGGGTTTATGATATTTGCAGCTTTAATAGGATTTATAATAGATAGAGTACTAAAATTTATAAATAAAATCCTTTGTAGATGGAGGTTTGCAGATTAATGAAATTAAGTGTGAGAGATATAAATAAAACATTTGTAAATAGCAAAATACATACAAAGGTTTTGGAAGATATAAGTATAGATATAGAAAATGGTCAATTTGTTTGTCTTTTAGGACCATCAGGATGTGGAAAAACAACTTTACTTACTATAATAGGTGGATTTCAAAAGGCAGAAAGTGGAGATGTCTTTATAAATGATAAAATAGTTAAAAAACCAGGTATAGATAGAGCTTTCATATTTCAAAACTACGCTCTATTTCCTTGGAAGACTATAAGGGGCAATGTTTTATTTCCTATGAAACAGCAGAAAATACCAAAAGAAAAGAGAGAAGAAATGTTGGAAGAGCTTTTGGTTATGTCTGATTTAAAAGGGAAAGAAAATCTGTTTCCTCATCAATTGTCTGGAGGAATGAAACAAAGAGTTGCTATGATAAGAGCTTTAGCATGTAATCCTGAAGTATTATTAATGGATGAACCACTAGGAGCAGTTGATTTTCAAATGAGACAAAACTTACAAGAAGAACTTGAAAGAATATGGACAAAAAAGAAAATAACTGCATTAATGGTAACTCATGATGTTGATGAAGCTGTATATATGAGTGATAGAGTTATAGTAATGTCAAGGGATAAGGGAAGAATTCTTGACGATATAAATATAGACATTCCAAGACCTAGGGCTAGAGGGAGCCAAGAATATGAAGAATATAAGAATAAATTAACTGACATTTTGTCAAAATGTTATGATGTTTAAAGAGGAGTAGAAATGAGTCAAATAGAAAAATACAATAGTTTAAATGACACACAACGAAAGATAAGAATATCTATTATGGATATGATAATAGATAATTGTTCTAGTGTTACACTTAAAGAAGTAATTGAACATATAAGTATAAATTTAAGCTTAGAAAAAGAATATCTAGAAACTACACTAAACCATTTTATTGATAAAAATATAATGGTTGTTGATGGAGATAGCATAAATTTTATATATCCAGTATCAGCATTACCTACTAATCATAAAGTTACATTAAGTGATAATAGAAGCTTCAGTGCAATGTGTGCTATAGATGCAATAGGAACTTCTTGCACATTTAATCAAGATGTAAGAATAAATTCTATTTGTAGTGCCACAAGTAAAGAAATAGAAATATTTATAAAAGATGAAAAAATTGAATATGTAAACAATCCAGATTTAAGAGTGCTTCATATAAACCTTGATAAGCATTCAAATTGGGCAGCAAGTTGCTGAAATGTAATGAATTTCTTCTGGACGAAGAATGATTTTGATGCATGGACAAAAGAAGCTGGATTATCAGATGATGAAGATATATATTGCTTGGACATTAATGAAGCAATAGTAGAGTCGTATAAAATATTTAAACTTGAACAAAAAGTATTAGTATAGAAATGTACCTATCAAAAACTAAAAATATCCTTTAGACAAAATATCCATACAATATACACTATTAGTATTTAACATATATATGAGATGGATTTAAATCTAAAGGGATATTTTTAGTTTTTATAGATATTTAGATAGCTTTATTAAGTATATATTTGTTTATAACCTTTGCAACTCCATTTTCATTGTTGGTATCAGTAACATAATCAGCAATTTCTTTTATGCTACTACGTGCATTTCCCATAGCCACACCAAGTCCTGCATATTTTATCATATGTTGGTCATTTTCTTCATCACCAACAGCAATAGCATTTTCTATAGGTATATTTAGATTATTACATAATGTTTGAAGTGCAGTACCCTTATTAGTAGTTTTACCTAAAAATTCTAAATAAAAGGGAGCAGACCTTACTATAGTATATCTATTGAATAAATTCTTAGGAAGTTGTTTTATAATTTCTTCTAATCTTTCTGGTTCATCAACTATCATAACCTTACAGATTTTAATAGATTTATCAATTTTATCTTTATGTATATATTTAACTTCTATATCATTCAATTTAGCTTCATGAAGTGTGTACTTACCAGGAATTTCGTTTGGAGTAACTAAATTTGTCATGGTATTTATGTGTATTTTGGTATTATATTTTTTGCAAACATTGTTGTATATAAAATCAAAGTCGTCTAAAGTCATCTCTACATTATGTATTATTTTTTCATTTTTAACCTCTTGAATCATAGCTCCATTGAAGCATATAACATAATCACCTTCATCTGTTAGATTTAATTGATTTAAAAGTCCTTTGACACCAGGAAGGGGTCTACCTGTTGTTATAACTACTTTAGCTCCAGCTTTCTTTGCTTCTTGAATAGATTCAAATACTTCAGGAGTAACTTTTCTTTTTGTATTTAATATTGTTCCATCAATATCTAGTGCGATTAATTTGTACATATCAACCTCCAGTAATTTATATCCTCAATTTCCTAATAAAAACGTTGACACAACTAGTGTTGAACAAAATTTCAGTAGAAAATTTAATGTGTATATTATTATACCAAGAGATAAGCAATTTAGAAAGTTTAATAGTATTAATTTTTTGATAAAATTATTACTTATATAACATACTTATGTAAAATTGTATCTTTTATGAGTGTATAAAAGTTAACTATAAAAAATGGCATCGTTTGCATTTTGATGTAGAGATAAGCTTATACTATAAAGGTTAATAGTTTTATATGAAAGCTTTATTAAAGTTTGTATAGTAATTAGTTTTATTCTATAAAATATTGTAATTACAATAATCATATGTTATTATTCAACATGATTATAATGTAAATATTACTCAAAATAATAATTTATAAAGTCATAGTAGTATGTAATATATGTAAATAATAGCATGTAATGCATATAAAACTATATTTATAAATAAAGAACAAATTTATAAAGGAGAGTTTTAAATGAAGTTTTCAGAGTTTAAGTATGAAAGACCAAATTATGATAGTATAAAAAAAGAGTTTTTAAAGTGTGTAGAGGAAATAGATAATTCTTGTTGTTATGATGAACAACAAGAAAATATACATAAAATTAATTTTTTGAGAAATAAAATAGAAACGTTGTCAAACATAGCATCTATAAGATACAGTATAAATACTCTTAATAAACTCTATCAAGAGGAAAAAAAATATTGGGACGAATACATGCCTTTATATGAAGAATTAAATTCATATTTTTATAATGTTATAGTAAATTCTAAATTTAAATCTAATTTAAAAAAAGAATTTGGAGAACAATTTTTTACAATAGTGGATTATTCTTTAAAAAGTTTTTCTAAAGAGATAATAAAGGAATTACAAGAAGAAAATAAATTGTGTTCAGAGTATACTAAACTTTTAGCATCTGCACAGATAATGTTTGAAGGAGAAGAGAGAAATTTATCTGGAATGGGAATGTTTATGTGTTCTAAGTCTAGAAAAACAAGGGAATTAGCGAATAAGGCATATTATAATTTCTTTGAAGAAAATGAACCTAAATTTGATGATATATTTGATAAATTAGTTAAACTGAGAGATAAAATAGCAAAAAAACTAGGTTTTAAAAACTTTGTAGAGCTTGGATATATTAGAATGATGAGAAGTAATTACAGAGAAGATAGGATTGAAAATTTTAGAAAACAAGTATTAAAATATATTGTACCACTGGCTGATGAACTTTATGAAAAGCAAGCTAAGAGAACAGGTCTAGAATCTTTGAGTTACATAGATGAAGGCTTAGAATTTTTAACAGGAAATCCAACGTTAAAGGGCAATGCAGAATACATAATTGAAAATGGAAAAAGAATGTATGCTGAATTATCTAAAGAAACTGGTGAATTTTTTTATTTTATGTTAGAAAACGAACTTATGGATTTAGAAACAAAGAAAGGAAAAGGGGCTGGTGGGTATTGTACTTATATACCAGACTACAAGTCGCCATTTATTTTTTCTAACTTTAATCAAACATCTGATGATATAGATGTATTGACACATGAGGCAGGTCATGCATTTCAATTGTATATGTCCAGATGGATTGAAATGCCAGAGATTAATTTTCCTACACTGGATAGTTGCGAAATTCATTCAATGAGTATGGAATTTATAACATGGCCATGGATGGAGTTATTTTTTAAGGAAGACACAGATAAATACAAGTTTACTCATTTATCATCTGCAATTAAATTTATACCTTATGGAGTAGTTGTTGATGAATTTCAGCATTATATTTATAAAAATCCTAATATTGACAAATCAAAAAGAAAAGAAATATGGAGGTTTTTAGAGAAAAAATACTTACCACATAGAAAGTATGATGATAATTCTTTTTTAGAACGAGGTTGCTGGTGGTTTAAACAAGGTCACATATTTAAAAATCCTTTTTACTATATAGATTATGCATTAGCTCAAATTTGCGCATTACAATTTTGGAAAAAAATGATTAAAGACAAAGACTCTGGATGGAATGACTATATAAACATCTGTAAAGTAGGTGGAACAAAGTCATTTTTAGATATTGTAAGTATAGGAAATCTATATTCTCCATTTGACAATGATTGTATAAAATCTGTTATAGGTGATGTGAAATCATGGTTTGATGAAATAAATGACATCAATTTGTAAAAAATTATGAGAAATTTGTTCTCCCAGATTAAGAATTAAAAAAATATATCTTTCTTACAAAAATGATTATGTTTTTAATCAATATGAAATAATAAACCAAAAAAGATTTGTACTTAAAAAAAAAAGAAAATACAGGAAATATGTAATATCAACATTTGGAAAAAAAAGTAAAAATGTATACAAAATACATATAAAAAAACTATTGCAAATTTTATAGAATGTTTATATACTTAAGTCAACAGAGATAGAAAAAAGCTATTTATAAAAATAAAAAGATAAATTGCTAACTTTTCAATTTTCTGAAAATATAATAATCCGGGGGAAGAGTATGGGAGACTGCTTTATAAAAAGCGACCGAAGGGACAAATTTAATCTTACATACCCAGAAGATTAAATGAAATTCTCAGGTAAAGATGACTGTACTTGGACGGGTCTCTGAAAATGATTTTAACAGGGAAGACAAATTGGGAGATTTGTTTTTCCTGTTTTTTATTTATCGAGCAATAAATAAAAATTTGAAAGAGAGTAAAAAAATGATAATAATCACAAATAATCCAAAAGTAAAAGAAGAAGTTCAAGACAGAGAAGTTTTATTTAAAGATACAACTTATATTGGAATCTTAGAAACAAGTAGAGATTTGATACATGAAGGATATGAACTTTTATCTCATCCACTATATGGGAGTGTAAAACCAAATGAGACACCTTATAGAACAGTTATACTAAAACAAGGAAATCGTTTGGATATAAACTCTTTAACCTTAATTGAAGAAGCAATCATAACTGCAAGTAAATTTCAGAATAATAAAAAGACTCCAGCATGGACAGAAAGCGTTCAAGATGACTTTAGAGTAATCGATTATGACATATTTTATAATACAATACAAAGAATGCAGTATGAATAAATGAATTTGTTAAAAAGTTATTAAAATAGCATAAATATTAAATCTGATTTAATATTAAATAAAAATTAAGAAATTTAATTGGGGAGGATAAGTCAAAATGGAAAATGTGTATGACTTAGTAATAATTGGTTCAGGACCAGCAGGGCTTGCAGCAGGTCTTTATGGAGCAAGAGCAAAGTTGAAAACTCTAATCCTAGAAAAAGATAAGACTGGTGGGCAAATTGTAATAACACATGAAATTGCAAATTATCCAGGGTCAGTTCCAAATGCAACAGGACCAAGTCTAATAGCTAGAATGGTTGAGCAATGTAAAGAGTTCGGAGCAGAAATGTTAAGAGACAACATTGTAGATACTGAACTAGATGGAGATATAAAAGTTTTAAAAGGACAAAAGGCAGAATATAGAGCAAAAGCAGTAATAATAGGAACAGGAGCAACACCAAGAAAAATTGGTTGCCCAGGAGAAAAAGAACTTACTGGTAAAGGGGTTTCATATTGTGCAACTTGTGATGCAGATTTCTTTGAAGACTTTGAAGTCTTTGTTGTAGGTGGAGGAGACAGTGCATTAGAGGAAGCAATGTATTTAACTAAGTTTGCTAGAAAAGTAACAATTGTACATAGAAGACAAGGATTTAGATGCGCTAAAAGTGTTGAAGAAAAAGCAAAGGCTAATCCAAAGATAGAGTTTTTACTAGATACAGTAATAGAAGAAATAAAAGGTGATGGAATATTAGAATCAGTTGTATTTAAAAATAAAGTTACTGGAGAAACTCATGAATACTTTGCAGATGAAGAGGATGGAACAATGGGAGTATTTGTTTTCGTTGGATTAGATGCTCAAACTGATTTATTCAAAGGCAAAGTTGATATGGATGAAAAAGGTTACATAATAACTGATGAAGACATGAGAACTAATATACCAGGTGTATTTGCAGCAGGTGATTGCAGATCTAAGACTCTAAGACAGGTTGTAACTGCAACTAACGATGGAGCAATTGCATCTATAGTAGCTGAAAAATATATTGATGAAAAGTTTGAAAACTAAAAAGTTATAAAGTAAAGTTAATGAATAATATTTAAAATATTAAAATAAAATAAAAATTTCAAGGGGGAACATGAAAATGTTAGATTTAGATAAAAGTACTTTTGATGAAGAAGTTTTAAACGCAGAAGGTTTTGTATTTGTTGATTTCTGGAGTGAAGGTTGTGAACCTTGTAAAGCTTTAATGCCAGATGTTCATAAATTAGCTGAAACTTATGGGGATAAAATAAAATTCTGTAAAATGGATACAACAAAAGCTAGAAGATTAGCGATAAAACAAAAAGTATTAGGACTTCCAACTATGGCTATATACAAAGATGGAGAAAAAGTAGACGAAGTTACTAAGGATGATGCTACAATTACTAATATAGAAGATATGATTAAAAAATATCTTTAATATATTGATACAATATTAACAAAAACAAAGAAAAAATCGATTTAAGTCTAGAAGTAAAATAAAAAGGATTTTTATGTCTTAGTTTGTTAAAAAAATAATTTTGGATAAAATATTTTTTTTACGATAAAGAATTTTTAGTAATAAAACAAATATCAAGACATAAAAACACAATATGAAAACATCTTTAAAATAAGTTAGAAAATATTGATATAACTTTGAGAAAAACTCAAATGCATATATACAAAATTAAATAACAGGAGGTGCAAGTATGCGTCTTGAATTAGGGAAAATCTTTATAAAAGATATTCAATTTGGTGATGTAACAGAAGTGAAAGATGGAGTATTATTCATCAATAAGCAAGAGATGCTACAAGAAATTGGTGGAGATGAGCATATTAAGTCTATAGATATAGAATTAGCTCGTCCAGGTGAAAGCATAAGAATAACACCTGTAAAAGATGTTATTGAGCCAAGAGTAAAAGTTGAAGGTAATGGGGGAATATTCCCAGGTATCATGTCTAAGGTTGACACTGTAGGAGAAGGAAAAACTCATGCTTTAAAAGGTGTAGCTGTTGTAACTACTGGAAAGATAGTAGGTTTCCAAGAAGGTATAGTAGATATGACTGGAGAAGGGGCTAAATACACTCCATTTTCTAAATTAAATAATGTAGTAGTAGTAGCTGAACCTATTGATGGTTTAAAACAATACGCTCATGAGAAAGCTGTTAGAATGATAGGATTCAAAGCAGCAATGTATTTAGGAGAAGCAGCAAGAAATCTTACTCCAGACGAAGTTTCAGTGTATGAAACTAAACCTCTTCTTGAGTCAATAAAAGAGTATCCAGAACTTCCAAAAGTAGGATATGTTTACATGCTTCAAACTCAAGGATTATTACATGACACTTATGTATATGGTGTAGATGCAAAACAAATAGTACCAACTTTATTATATCCAACAGAATTAATGGACGGAGCAATTGTAAGTGGTAACTGTGTTTCTGCATGTGATAAAAATCCAAGTTATGTTCATATAAACAATGGAGTTGTTGAAGACTTATATGCAAGACATGGTAAAGATATAAATTTTGTAGGTGTAATTATAACTAATGAAAATGTTTACCTAGCAGATAAAGAAAGATCTTCAAACTGGACTTCTAAGTTATGTAAATACTTAGGATTAGACGCAGTTATAGTTTCACAAGAAGGTTTTGGAAATCCAGATACTGACCTTATAATGAACTGCAAAAAAATAGAAATGCAAGGTGTAAAAACAGTTATAGTTACAGATGAATATGCTGGACGTGATGGAGGTTCTCAATCACTTGCAGATGCAGATGTAAGAGCAGATGCTGTTGTAACAGGTGGAAATGCTAACCAAGTTGTAGTACTTCCTAAGTTAGATAAGGTAATTGGACACTTAGAAGTAGTAGATGTAATAGCTGGTGGTTCTGATGGAAGTTTAAAAGCTGATGGAACTATTGAAGTTGAAATACAAGCTATAACAGGTGCAACTAATGAAACAGGATTTGGTCATTTAACTGCTAAAGGATATTAAGAGTTATTTCATTAAACGATTTAGTAATATCATGATTGAGTAATATCAATTAAAAAGATTGTAAATAAATCTATCAAAACATAATGAATGTTATGGATATATAAATAATTAGAAATATAATGAGGAGGATTATTATGAGTTTACTTAGTAATAAAAAGGTTCTTATAATAGGTGACCGTGATGGTATACCAGGACCTGCAATAGAAGAATGTGTAAAAACAGTAGAAGGAGCAGAGGTTGTTTTCTCATCTACAGAATGCTTTGTCTGAACAGCTGCTGGGGCTATGGACTTAGAAAATCAAAACAGAGTTAAAGAAGCTGCTGATAAATTCGGAGCTGAAAATGTTGTGATTTTACTAGGTGCTGCTGAAGCCGAAGCTGCAGGTCTTGCAGCCGAAACAGTAACTGCGGGGGATCCAACTTTCGCTGGACCACTTGCTGGAGTTGCTTTAGGATTAAGTGTTTACCATGTTGTAGAGGAACAAATGAAAGAATTATTTGATGAAACTGTATATGAAGATCAAATAAGTATGATGGAAATGGTTTTAGAAGTTGAAGAAATAGCAGAAGAAATGTCTGGTATAAGAGAAGAATTTTGCAAATTTTAATGCCTAAAAGCAAAAGGGGTGAAACTAAGAGATGGGAAAACTAAGAGTAGTACATTATATTAATCAGTTCTTTGCTGGTATAGGTGGAGAAGAAAAAGCTGATACTAAGCCACATGTGGCAGAAACTTTACCTCCAATAAGTTTACAACTTGATAAATTATTAGGTGAAGATATTGAAGTAGTTGGTACAGTAGTGTGCGGAGACAGTTATTTCAATGAAAATATAGATAGCGCAAGTGAAGAAGTTTTAGCGATGATAAAAGGTTTTGAACCACAACTTTTTATAGCTGGGCCTGCCTTTAATGCTGGTAGATATGGGGTTGCTGCTGGAACAATAACTAAAGTTGTAAAAGATGCTTTAAGTATACCAGCTTTGACAGGTATGTACATTGAAAATCCAGGTGCAGATATGTTCAAAAAGGATGTTTATGTAGTAGAAACTTCTGATTCTGCAGCAGGTATGAGAAAAGCACTTCCTAAGATAGCTAAACTTGCAATAAAACTTGCTAAAGGTGAAGAAATTGGAACTCCTAAAGAAGAAGGATACATAGCTAGAGGAATAAGAGTTAACTACTTCCATGAAGACAGAGGTTCTAAGAGAGCTGTTGACATGTTAATTAAGAAAATAAAAGGCGAGTCATTTGAAACTGAATATCCAATGCCAAATTTTGATAGAGTTGACCCAAGTAATCCTGTAAAAGACTTATCAAAATGCAAAATAGCTTTAGTTACTTCTGGTGGTATAGTTCCTAAAGGAAATCCAGATAGAATAGAATCTTCTTCAGCTTCTAAATATGGAACTTATTCTATAGCAGGAGTTATGGATTTAACAGAAGAAACTTATGAAACTGCACATGGTGGATATGACCCAGTATATGCAAATTTAGATGCAGATAGAGTATTACCTGTTGATGTTCTTAGAGACTTAGAAAAAGAAGGTGTAATAGGAAAATTACATGAAACTTTCTACACAACTGTAGGTAATGGTACATCTGTTGCAAACTCTAAAAAATATGCTTCTGAAATTGGAGCAGCGTTGGTAGCTGATGGTGTAGATGCAGTAATCTTAACTTCTACATGAGGTACTTGTACTCGTTGCGGTGCAACGATGGTAAAAGAAATAGAAAAAACTGGACTTCCAGTAGTTCATATGTGTACAGTAGTACCTATTTCGTTAACAGTAGGGGCTAACAGAATAGTTCCAACTATAGCAATACCTCATCCACTTGGAAATCCAGCACTTGACCCTACAGAAGAAAAAGCCCTAAGAAGAGGCCTTGTAGAAAAAGCATTAAACGCTTTAACTACAGAAGTAGATGGTCAAACAGTATTTGAAAAATAAAAATAACACACACATATATTATATAGATAAAAATATAAACACACACTAAAAATAAAAAATAACTATACACAAAAAAATAATATAGATTTCATGAATGGGTAAATGTGAGTTATTCATTCATGAAATCTTAAAAAATACCAAAATACATAAAAAAAGAATAAAATATACAATAAAATAAAAATATAATAATTGAAGTCTTTAATGAAATTAAAATTAGGTGTTCATAAAATTTATGGAGGTGCACAAAATGACTTATCCAGTTTTAAAAGGGGCAGGCTATGTACTTATTCATACTCCAGATATGATAGTGCAAAATGGAAGTACTTGTACAGTTGAAAGAGCAACAAATCCAGATTCAGAATTTTTACAAGAAGTAGGTAATCATATAAGAAGTTATGAGGATGTAGTTAACTACATGCCAAATCAAGTTTACATAGGAAACAGAAGACCAGAAGAATTAAGAGATTTGCCAATGCCATGGTGTGAACAAAAAGTTGAGGGAACTAGAAATGGTAAATTTGGTGAAATAATGCCTCAAGATGAGTTTATAGCTTTAATGCAAATAAGTGATGCATTTGACTTAGTAAAGTTATCGCAAGAATTTATTGATGAAGTAAAACCAAAAATCGAAAATAACTACCCTGAAATTGCACCATTTGTAGGAAAATTAAAGGGTGATGATATAGAAGAAGGTAAGGAATTAGTAGCAACACACATAGCAGAAGGATTATACCATGATGGAAAATTCGTTGGCTATGTAAAAAGAGCACATGACGTAGATGTTAACTTAAATGCTCATACAATGTTTGAAAATTTAGTAGTAAAAGCATCTGGAGTTTTATCTGCTATTCAAATGCTAAGACATAGTAAAATAGACCCTGCTGAAATAGATTATGTTATTGAGTGTTCAGAAGAAGCTTGTGGAGATATAAACCAAAGAGGTGGAGGAAACTTTGCTAAATCAATAGCTGAAATAGCTGGACTTCAAAACGCAACTGGTTCTGATACAAGAGGATTTTGTGCAGCACCAACACATGCATTAATTCAAGCTGCAGCTTTAGTAAAATCTGGGATACACAAAAATGTAATGGTAGTAGCAGGTGGAGCAAGTGCTAAACTTGGAATGAATGCTAAAGACCATGTTAAAAAAGGCCTTCCTGTACTTGAAGATGTTGTTGGAGGATTTGCAGTACTTGTATCTGAAAATGATGGTGTAAACCCAGTTATAAGAACTGATTTAACAGGTAAGCATACAGTGGGAACTGGTTCTTCACCTCAAGCAGTTATGACAGCACTTATAACTTCAGGTCTTGATAGAGCTAATTTAAAAATAACAGATGTTGATGTATATTCAGTTGAAATGCAAAATCCAGATATAACTAAGCCAGCAGGAGCAGGAGATGTTCCAGAAGCAAACTACAAAATGATAGGTGCACTTGCTGTTAAGCGTGGAGACTTAGAGAAGAAAGAATTAAAAGATTTTGTGACTAATAAAGGATTACCAGGATGGGCACCAACTCAAGGACATATACCATCAGGAGCTCCTTATATAGGATTTTTAATAGATGATTTAACTACAGGAGATAGAAATAGAGCTATGATAGTTGGAAAAGGTAGTTTATTCTTAGGAAGAATGACTAATTTATTTGATGGAGTATCTTTTATAGCTGAAAGAAATACAGGTGTTACTGAAGAGACTTCAGGAATATCTAAAGATGAAATTAAGAAGATAATAGCTGAATCTATGAAAAAACTAGCATTAGATATGTTAGAAGAATAGGGGTGAGGATATGTCAAAAAAAGTAATCGCAGATGTATTCTTAGAAGTAGCTAATGCAATAGAAAGCGGCGAATTTGGCAAAAAAATAAGAATTGGTGTGACTACACTTGGAAGTGAACATGGTGTAGAGAACATAGTTAATGGTGCACACTTAGCAAAATCTAATTTATTTGATATAGTACTTATTGGTCCAAAAGTGGAAACTGACCTTGAAGTAGTTGAAGTTAATGATGAAAAAGAAATGCATGGAAAAATGGAAGAATTATTAGATTCAGGATATATAGATGCTTGTGTTACTATGCATTATAATTTTCCAATAGGAGTATCTACAGTAGGTAGAGTAATAACTCCAGCAAAAGGAAAAGAAATGATACTTGCAACAACAACAGGAACAAGTGCTACTAATAGAATAGAAGCAATGGTAAGAAATGCTATTTATGGTATTGCTACAGCTAAATCAATGGGAAATAAACATCCAAAAGTTGGAATACTTAATGTTGATGGAGCTAGACAAGTTGAAAAATGTTTAAAAGAGTTAAAAGATAATGGATATGATATAGAATTTGCAGATTCAATTAGAGCAGATGGTGGATGTGTTATGAGAGGTAATGATTTACTTGTAGGTGCACCTGATGTTATGGTTACTGATACATTATCTGGAAATATATTTATGAAAGTATTTTCTTCATATACTACAGGTGGAGACTATGAAGCTCAAGGCTTTGGGTATGGTCCTGGAGTAGGAGAAGACTATGATAGAAGAGTACTCATAGTATCAAGAGCATCAGGTTCTCCAGTAGTAGCTAATGCATTAAAATATGCTTATGATGTTGTAAAAGGAGAAATAAATAATATTGCAAGAAGTGAATTTACAAAAGTTAAAAGTGCAAAATTTGATGATATTATAGCTTCTCTTACTAAAAAAGAAGTTAAAGCTGAAAAAGTAGAAGTTAAAATGCCAGATAAAGAGGTTGTTACTCGTCAAATAGCTGGTGTTGATATAATGGACTTAGAAGATGCAGTATCTGAATTATGGAAAAATGGAATCTATGCTGAAAGTGGTATGGGTTGTACAGGGCCAATAGTTCTTGTAAATGATGCTAAAGGTGATTTAGCTGTTGAAACTTTAATCAAGGCTGGATACACTGCAAAATAAATATAAATTATACATGTAAATGAATAACATATAGTTATAGCCTTCTACGCTATAACTATATGTTATTTTTGTTACTCAACTTATATTATTTTTATTATCAAAGTAAGTATATAAAGATAATTAAATATTTATAACTGATAAAACAGAAATAGGAAGGGTTTTTATCATAGTAATATTTTTTTACTTATTTGTTGTTACTTATACTAAGTAAAAAATTAGTAGAAATGTATAAACAATATTAATAACATATGAAAAAATTTTAGAAATAAAGCATCTATAAGATAAAAAATAACATTATTAGTGATATAATATAACTAAAGCAAAAATTATTTTTTGGAGGCAAAATCATGAGTAAAGTAGAAAAAGTAGTAGAATTGTTAGAAGCTAAAGGACTTGATGCATTATACTTAACAAAAAAAACAAATGTAAATTACATAAGTGGCTTTCCTGATGAAGAAGCATATGCAGTTATTTGTAAAGATGGAAATTTTTTAGTTACTGATAGTAGATATATGGAGCTTGCTGAAAATGTTTGTAAAGGTTTTGAAATTATAAACTGGCATAATTTTGATAGAAGTGTGGCAAAAGCTGTAAAAAGTGTGTGTGATAAAGTATGTATAAAAAAGCTTGGATTTGAAAGCACAAATATAATATTTGATAAATATGAAGAACTTAAAAATTTAGTTGAACAAGATGGAGGGGAATTGATACCTACAGAAAATATTGTAGAGACTCTTAGATATGTAAAGGATGAAGAAGAAATTAAAAATACAAGAAAAGCTTGTGAAATAGCTGATAAAGCATTAGAAGAGTTAGTTCCACATATAAAAGCTGGAGTTACTGAAATAGAATTAGCTACAAAACTAGAATATTTTATGAAAATGAATGGAGCTCAAAATATAGGATTTGAAACTATATTGATATCAGGAGCAAAAACTTCATTGCTTCATGGTAAACCAAGTGACAAGGTTATAGAAAATGGTGACTTTGTACTTGTAGATTATGGAGCTATGTACAATGGATATATTTCTGATACAACTAGAACTTTTATAGTTGGAGAAGCATCTGAAAAACAATTAGAGATTTATAATTTAGTTAAAGAAGCACAAGATGTTGGAGTTGAAAACATGAAGGCTGGTGTACATGCTACAATTCCAGATGCAGAAATAAGAAAAGTTGTTAAGAAATATGAAGATTACTATTATCAAGGGATAGGACATGGGGTTGGAAGAGATGTTCATGAAGAACCTTTTATTGGTAATTATGGTGATAAAACAATAGAAGAAGGATGTATAATAACAATGGAACCAGGTATTTATTTCCCAGGATGGGGAGGAGTTAGAATAGAAGATACTGTTTTAATTACAAAAAATGGACCTGAAAGATTAACTAAATTCCCTAAAGATTTGATGATTTTAGACAAATAATTTAATTTTTATATAATTTTTTACACAAAATAATATTGTAATCTCACCATTAAGCTCTCTCTACATATCTTAGTAAAGAGGGCTTAATTTTATTATGTGAGGTGATAATATCCATGAATAAAAAACATAAGTTTATGAAAAACATAAAAAAAGCCTGGTACAAAATTAAATTGATAGATAGATGTCTTATAATTGTTATGGCAATACTCATGTTTGAATCTATATACACATTGTTTGTCAATGAAGTTAACTCACAAGATACTACTACTATTGATGTAGTGATAAGAACTACTTCAGCAGCAATATTTGGATACTTTTTAAGTGCTAATTTTATAAGTAGAACTTCAAGAAAAGTTACAAATACTGATGCATATTCAAATATTTTTATAGATGATAATTCTTCTAATAACGGTCAAGTACCAAGTCAAAATAATATAATGAATGTGAAAAATACTATTGGATTTGAGTTAGAAAGTGACAATTATCAAAATAATGATAAAAAAGTGACTGTTAATAATGATGAAGAGATTGAAAAAGGAGAAACTAGTGAATTGCAAATTGTTATAGCTACTGTGATTTGTATAGTAGCATTAATAGTACTTTTTATTGTAAGAAATTTTACAACACCAGCAACAGCATCTCTAGGAACTATTTCACAGATGAGAGATTTTGTCTCTGGATGCGTGGGTTTCTTGCTAGGTTGTCCAAGTAAACCCAATTAAAAATATGAGTATTAAAATAGGTAAAATTAATATTAAAGGTATCAGTATAATAATATTTAAGTTATGAATGTATATCATTGTAATTCTTTTGAGATAATATATTTTATTGTTATACTGATACTCAAAAATATTTATAATATTTATCAAAATATATATAATGCTGTATTTACATAATATGTAGAAATATTAATTTATATGAATAGAAGCCATATATTCAATAAAAAGTTTCATACTATGAGATATATATTGATGTTTTCTCCAAAGAACACCAATATTGGCAGTAATTGCACGTTCTAAAGGAATTGAACAGAGATTTTCGGTATTCTGGAATATTTCTTTATATAGTATCGTTGAAGCTAAATCATTTTCTAATAAATAACGAATAGTAGAAAGTTGATTTGAGTGTAAAATTATATTTGGTTTAACCTTCTCAAGTCTTTTTGTAATAATTTTGTAGTGATAAGAACCTTCAGATAGTATGACAAAAGGAATATTTTTCAACATATAGTTTGAAATAATGGACTGTTTTGCTAATTCATTTTTAGGATTTGTAACTAAATATAATTCTGTTTTATATATTGTTTTTGAATCTATATCATCATAAATATCACTATCAATTATACCAATGCAAAAATCAAGTGTAGATTCTTCAATCATTTTGGCACCCACAAAGGTTGGGACTTCAAAAATTTTAAGCTCAATATCTGGATAAATTACATTAAATCTAGGTAGTATTTTTGAAAGTAAAAAAGTACCTAAAACTGTAGGAATTCCTATTTTTAGAGATGCTTTTCTTTTTTTTCCTAAATCTAGTGCATCACTTTGAAAATCCTCAAATTGTCTCGTGAAATTTATTGCCTTATCTAAGAAAATCTTACCTTCAGGAGTTAAATCTATTTTATTACCTATTCTAAAAAAAAGTTCAAAACCGAGTTCCTTTTCTAATTCTTTAATAGCTAAGGTTATAGATGGTTGAGAAATATGAATACTTTCTGCTGCTTTAGTCATGTTTTTATATTTACAAACAGTTTGGAAATAATATAGATAATTTATGTTCATTGGTTAATAGTTCCTTTCATTTATGTAATTAGTGACAAGTATATAATTAACAACAATATAAGTTTTGTATATTATTGTAGAAAAATAGAATAGTTTTAAACTATCATATCATAAGTTTTTGATATTTTCAATCTATTAAGAATAGTGCTATTATTAAATTAACAAAAGATAATAGCTGACATAATTTAGGTAACAACTATTTAAAACCTAGTTATATCAATGAATATTAAAAATTTAACTATCTAAAAATAATTAGTATTTATGTAATTTAACTGTTAACTAAATTGTAACATAAAAAACTAATGTTAGAGGGATGAAATTTTTTTAATTAGAAATGTTAATTTAATAACAAAATATAATTTTGCAAAGTTTGCAAAGAGGGGAGAGATATATTTTTTAATAAATATCGTTAATTTAATAACAAAATATGAAAGGGAGTGGTTTGGTGAAATTTGAGTTAATGGATTTTTTAATGAACCCTTTTGTCCTTATGTTCGCTGCTGTAATTACAGGAATATTATTTGGAAAAATTAAATTTGGGAAGTTTAATTTTGGAGTGTCAGGAGCGTTATTTACAGGATTATTTATTGGATGGCTTGTGTATAGCTTAGGAAATTCAGTAATAGCAAAAGGAGAGACAGCAGCAGGGTATAAGGCAGCAACTATCATGATGGGCAATGGAATTATTTCTTCTGATTTCTTTGATTTTTTTCTAATTATATTTGTTGCAGCAGTTGGTTTATTGGCTGCTAAGGATATGAAAGCTGTACTTAAGAAGTATGGAGCTAGATTTGTAGTTTTAGGAGTGCTTATAACTTTTATAGGAGGCTCTATGACTTATGCAATGACTTTGCTATCAAGTAATAAAGGAAGTAGTGCATATGAGGTTTCTGGTGTTTATACAGGAGCACTAACAAGTTCTCCTGGTCTAGCTGCTGCTCTAGAAACAGCTGGTAAACATGCAGAAGATGTATCAAAAGAGTTTGAGAAAGCATCAATAAAAGATAAAAAAGAAATATTAAAAGTAGTTGATCCAGAGGGAAAATTGGATGTAGCTACAACTACATCACTAACTCAAGAGCAAATAGATAAGTATATCGCATATGCTGAAGCAGGTGTTGGTATAGGGCATGCAGTTGCCTATCCTTTTGGAGTATTAATAGTGATTTTAGGAGTAAATTTCCTTCCTAAAATATTTAGAATGGACCTTAGAGAAGAAAGAAGAAAATATGAAAAAGAAATGAAAGAAGCTAGAGATAGTGTTGGTGGTAAAACGATACCAGAAGTTCCATTTAATATAATAACATTTTTCTTAACATGTCTTGCTGGATATTTAGTTGGAGGAATACACGTGTTCATGGGACCATTAGGATACTTTACATTAGGGGCAACTGGTGGTTCTTTAATTGTATCTCTAATACTTGGATATATAGGTAAGATAGGTATAGTAAATTTCAGAATGGAAGAAAAAGTATTAAATATTCTAAAACAAATAGGTCTAGTATTTTTCTTAGCAATAGTTGGATTAAGATATGGTGGTAAAGTTGTTGATTCAATTATGACATCTGGGATGCATCTAGCTTTAGTAGCTATAGTAGTAGGAATTACAGCTATGATGATTGGATTTTTAGTTGGTAAGTATGTATTCAAACTAAATTGGATTTTGTTATCTGGAGCTGTCTGTGGTGGTATGACATCAACACCAGGTCTTGGAGCTGCTGTTGATGCTCTTGATAGTGATGACCCAGCAGCGGGGTATGGTGCTACCTATCCATTTGCACTGTTAACTAAAGTTATATTGGTTATAGTTTTACACAAACTTCCAATGTAAATAAGATTTTATATGGGGGGATATTTATGAATAATGAAGGAGTATTTGAAGAATTAAGCGAAAGATTAAGAAATAAAAAGTTATGTGATTTAATTATGAATGCAGATGAAGCTGCTAAACTTATAAATAATGGGATGGTTGTTGGACTTAGTGGATTCACACCTTCAGGTTACCCAAAAGCAGTACCATTAGCGGTTTCAGAAAGGGTAAAAAGTGGAGAGAAGATAAAATTGACTGTATATTCAGGAGCATCTTTAGGACCAGAAGTAGATGGAGCATGGGCAGAAGCAGGAATAATTGAAAGAAGACTTCCTTATCAAACTAATTCAATACTTAGAAACAGTATTAATAAAGGTGATGTTAATTATATAGATATGCATCTAAGTCATTCTACTCAATTTTTAAACTATAAAACTATACCTAAAGTGGATGTAGCGATAATAGAAGCACTTGCCATAACTGAAAATGGAGATATTGTACCAACTAGTGGGATAGGAAATTCACCATCTTTTGTAAAAAGTGCAGACAAAGTAATTGTTGAAATAAATCTGGCAAAACCAATGGAGATGGAAGGTATGGCAGATATATATATTACAGAAAATCCGCCAAACAGGAAACCAATAGAAATAAATCATCCTAAAGATAGAATCGGAACGACATATATACCTTGTGGTTTAGATAAGATTGCAGGAATAGTAATCACTAATATGCAAGATAAAACACGTCCATTGGGTGTTGTAGATGAAGCTTCAAAAAAAATATCAAATAATATTATTGCATTTCTTAGAGAAGAAGTAAAATCAGGTAGATTGTCAAAAAATTTACTTCCTCTTCAATCTGGTGTAGGAAGTGTAGCAAATGCAGTTTTATATGGACTATGTGAATCTGAATTTGAGAATTTAACTTGTTATACAGAGGTTGTGCAGGACTCTATGTTGGACTTAATAAGAATGGGTAAAGTTACAATGGCATCAACTACATCTGTAAGCCCATCACCAGAAGGATTAATAAAATTTGAAAATGATATAGATTTCTTTAAAGATAAGATTATATTGAGACCTCAAGAGATTAGTAACAACCCAGAAATAGCTAGAAGAATTGGTGTAATTGCAATGAATACTGCAATTGAGGTTGATATTTATGGAAATGTAAACTCAACTCATATCATGGGTTCAAAGATGATGAATGGAATCGGTGGTTCTGGTGATTTTGCTAGAAATGGAGCCATAACTATATTTAGTACTGAATCAATTGCAAAAAATGGTGATATATCATCAATAGTACCTATGGTATCTCATGTAGACCACACTGAACATGATGTAATGGTAATTGTAACAGAACAAGGATATGCTGATTTAAGAGGTCTTGCACCTAGAGAAAGAGCTATTAAGATAATAGAAAATTGTGTTCATCCAGATTATAAAGATCAACTTATGGATTACCTAAATAGAGCATGTCAAAATGGAGCAAAACAAACTCCTCATATATTAGACGAAGCTTTATCATGGCATAGTAAATTTATGAGTACAGGTACAATGAAGAAGTCAGAAACTTTTGAAAGTGCATTATAAAAATATTTAATAAATTGGAGGAATATTAAAAATGGAAAAAGCAGTAGAAAACTTTGAAGATTTAAGCAAAGAATATATTAATGGATACATTGAGAGGGCTAGAAAAGCTCAAAGGGAGTTTGAATGTTATACTCAAGAACAAGTGGATAAAATAGTGAAGATAGTTGGAAAGGTAGTATACTATAACGCCGAATATTTAGCTAAACTTGCAGTAGAAGAAACTGGAATGGGTGTATATGAAGATAAAGTAGCTAAAAATAAAAGTAAAGCGAAAGTTATATATAATAATTTAAAAGATAAGAAATCAGTTGGTATAATTGATATAGATAGAGAAACAGGAATAACAAAAGTAGCTAAACCAATTGGAGTTGTAGCAGCAATAACTCCTTGTACAAATCCAATAGTTACACCTATGAGTAATGCTATGTTTGCATTAAAGGGAAGAAATGCAATTATTATAACACCACATCATAAAGCAATTGGATGTAGTACTAAGACTGTTGATATGATTAATGAAGAATTAGAAAAAATAGGAGCACCAGAAAATCTAATACAAATACTTGACCAACAATCAAGAGAAAATACGAGAAATTTAATTTCATCAGCAGATGTAGTAATTGCTACTGGTGGAATGGGAATGGTAAGAGCTGCATATTCAAGTGGAAAACCAGCTCTTGGTGTAGGAGCAGGAAATGTCCAATGTATTATAGACAGAGATGTAGATATTAAAGAAGCAGTACCTAAAATCATAGCTGGAAGAATATTTGATAATGGTATAATTTGCTCAGGTGAGCAATCAGTGATAGTGGCAGAAGAAATGTTTGATAAAGTAATGGATGAATTTGAAAGTAACAAAGGATTTATAGTTAGAGATAATGCACAAAAAGAAGCTTTTAGAAATGCCATGTTTGTGAATAAATCTATGAATAAAGATGCAGTAGGACAATCAGTTCATGCAATCGCAAACATTGCAGGAGTTGAAATACCAAAAGATACAAAAATAATAGTAATAGAAGCAGATGGACCAGGTGAAGAAGACATACTTGCAAAAGAAAAAATGTGTCCAGTTATATCTGCATATAAGTATAAAGACTTTGAAGAAGGAGTAGCTATTGCAAAAGCAAATCTAAATGTAGAAGGAAAAGGACATAGTGTATCTATACATTCAAATACAATTAAGAACATAGAATATGCAGGAGAAAATATAGAAGTATCAAGATTTGTAATTAATCAATGTTGTGCTACAAGTGCTGGAGGAAGCTTCTTTAATGGTCTTGCACCTACAAATACCTTAGGTTGTGGTTCTTGGGGAAATAATAGTATTTCTGAAAATCTTGACTACAAACATTTAATTAATATTTCTAGAATTGCTTATTATATGCCAGAAAATGAAGTGCCTACAGATGAAGAACTTTGGGGATAAAATTCAAATATAAAAAAGTATTCATTCTAAATTAAAATAGAAATATATTTTAATTTAGAATGAATCTAAACTAAAAATGAATTTAATTTAAAATATTGAAGTAAATTTAGAAGATTGAAAGACGAACAAAAGAAGGAAGTATTATAAATTAACATAAATAAAAATTATTATAAAAGAGAAGGAGTGGTTTTATTATGGCATTAATGACAGGAGCTCAATATATTGAAAGTTTGAGAAAATTAAATACTAAAGTTTATATGTTTGGTGAAGAGGTTAAAAATTGGGTTGACCATCCAATGATTAGACCATCTATAAATTGTGTAGCAGCTACTTATGATTTGGCACATGACCCAGAATATGCAGATTTAATGACAGTTACTTCAAATATTACAGGAGAAAAAATAAATAGATTTGGTCATCTTCATCAAAGTACTGATGATTTGATAAAAAAAGTTAAAATGCAAAGACTATGTGGTCAAAAAACAGCTTCTTGTTTCCAAAGATGTGTAGGTATGGATGCTTTTAATGCGGTATATTCAACAACATTTGAGTGCGACAAAGCGCATGGAACTAATTATCATGATAATTTTGTAAAATACTTAACTTATATACAAGAAAACGATTTAGTAGTTGATGGAGCTATGACTGACCCTAAGGGAGATAGAGCATTATCACCTAGTGCTCAACCTGACCCAGATATGTTCCTTCACATAGTTGAAAGAAGAGAAGATGGAATAGTGGTAAGAGGAGCAAAAGCTCATCAAACTGGTTCAATAAATTCACATGAACATCTTATAATGCCTACTATAAGCATGACTGAAGCAGATAAAGACTATGCTGTATCATTTGCAGTTCCTTCAGATGCTGAAGGTGTGTTTATGATTTATGGAAGACAATCTTGTGATACTAGAAAATTAGAAGAGGGAGCAGATGTTGACTTAGGAAATAAAGAGTTTGGAGGTCAAGAAGCTCTAGTAGTATTTGATAATGTATTTGTTCCAAATGATAGAATCTTCTTATGCGGAGAGTGGGATTTCTCTGGTATGTTGGTAGAAAGATTTGCTGGATATCATAGACAAAGTTATGGTGGATGTAAAGTTGGAGTAGGGGATGTAATAATAGGAGCAGCAGCTTTAGCAGCTGATTACAATGGAGCAAACAAAGCTTCTCATATAAAAGATAAATTAATAGAAATGACTCACCTTAATGAAAGCTTATATTGTTGTGGTATAGCATGTTCATCAGAAGGACATAAGACAGAGGCTGGAAACTATCAAATAGATTTACTTCTTGCAAATGTATGTAAACAAAATGTAACTAGATTCCCTTATGAAATAGTGAGACTTGCAGAAGATATAGCTGGTGGGCTTATGGTTACTATGCCTTCAGAAAAAGACTTCAAGTCAGATTTAAAAGTTGGAACAAGTGGAATGACAATAGGTGAAGTATGTAATAAATATTTTAAAGCTTCTTCAGTAGCTTCAACAGAAGAAAGAATGAGAATATTAAGATTCTTAGAAAATATATGTCTTGGCTCATCTGCTGTTGGTTATAGAACTGAGTCAATGCATGGAGCAGGTTCACCACAGGCACAAAGAATAATGATTTCAAGACAAGGAAATATAAATCAGAAGAAAGAATTAGCTAAGACAATTGCAGGAATAAAAAAAGAAAAAGCTCTAAATTTATAAAAAGTTAATATATAAAAAAGTTGATATATAAATGGGAAAATATATTGACTTATACTAATTAATGAAAAAATATATCGTATAAGAATGATTATAAAGTAGTAGTTTGAGTTATAAAAAGAGATTTTAGAAGGAGAATTTACACATGACCTGTGGAGTTAGATTTTGTGGGGGCTGTAACCCTAGATACGAAAGAGGGAAGGCTCTAGCAATAATCAAAGAGCACTTTAATGGTAGAGTAGATTTTAGCGTAGCAGAAGAAGATGTAGAATATGATTTATTACTTATAATTGGAGGATGCACAACTTTATGTGCATCCTACCAACAATATAAAGTTAAGAAATCATATATTAAAATTTGGGATTTTAGTCATATAGAAAGAGCTATAAATATAATAGAATCAGCGATTTGTGAGGCTTAAATAAGAGTTAGATGGGGTGATTTCATTGAATTGGCGAGAATTGTATCAAAGTAAGTTATGTACTGCTATAGAGGCTGTAAAGCATATTAAAGATGGGGATACAGTAGTATTTGCACATTGTGTAGGTGAGCCTCCTGCACTAGTAGAGGCAATGATTGAAAATGCAAAACAGTATAAAAATGTTGAGATTAAGCATATGGTAAGTCTAGGCAGTGGTGGATATACTGGTGAGGGAATGGAAACTCACTTTAGAGTAAATCCAATGTTTGTAAGTGGAAATGTAAGAAAGGCAATTGAAAATGGAGATGGAGATTTTACTCCTGCATTCTTTCATGAAGTACCAAAATTAATTAGAGAGAAAAGATTAAAATGTGATGTTGTTTTAGCTCAGGTAACTCCACCAGATGAACATGGGTATTGTAGCCTAGGAACATCAGTTGATTATACTTATGAGGCTATTAAAACTGCTAAAACAGTAATTGTTCAAGTAAATGACCAATTTCCTAGAACTTATGGTGAAGTAGTTCATGTATCAGAGTTTGATTATATAGTTGAAAAGTCACAACCTTTATATGAACTGCAACCTGCTAAGATTGGAGAAGTAGAAGAAGCAATAGGTAAAAACTGTGCTTCTCTAATTGAAGATGGTTCTACTTTACAACTTGGAATTGGTGGAATTCCAGATGCAGTTATGTTATTTTTAACAGATAAAAAAGATTTAGGAATTCATTCAGAAATGATTTCAGATGGAACCCTAGCTCTCTATGAAAAAGGTGTTATAAATGGTAAATATAAAAATTTTGATAAAGAAAAAATGACAGTTACATTTTTAATGGGAACTAAAAAATTATATGATTTTGCTAATAATAACCCAGTAGTTGAAGTGAAACCTGTAGACTATGTAAATCATCCAGCAGTTATAATGAAACAACATAAAATGGTGTCTATAAATTCTGCTATACAAGTTGATTTGATGGGACAGGTAGTTGCAGAGGCAATGGGTCTTAGACAATTTAGTGGAGTTGGAGGTCAAGTTGACTTCATACGTGGAGTATCTATGGGAGAAGATGGAAAGGCAATTATAGCAATGCCTTCAATAACTACAAAAAAAGATGGGACAGTAATTTCAAAAATTGTCTCTATTGTGGATGAAGGTGCTCCTATAACAACATCTAGAAATGATATTGACTATGTTGTAACTGAGTATGGTATAGCAGAACTAAAAGGGAAATCTCTTAGAGAAAGGGCAAGAAATTTAATCAATATTGCTCATCCAAGTGTAAGAGAAAATCTAGCATTAGAGTTTGAAAAACGATTTAAGGAGAAATATTAATAGTAGAGGGGTGTTAAGTATGGAAGCACTTAGAGTAGTTCCAAAAATATTTTATTTTGATACATTTAAAGAATTCAATGAAGAATTTAAAATAGGAAAAAATGATTTAGTAATTACAAATGAATTTATATATGAACCATATATGAAACCTCTTGGAATAGATACCAATTTAATTTTCCAAGAAAAATTTGGAACAGGTGAACCATCTGATGAAATGATAGATTCTATGACAAAAGAAATGAAGAAATACAATTTCAATAGAATTATCGCTTTTGGAGGAGGTACAATAGTTGATATATGCAAGATATTAGCACTTGATGTTCCAGAGAAGTCTATTGACTTATTTGAAGGAGAAGTAGCACCTAAAAAAGTAAAAGAATTGGTGGTAGTTCCTACAACATGTGGTACAGGAAGTGAAGTAACAAATGTAGCCATTGCAGAGTTAAAATCTAAGCATACTAAAAAGGGTCTTGCAGTAGAAGAAACTTATGCAGATTATGCAGTATTAATTCCAGAGTCAGTAAAAGGATTGCCTTATAAATTTTTTGTAACAAGTTCAGTGGACGCTCTTATACATGCTATTGAGTCTTATCTATCTCCAAAAGCAAGTCCATTTACAGAAATATATTCTTTACAGGCTATAAAAATGATTATGGATGGATATAAAAAGATTGTGGATAAAGGAGAAGAAGAGAGATTCAATCATCTTAAGGACTTTGTACTTGCATCAAACTATGCAGGAATTGCTTTTGGAAATGCTGGTTGTGCAGCAGTGCATGCTTTATCTTATTCGATAGGTGCAGCTTTCCATGTTGCACATGGGGAAGCAAATTATCAGTTCTTTACTGAAGTATTTAAGATGTACTCTAGAAAAAATCCTAATGGAAAGATTACGCAATGTACAAAAATTTTAGCAGATGCTCTTGAATGTGACTCTAATTGTGACGTTTATGGAGAATTAGAGAAATTCTTAAACAAATTAATAACTAAGAAAGCTCTAAGAGAGTATGGAATGGTAGAAAGTCAGATAGATGAATTTACTGATAGTACGATAGCCAATCAACAGAGATTACTTGCCAATAATTATGTAGAACTTAGTAGAGAAGAAATAAGAGAGATATTTGCAAATCTTTATTAATATAATTTTTTATTTGGATTAAGTATAGATGAGATAAATAATGATAATTATATAAATATAAAAAATGAGAGGGCTTAAATTTACTTAAAATTAAGTTCTCTTATTTTTGTATAGCATTAAATGTAAGTACATTTTTAGTTAGAAAATGTACTTACATTTAAGTCTATTACTTTATTTGAAATAATTTGTAGAATTTCAAATTCCTTGACAGTAATAAGTAAGTAATTGTATAATCAAACTGAAATATAATAATAATATTAGTAAAAATGAAAGGATATAAATCATGTATAAACCAGAGAATTTTTCTAAAAAATCTGTATTAATAAATTCGTTTTTAAGTAAGTTTTTGAAGATCGTTGGATGGGGTCTAGTAGGCTTATTTACACTATCAGCCTTAGTATTGTCAACTATTTCAATTATAATTGGATGGGCAGTTATACTTCCTATTCAAGTATGTGCTTTATTCTTAATAATAGGTGGAGTTTGTATTTTTAAAGGTAAAAGATTAGGAGACCAAATTTCTCGTTATAAAAAATACTGTACAATCATAAGTAATAAAAATATTATTCCAGTAGAACTTATTGCAGAAAGTACATCTAAATCACTAAAATTTATAATAAAAGATGTGCAAAAGATGATAGATAAAAATTACTTTATAAATACTTATATTGATAAAAGAAATAATCAAATTGTATTGACAAATGAAGATGGAGTTCCACCAACATATGAAGATGTAGTATATGAAGTTGAAGAAGATGAAGTTGAGAATAGCAATGAAGCTGATATGATTATTAAAAAGGGAATGGACTATTTGAGACAAATAAAAGAGGCTAATGAAAATATTAAATCAGAATCAATGTGCAAGAAAATTATACAAGTAGAAGATGTTACAAGTAAAATATTTGATGTTGTAAAACATGACCCATCAAAACTTATTCAGATACAAAAATTTATGGATTATTATATTCCAACTACTTTAAAGCTTTTAAATTCATATCATATATTGGAAGAACAAGGAATAGACAGAGAAAATATAACAACAACTATGGAAAGCATTGAAAGTACAATGAGTACAATTGTAGTGGCTTTTGAAAACCAACTGGATTCTCTATTTGAGGATGAAGCTATTGACATATCTACAGATATTACTGTTTTAGAAAATATGTTAGTTCAAGAGGGATTAACAGGTGGAAAGTTTTAACTGTAATATAAAAAATATTCTGTTATTTTTGAACAGTTAAGTAGTTATGAAGGATAAAAATATGTAAGATATAAGTATATAATTAGTACTTTATGAAGGAAGAGGAGAGAACTATAGAATGAATAATTTAGATGATATACCAGTTATGCCAACACTAACACTTGACCCATTTGGTGAAGAAACAAAAACAAATGATATAAATAATTCTGACCTATTAATGAAAAAGAATGAAAAAGACCCAGAAGAAGAAAAACTATCAGAAGCTGAGCGTAAAATGGTAAAAGAGTTTGCAGAAAAAATAGATATTACAAATACAAATATGATTTTGCAATATGGAGCTGGGGCTCAAAAAAAGGTAGCGGGATTTTCGGAAACCGCTTTAAAGAGTGTTAAAACTAGAGATTTAGGCGAAGTTGGTGATATGCTTACAAATCTAGTTACTGATTTAAAATCATTCTCAGCTGACGAAAAAGAACAAGGTGGTTTTTTAGGAATTTTTAAAAAGGCAAATAATAAAATTTCAAATTTAAAAACTAAGTATGATAGCGCAGAAGTAAATGTAGACAAAGTAAGTAAAGAACTTCAAAAGCATCAAGTTAAAATATTGAAAGATATAGCAATGCTTGATAAAATGTATGAATTAAACTTAGCTTATTCAAAAGAGCTTACAATGTATATTATAGCAGGGAAACAAAAGCTAAAAGATATGAAAGAGCTTGAGATGCCAAAATTAAGAGAAAGAGCAAGTTTGTCTGGTTCAACAGAAGATGCTCAATCTGTAAACGATATGGTTTCACTTTGTGACAGATTTGAAAAGAAGATTCATGACTTAGAATTAACTAGAATGGTATCACTTCAAATGGCTCCACAGATAAGATTGGTTCAAAATAGCAATAATCTAATGGCAGAAAAAATTCAATCTACTATAGTAAATACTATTCCATTGTGGAAAAATCAAATAGTACTTGCTCTTGGAATATCTCATTTGAATCAAGCTATGAAAGCACAGCGTGAAGTTAGTAATATGACAAATGAACTTCTACTAAAGAATGCAGAGACATTGAAAATGGGAACAATAGAAACAGCCAAAGAATCAGAAAGAGGAATTGTAGATATAGATACAATTAAGAAAACTAATCAATCTTTAATATCAACTATTGATGAAGTAGTTAAGATACAGAATGATGGTAGAATAAAGAGACAGGAAGCAGAAGTTGAATTATCAAAAATAGAAAATGAACTTAAAAGTAAGCTTCTTGAATTTACAGTTAAATAATAACTCATAAATAATAGCTTATATTAAAATAAAAAGTGTAGTTGATTTTACAATTAACTACACTTTTATTTATATTATAAGTTTCTGTTATCTTTTAGTATAACATCATGAGCTCCACCTTCAACGATACTAGTAGAAGATACAAGTGTTAGCTTAGCATTTTTTTGAAGTTCAGGAATACTAAGAGCACCACAGTTGCACATAGTAGAACGAACCTTACTTAGAGAAAGTGTCACATTGTCTTTTAAAGAACCAGCATAAGGAACATAAGAGTCAACACCTTCTTCAAAAGAAAGTTTCCTATCTCCACCAAGGTCATATCTTTGCCAGTTTCTAGCACGTGCAGAACCTTCTCCCCAATACTCTTTCATGTAACTACCATTTATATTAACCTTATTAGTTGGACTCTCATCAAAACGAGAGAAATATCTACCAAGCATTATAAAATCAGCACCCATAGCTAAGGCTAAAGTTATATGATGGTCATAAACAATACCACCATCAGAACAAATTGGAATGTAAATACCTGTTTTTTCAAAGTATTCATCTCTAGCTTGAGCAACTTCAATTATAGAAGTAGCTTGTCCACGTCCTATACCTTTTTGTTCACGAGTGATACATATAGAACCACCACCAATACCAACTTTAACGAAGTCAGCACCAGCTTCAGCAAGGTAAAGGAATCCTTCACGGTCAACTACATTCCCAGCTCCAACCTTAACTGTATCACCGTATTTTTCACGAATAAAATCAAGAGTTATTTTTTGCCACTCAGAAAAACCTTCTGAAGAGTCTATACATAAAACATCAGCACCAGCTTCAACTAAAGCAGGAACACGCTCAGCAAAGTCTCTAGTATTGATACCAGCTCCAACTACATATCTTTTAGAAGAATCTAAAAGTTCAAGTGGATTTTCTTTATGAGAAGAGTAATCTTTACGGAATACCATATATACAAGATTACCATTGTCATCAAGTACAGGAAGAGAATTAAGCTTATGGTCCCATATAATATTGTTTGCTTCTTTTAAAGTAACATCTTTGTTAGCATAAACTATGGATGACATAGGAGTCATAAACTCACTAACTTTAGTGTCTAAGTCCATACGACTTATACGATAATCACGACTTGCAACAATACCTAATAATTTACCAGTTGAAGTACCATCTTCAGTAACTGCAACCGTAGAATGACCAGTTCTCTCTTTTAGTTCAAGTATGTCTTTTAATGTATTGTCAGGTTTAATATTTGAATCACTCACAACAAATCCAGCTTTATGAGATTTAACACGTGCTACCATAGCAGCTTCACTTTCAATAGATTGAGAACCATATATAAATGAGATGCCACCTTCTTTAGCAAGTGCAATAGCCATCTTGTCATCAGAAACAGATTGCATAATAGCAGAAGTTAAAGGTATATTCATATGAATATCTGCTTCCTCGCCCTTTTTAAATTTAGTAACAGGTGTTTTTAAACTTACATTAGCAGGTATACAGTCAGTAGAAGAGAAACCTGGTACAAGTAGGTATTCACTGAAAGTATGTGATGGTGTATCAAAATAAAACGCCATTTTTTAATCACTCCTTATATTTTTATACTTTATTATAATTGATAGTATTAATTATAACTTATTCTTTAATTTTATTAAAGTATTTTGTCAGATATTGAGATTTTTGAAAAATTTAAACTATTTTAACTGAATCTGTTTAATATATGTTGCTTTATACAATCAAACTGTATATTAAATAATGTTTTATTTAAGGTGGTAGCTAATTTGAAGTTAATTCTTATTATATAAGATCTTACATTATGTCTATATACTCCTGTTGTTAATATTGTGTATATAGTATTTTTTATTGAAAGTATAAGTCAATTAAATCTATATTAGTATGTCCAAAAGTGTCCCTAAAAAATTTATTTCATTAAATTCTTAATTTAAAATACTACATAAATAAAATTAAACAAAAACTAAAGTGACAAATGTCATTATCTTAAGTGACATAGAAACGATTTCTTAAAGTTGTTACTATAAAATATAAACTCTATAATAAAAGTATAACAAAAGGGAATCATATCGATATAGAATATAATTCAAATGGAGGTAAAATTATGAGCAGTTCTAATCAATCGACAATAAAGACATCTATACAGCGAGTAGGAAAGTTTTTAAGTGGGATGGTAATGCCAAATATAGGAGCTTTTATAGCATGGGGTCTTATAACAGCATTATTTATACCAACAGGGTGGATGCCAAATGAAAAATTAAGCACTATAGGCGATCCGATGATAAAATATCTTTTACCACTATTGATAGCATATACTGGTGGTAAAGCTATAGCAGGACAAAGAGGCGGAGTAATAGGTGCAGCAGCAGCGATGGGAGTAATCGTTGGAGCTGATATACCAATGTTTATTGGAGCAATGATAATGGGACCATTTGCAGGATGGGTAATCAAGAAGTTTGATAAACTTGTAGATGGTAAAATACCAACAGGATTTGAGATGTTAGTAAATAACTTTTCAATAGGTATAATAGGTATGCTTCTTGCAATATTAGGTTTTTATGCAATTGGACCAGCTATAGTAGCAGGTACAGCTCTTATAGAATCAGGAGTGCAATTTATAGTTAGCAAAAGTTTATTACCTTTAGTTTCGGTATTTATAGAGCCTGGAAAGGTACTGTTCTTAAACAATGCAATAAATCATGGTATATTAGGTCCTATAGGTATAGCTGAAGCAAAAGAAGCAGGTAAATCTATAATGTTCTTATTAGAAAGTAACCCTGGACCAGGTTTAGGTGTTCTATTAGCATATTGGATGTTTAGTAGAGGAAGTGTAAAACAATCAGCACCAGGAGCAGTAATAATACATTTCCTTGGTGGTATCCATGAAATTTACTTCCCATATATATTAATGAATCCAGTTTTAATATTAGCTACAATGGCAGGTGGAGCAGCAGGAATATTAACTTTTTCAATATTAGGAGCTGGACTTGTAGCAGCACCATCACCAGGAAGTATATTTGCACTTATGGCACTAGCACCAAAAGGAGGATTACTTCCAGTATTAGCAGGGGTTGCAGTTGCGACAGTTGTATCATTCTTAGTGGCAGCACCATTTGTTAAGAGAGCTTCAGCAAACCAAAGTGAAGAAGATGGTACTTTAGAAGAAGCTAAAGCAAAGATGAGTGATATGAAATCTGCAAGCAAAAGTTCAGAACAAAAAGTTAAAGAAAAGCAACTTGAATTAAATGAAATTAAGAAGATTGTATTTGCATGTGATGCAGGAATGGGTTCTAGTGCAATGGGAGCTTCTAGATTTAAAAATAGAATAAAAAACTTGAATTTAGATATAGAAATTACAAATTCATCTGTTGATAATCTTCCAGATGATACACAAATAGTAGTAACTCACAACACATTAGTTGAAAGAGTTGCCAAAAACAATTCAAATGTTGAGATAGTATCAATAAATAACTTTTTAAATGACCCCAATTTAGATATACTGTTTAAAAGATTAGAATCTAAATAAAAAATAAAAAGTACCACTGATTAGGAGTGGATAATTTGAAAAAAAAGAAGATTACATCTAGACAAAAAAAGATAATACTCATGATAGTAGAAAATTCTAAAAAAAATATTCCAATAACTGTTTCTGAAATTGCAGGAGAGTTAGAGTTAAGTTCAAGAACTGTACTTAGAGATATGTCAGGAATTGAAAAATGGTTTGATGAAAATGATTTTAATTTTGTAAAAAAACCAGGTGTAGGTTTGATTTTAGAAGAGAATACAGAAAATCAAAATTTTATAATTGAGTTGTTAGAAGAGGAAAAAATAGAAAAAGAATATAACAAAGAAGAAAGAAACTTAATTATATTATCAAAGCTACTAGTTTCTAATGAGCCAGTAAAATCTTACTACTTTGCAAAAATATTAAAGGTATCTGAAGGAGTACTAAATAATGATTTTGCACTAGCAAGTGAATGGTTAGAAAGATTTGATATTGAGCTTATTAGAAAACCAGGGCTTGGTGTGTATCTCAAAGGTCAGGAAAAAAACTTTAGAGAAGCATATGTAAACCTTATATATGACTCATTTAATGAAAAAGAAATATTGGATATGGTCAGAAATATAAGTGAGAATATACAAACTGATAAAGCAATAGAGATTTTAAGTGAAAATAGACTTTTAAATTTAATGGACAAGTGCATAATAAGAAAAGTTGAAAGTACATTAACAAAGAAGCTTTCAGAGTTAGATGTAAATTTAGCTGATAGTGCATATATAGGGCTTGTAGTTCATATTTCATTAGCTTTACAGAGGATAAAAAATGGTGAAAATATAACTATGGAGAAAGATTTTCTAAAGGAATTATCTTTAACCGAAGAGTTTAAATTAGCTCAGGAAATCGTAAAAGGTATGGCAGTTGATTTTAGTATGGATATACCATTAGATGAAGTTGGATATATAACTATGCACATTAGAGGTGCAAAGCAAAGGTCATCTTCAAGTCATAAAGAGTTAAACTTAGATGACATAGAAGTAATGGACATTACAAATAAAATGATAGATTTGGCAGAAGATGAATTTAAGATAAGTCTTAAAAATGATGAAAGATTATTTAAAGACCTAGCAAACCATCTGGGACCTTCCATAAACAGATTGAATATGGGACTAGAAATAAGAAATCCCCTTTTAGATGAAATAAAAACTAAGTATTCATATGCTTATAATGGAGTCGAAAAGGTTTCTAAAGTCATAAAAGATAAGCTAAATATAAATTCAATACCTGAATCTGAAATAGGATATATTGCAATGCATTTTGCATCAGCCATAGAAAAAAATCTAATGATGCATGCTAATATAAATATTGTTGTAGCATGTCCTACTGGAATAGGAACTTCAAGGTTTTTATCGACTAAAATTGAAAATAAATTTCCAAATCTAAATATACTTGAAACTATTTCAGCTATAAACATAGATGAGGAATATTTAAAAGAAAAAGAAGTCGATTTAATTGTATCTACAGTAGAATTAAATACAAACTTAGATTATATATGTGTAGGTCCATTTATGAGTTCAGATGATGAGCTGATAATCAAAGAAAAAATAAAGTCTATAGCTCAAAACAAATTAATGGATTTAAAAGTAAAAGATGATACTAAAAATAAAAATAAAGTATATGAACAGATAACAGAAAGTATGAACATAGGAAGAGATATTCTTCAGTTTTTAGATGAAATTCAATTTAAAAAATTTAAAAGTAAAAACTTAGATGAACTTATTATGGATTCATCAAAAATATTTGTAAAATCTAGTGAAGATGTAATATCTATAAAAGAATCATTAGAAGAAAGATTAAAAATATCAATTCCATATATAGAAGAATCAAGGATTTTATTATTACACTGTATGAGTGAAAGAATAGATATTATGAAGTTAGCAATAATAAGATTAGAAAATAACATAAAGCTAAATTCTAAGGAAGAAATTGAGAATGTGGTTTTTATGTTACTTCCTAAAGATTCACCAAATTATCAAAGACAAATAATGAGTGAAGTAAGTGGCTCATTAATAGATAATTTTGTTTTTACTAATAAAATAAACAAATTTTCTATACAAGAGATGACATTAGAAATAAAAGATATAGTTTTTAATTTTTATACAAATAAATTAAAAACATTAATAGATAAATAAAATTTACATTAAAAAAAGGAAGGTTGATATTATGAGTAAAGTATTAAATGAGAATAATATATTTTTAGGATTAGATAGTGTTTCAAAGGAAGAAGCTATAACTTTAGCAGGAAGAAAACTATTTGAAAATGGATATGTAAAAGAAGAATATATACCAGCAATGTTGGAAAGAGAAAAGGTAATGACTACATACATGGGCATGGGTGTTGCTATTCCACATGGTGTAAATGAAGCGAAAAAAGAAATATTATCTTCTGGAATAGTTATACTACAATTCCCTAATGGTATAGATTTTGATGGAGAAAAGGCATATTTATTAATAGGAATAGCTGGTGTTGGAGATGAGCATTTAGAGATACTATCTAATATAGCAATAGTTTTAGATGATGATTTAACAGAGAGACTAAAAAATTCAAATGACAAACAAGCTTTTATGGAAGCTTTTGCCAACTAATCTTAGGAGGAACTTAAAATGAAAAAGGCAATCCAATTTGGAGCAGGAAATATTGGAAGAGGATTTATTGGAGGTTTGTTAGTTAAGTCAGGTTATCATGTTGTATTTGCTGATGTTAATGAAGAAATATTAAATTCAATAAATAAAGATAAAAAATATACTATACACATAAGAGATGTAGAATGTGTAGATGAGATAATTGACAATATAAGTGCAGTTTCATCTATAAAAGAAGAAATAATAGATGAGATTGTAGAAGCTGAAATAATAACTACAGCAGTTGGCCCTTTGGTTTTAACTAAAATAGCCCCTACAATTGCTAGAGGTATAAAAACTAGAAAAGAAAAAGGATTAACAAATAATTTAAATATAATAGCTTGTGAAAATGCAATATATGCAAGTTCTTCTTTAAAAGAGGAAATACTTAAGTGTCTAAATAAAGAAGAAGAAGACTATTTAGAGAACTATATTGGTTTCCCTAACTGTTCAGTTGACAGAATAGTTCCTCCTGGTAAAAATGAGAATCCTCTTGATGTAACTGTTGAAAATTTTTATGAGTGGAATGTTGAAAAGCAAGGATTTAAAGGAGAAATACCTAATATAGTTGGAATGAATTTAGCTGATAACCTTATGGCTTATATAGAACGTAAGTTATTTACACTAAATACAGGCCATGCTATAACTGCTTATATAGGGTACTTAAAGGGATACAAAACAATAGAAGAAAGTATAAATGATGAATATATTTGCAATATAGTGAAAAATGCAATGACAGAAAGTGGAGAAGGATTAATTAAAAAATATAATTTTGATTCAGAAGCACATTATAAATATATTGATAAGATTTTAAATAGATTTAAAAATCCATATCTTAATGATGATGTAGTCAGAGTTGGAAGAGAGCCACTTAGAAAATTAAGTGATAAAGATAGATTGATTAAACCTCTAATGACTGCAAAATCATATGGCTTAACAGTTGATAACTTAATTCTTGGAATAGGTGCAGCACTTCATTATAACAATAGTGAAGATGCTCAAAGTGTAGAATTACAAGAACTAATAAAGTCTAATGGAGTAAAAAAAGCTATTGCTAAAATAGCTAATATAAACAAGGATGAAGTACTTCTAGATAATATAGAAAAAAGTTATATCTTTATGGAAAATCTATAAGTTTACTTAAAAAGGTTGAATTTTGTCAAGTAACTAGTGAATGTTTTATTCTACACAGTTTGAATTATTTGTTGAATAATAGAGAATTATAATATATAATTAAAAAGAATAAATTAATATGTTTACCTGTATACTTTTGATAATATGGTTCAAATGTTTCTACTAAGCTACCAATAATAGCTTAACTACAGGAGTGAAGATGATATAGTTTATACTTATTTTAAATTATATATTAAGTTGGTTACTTTGAATTTTAAGCTCCTGTCTATGATATAGACAGGAGCTTTTTTAGTATTCTAAGATAAAATACAAGCAATGTAGAGAGTAAAATTAAAGAGAATATAATTTTTTTTATTAAGATTAATATAATTTAGAAAGGTTTAGGTGGGAGTACAATGAAGGCTTTAGAGGAAAAGATATTAAGAGAAGGTAGTGTTTCAGGAAATGATATACTAAAAGTCGATAGTTTTTTAAATCATCAAATTGATGTAGCTTTTTTAAATGAAATAGGAAAAGAATTTAAAGAGAGATTTAGTGGAGAAAAGGTAGATAAAATATTTACAATAGAGGCTTCAGGAATAGCTATAGCATCAATTGTTTCACAATACTTTGACAATGCACCTGTAGTTTTTGCGAAAAAATCAGAATCTAAAAACTTAGATACTGATGTGTATGAAACTAATGTATATTCATTTACTAAGGCAAAAGAATATGCAGTAAAAGTTTCTAAAAAGTATATAAACGAAGGTGAAAACATATTGGTAGTAGATGATTTTTTAGCTAATGGAAGAGCCGCTCTTGGTCTTAAAGATTTAATTGAACAAGCAAATGCAAACTTAGTTGGAGTAGGGATTGTTATTGAAAAAGGATTCCAAGCTGGAGGAGCACTTTTAAAGGCCAATGATGTAAGATTAGAATCTTTAGCAGTAGTTGAATCTATAGATAATGGAACTGTAAAATTTAGATAATTTATGATATTATATACTTGTGTTTAGCACATATTCTAATTATGGAGGATTTTTTAAATGAGATTTTTTATAGACACAGCTAATATTGAAGAAATAAAGGAAGCAAATGATTTAGGTGTAATATGTGGAGTTACTACAAATCCATCTCTAATAGCTAAAGAAGGTAGAGATTTTATAGAAGTAGTTAAGGAAATCAGTGAGATAGTAGATGGACCAATAAGTGCAGAAGTAATAAGTTTAGAGCACAAGGGTATGATAGAAGAAGCAGAAAAATTATCTAAGATACATAAAAATATAGTTATAAAAATACCTATGACAGCAGAAGGTTTAAAGGCAGTAAAAGTATTATCTAGTAAAGGTATAAAAACTAATGTTACACTTATATTCTCTGCTGGGCAAGCTCTTTTAGCTGCTAGAGCTGGAGCTACATATGTAAGTCCTTTTGTTGGAAGATTAGACGATATATCACAAAATGGTCTTGATTTAATTGAAGAAATTGTTGACATCTTCAGTGTAAATAGTATTGAGTCTCAAATAATAGTTGCTAGTGTTAGAAATCCAATACATGTTTTACAAGCTGCTAGAATGGGAGCTGATATAGCAACAGTTCCTCTTAAAGTTATAAACCAAATGATTAAGCATCCTTTGACAGACAAAGGAATAGATAGCTTTATGAAGGATTGGGAAGGTGCTTCTTTAAAATTATAATCATATAGTTATGGTTATAATTTTAATAGAAGTTCTTATGGAAATTCTAAGTAATAAGGCTAGGCTATTTTGCCTAGTCTTATTTTGGTGTATAATATATTGAAATAAACTAAAATTTAAAGTAAGGAGGCGAAATATGGATAAAATATTAAGAGAGATACAAAGAGAAGACAAGAAAAATCCATACACTGACCAAGAACTTGCTGAAATATTAAATGTAGCTAGGTCTGAAGTAATAGCGGTTAGAAAAAAGCATAATATTTTAGATTCAAGAGAAAGAAGAAAACAAATATTAATAAAGGATATATCTAAGATTGTAAATGAGAATCCTCAAATGTCTGAAAGAAAAATAACTGAAATTTTAACCGAAAATGGCTATAATATATCAAGAAGTGCAGTATCAAAATTACTAAAAGAAGAAAACTTAAGTCAATCGAAAGCTGAAATAAAAGATAAAGAACTAGTATCATCTGGAAAACATGTAAAAGTTAGTAAAGCTGTAGAAGAAGATGGGTTTGAAGAATTAATAGGTATAAAAGGCAGTTTGAAAGAAAAAGTAAACCTAGCTAAATCAGCAATAATGTATCCTCCTAATGGTCTTCATACTATAATATATGGAGAAACAGGTGTAGGTAAGAGTGAGTTAGCTACATGTATGTACAAATATGCTGTGAAAAATAATATCAAAGAAGAAAATAGTCCATTCATAGTATTTAACTGTGCAGATTATGCAGAAAATCCTAATCTATTGATAGCTCAGCTATTTGGAGTAGTAAAAGGTGCATACACAGGTGCAGATGCAAATAGAGAGGGTCTTGTAGAGCAAGCCAATAATGGAATTTTGTTTTTGGATGAAATTCATAGATTACCTGCTGCTGGTCAAGAAATATTATTTTCTTTAATAGATAGAGGTGAATTTAGGAGGTTAGGAGAGAGTAGTTCTAATAGAAAGGCAAATGTTCTCATAATAAGTGCTACAACAGAAAATCCAGATTCTAATTTACTTCAAACATTTAGAAGACGTATACCAATGGTAATAAACTTACCAAATATGAGTGAAAGACCAAAATCTGAAAGATATGAAATAATAATAAAATTCTTTGAAAGAGAAGCAAAAAGAGTAAATAAAAACTTTATAATAACTAAAGAAGTGATGTGTGCACTTATGAATTATAAATGTACTGGGAATATAGGACAGTTAAAGAGTGATATACAAGTAACTTGTGCTAGAGCTTTTAGTAAGGCAATATTTTCTAGTGACAAGGTAATTATAGATTTAGATAGCTTGAGAGATTATATAAAAAGTGGATATTATGATTGTAATTGTGAAGATGAAAAGTATTCTGAGTTTTCAGTTGAAGATATATATATAGATATTAGTGAATTAGTAAGTGGGAAAAATAGAATTTTGTCTGATAATGAGATAAGTGAAATATACAATTATGCAGAAAAAGAATTAAAAGTTCTAGAAAGTAAGTGTTTTTCAGAAGAAGAGTTAAAAAATGCATTTATAGAAAAGTTAGACAATAAATTTAATGCTATTAAAAACAATAAAAACTTGTCTGATAGAAGAAGTCGAATAGACTGGGGTGGACAGTTAAAAGAATCCACACTAGAGATAATGGACAAAGTAATTGTATTTATTAAAGAGCAGTTTAAGCATGTAAATCAGGGGCTGTATTTAGCTTTAGCAATTCATATTGAGCATGCTATAGATAGAATAAGAGATGGAAAAACTATAATAAATCCAAGTTTGGATAAGATAAAAGCATCAATGCCAATGGAATATGAATTATCCAGATATGTAATGGGAATAGTGGAAGATTTAACACAAGTTACATTCCCAGAGGATGAACTTGGATATTTAGCATATTATATAAATAAATTTTGTTACAATGAAGAAAGTATAAAAGATAAAGTAAAAGTAGTTATAGTTACGCATGGTAAAGTTGGAATTGAAATGTCTAATGTTGTAAATCACATTCTTGGTATAGAATGTACACTGGGTATAGAGATAGCACTTACAGATTCACCAGCAGAAGGAATAGAACATGTATTGGATGAACTTAAAAAGATAGAAGCACAGAAAGGAATTTTGGTTCTAATTGATATGGGTTCTCTAGTAATCCTTGGTGATGAGGTTGAAAAAAGACTTGGTATTAGATGTAAGACTGTAAACAGGGTGGATACATTATTAGCAATGGAAGCAGGAAAATTGGCGACAATTGAAGGAAAAAGTTTAGATGGTATAATAGCAGATTTAAAGAAAAATAAAAATTATGCTATGGTAAATACGAATAAATTTAGTTATAGAAAAAATGAATATGGAAAGAAAAATGTAATTATTACATTATGTTTAAGTGGGGTAGGTACAGCTTTAAACTTAAAGGAACATATAGAAAAGCAAATTGAGGAATATGATGCTTCAATTGAAGTAAAGCCAATTGCTTTTTTAAATAATAATTTAGAAGATGAATTAAATGACATTGAAGCTGAATATAATATTATTGCTATTTGTGGCACAATTGATATAGATTATAAAAATGTACCTTTTATTTCTTATAATGAGGTACTTGGAAAAAATGGAATTAACAAGGTATTAGAACATTTAAATAATAAACAACCATCTTTGAGTAGCGATAATCAATTGGATAATTTAATACATGAAGATTTGATTTTATATGATTTTGAAGGAATCTCAAAGGAGTATATAATCGACACTCTTGTATCAAAGCTTGAAGAAGGTGGGTATGTAGATTCAAAATATATATTAAGTGTGTATAAAAGGGAAGCTATGGGAAGTGTTGTAATGGCTTCAAAAGTTGCTGTACCACATGGGCTTCCAGAAAATGTTATAAAACCAGCAATAGCTATAGCAAGATTAAATAAGCCCATAGTGTGGGATAATAAATTTATGGTAGATTTAGTGGTTTTATTAGCACTTAAAGAGAATAATAAAAAAGAAATACGAAGCTTATTTTCAAAGATTAATGACCAGCATACTTTGGAAATTTTATTAAATACTGAAGATAAAAATGAAATAAAAAAGATATTAAGTTAATTTTCAACATGAAAAATAATATAAAAAATTAAATAGAAAAATTTATTTTAGCACAAGTTTTAAGGTAAGTTCAATTGATAGATAGTTAATTGTTTAATATAAGGTTAATACCATAAGATTGATTTATTTAATTTTATAGTATTAGCCTTTTTTATTTGTAGATAGCAAACATACAAAATAATAATAATTAATGATTTTATTTTTTATAGACTTGTTATAAATTATTAAAAAGCAAATATATTGCTAAAATACAGGGCTTTTTTTATATTAATTTATGAAATTTTAGAATCATAAAGATTTGTATATGCAGATACTAAGAAAGAGCAGTAATAAAAGATGGAATATGTATTATAATAATTTATACATATACCAAATAAATAGAAATATCTAGTAGAATATAAGAAATTAAAAACAGTAGTCAGGAAAATATCAAATATGTTGGTGTTATAGGATTTTCTAATATCAAAGCAGGTGTTATAGAAGCATAAAAGTTGGCACCTGCTTTTTATATTAAAATTAAGGAAAATAATAACCCTGCAAGTAAAAATAATAGATTTATTTTCCTTGCAAGATTTGTATTAATTAAAATTGATATTTTATTTTAAGGTAAGTTTTTTATTGAATTTTATAGCATCTATACATACTTTCACCACTCTTAAAGGAGAATCTGAAATAAACTTTATCATTAGAGAAATCTTTTTCCATAGCTACTAAATCTTGCTTTTCTCCAGCCTTTCCACCAGTTCCAACTAAGAATACATCTTTTTCACTATCTATTTCTTGAACTGAACCCATATATTTGTAATAGTCATTTATGTCATATGAGCGATATTCAGTAACTTTTTTATTTTCTTCATCCAATTTTATTTTAATAACTCTTGTAGATTTATTTTTTACACCATTATCATATAAGGTTATATATCCATCATCTGTAATTCTAGCATTATGCTGTCTTGAGAATTTTTGATTATCTGTTAAATTGAACTCATCACCCAATCCTCCTAGGGTCCAAATAATTTCTCCTGTTTTTCTATCTAATTTAATAACTTCATCTAAATTTCTAAATGAGCAGATTAGATTTCCGTCCTTGGGGTCAATAGTCATAGAATTAAAATGTACATAGTCTAAAGATGTATCACTTTTTTCGCTAAAATTATTTTGTTCAACACTTTCTTTATATAGTTTTTCATGGTCAATACTTTCCCACTGCCATACAACTTTACCATCTTTTATTTCTTGTAGTACACTATTTACCACATAAGATGAATTTCCTTTATTCAAGTTTGAAGGAATGTTTGTTGCCTTAGATTTTTGATAACTAGAAACAATATAGTGATTATCATTTATGTATATAAAGTCATGGTTTTCTAACTCAGTACCAGATTCTATGTTTTTATTTTTTTCCATAGTAATTTTATTTATTTCATTATAATTTTCATCTAATATAACAAGATATGTTGGTGAGTATCCAACAGAACTTATTCGTTTTGTTGAGTCTTTATCTTGAAGTAAATATCCATATCTAACTTTACCATCATCTGTAGTGATTTTTTTAAAATCAAAAGGATTTGATTCGACTTCCTTGTAAAAAACTATATTTCCTTTGTTATTTAATTTAAATACAAAATTATATTCTTCATTGTGTGTAGTAAGATAATAATCACCATCATAAGGGCTATTTGCAGTAACAGTATACTTTGGAAAATCTTTTGAAAGAGAATTTATGTAATAATTTCTATATGAATTCTCACCACTATACATTACAGATATTTTTATTTTAGAAGAGCTACTGATTTCTTTCAATTTAAAAGTTGATTTATCATTTACATTAATTTCTTTATCATCTATTTTGACACTGTTTACACTTTTAGAGTTTTTTATTGTTATACTATTTTGATTTGTTGAATTAAGTTGCTTTACGTTTTGACTATTAAAAATTCCCTCTTTAGATAGTGTTACATCATAACCATTTACAGTTATAGTAAGTGTTTTTTTCGACTTACTTTGAGATGCAAAGACTTGCTTTGCGAAAACACCAGAAACAAATAAAATACTACATAAAAATACTATCTTTAATAAATTTTTTATTTTCATTCTTATCTCCTTTTCATATTAAGTTTTATATATTTTCATATTGATTTTATTATATAAATAAAAACATACTATGAATTTAATTATGCGTAACGTGAATTTTGATAGACAATTATATGAAAATTCATTCACACTGAAATAATTAAACAATAAATACGAAAATTAATGTTGTTTAGATTGAATAATTTTATAAAATAGCTAAGAAACAGAAAAAACCACCCATAAAAAATAAAAAAACCATTTCTATAACAAAAAAAACCACGAAAATATAAAAATATATGGATAGTTAAGTGCTTAACAAGTGAAAATTAAAATAAAAATTAAAAAAAATTTATCTATGAAAGTCGGCTAAAATCCTGCGATTGAACATTATTTCAAGGAAAACATTTTCTTTTATTTCACAAAAAAAGCCACTTTTTGGCACGGCATATGCTTTATATAAAGACAAGAAAAACAAGATATGAGATAAGAGCAATTAGGAGGTGCAAATATGGAGTTTATAAATTTTGTAAGTGATAAAGTTATAAACCTTAAAATGGATTGTAAAACAAAAGAAGATTTCTTTAAGGAAATACATAATAAAGTTTTTGAATTAGGCTTTGTAAAAGAAGAATTTGGAGAAAAAATACTAGGGAGAGAAAATGTATTTCCAACAGGTTTAAACTTAGGTGATTATGGAGTAGCTATACCACATACAGATGCAGAATATATTAAAGAACAATTTATAGCAGTCTGTACTTTTAATGAACCAGTAGTATTTAGTTCTATGGAAGACCAAAATGAAAAAGTACCTGTAAATTTAGCTTTCGTTTTGGGGCTTAATCAACCACACAGTCAATTGTCTGTATTAACAGAATTGATGGGGATTATGCAAAATAAAGAATTAGTTGAGAAGCTAATGGATTCTACTGACAAAGAAGAAGTTTTAAAGACAATAAAGTCTTTATAAAAAATAAAAGATACTAACAATAAAAATAAGAAAATAAAAATTATTAGGAGGAAATAAAAATGAAAAAAATATTAGTAGCATGTGGAGCAGGAATAGCAACATCAACAGTAGTTTGTGATAAGGTAGAAAGATTAGTTAAAGAAAATAATATACAAGCAGAAGTTATACAATGCAAAATAGCTGAATGTGCAACAAAGCAAGATGGAGCAGATTTAATAGTATCAACAACTATATTACCAACAACTTATAATATACCAGCAATAAAAGCAACAGCATATATAACTGGAGTTAATACAGCAGCATTAGATAAAAAAATATTAGATGCTTTAAAATAATCCTATCATGAATAAATTGAAATCATATTAAAAAAACAGAAAAAGGAGGATTTATAAATGGATAAATTATTAGCAGTAGTACAGTACATTTTAAACATGGGACCAACAGTAATACTACCAATAACAATTGTAGTCTTAGGAATGATATTTAGAATTAAATTTACAAAAGCTTTAAAATCAGGTCTTACAATTGGTATAGGGTTTGTGGGTATAAACTTAGTTGTAAACCTATTAACTTCAACACTAGGGCCAGCAGCTCAAGGAATGGTTGAGAGATTTGGACTTAATTTAACAGTAATAGATGTTGGTTGGCCAACAACAGCATCAGCAACATGGGCTTCACCAGTTGCACCAATATTAATACCAGTTTGTTTATTAGTAAACTTGCTATTATTATACTTCAATAAAACAAAGATATTAAACGTTGATATATGGAATTATTGGCACTTTATAGTAGCAGGTGCAGTTGGATATATAGTAACAGGAAGTTATATCTGGGCTATATTCTGTGCAATATTAATGGAATTATTAGTACTATTTATTGCAGAAAAAACAGCCAAGAATGTTCAGGAGTTTTATGATTTAGAAGGTATAGCATTACCAACTGGTTCAACAGCTTCATTTGCTCCACTTGGATATTTAGTAGGTAAATTTGTTGAAAAAATACCAGGAATAAATAAAATACAAGCAGACCCAGATTCTATACAAAAAAAATTCGGTATATTTGGTGAACCAATGATGATGGGTATTATACTAGGGATAATACTTGGAGCTCTTGCTGGATATGATGTAGCAGGAATATTCAATGTAGGTATATCAATGGGTGCAGTAATGTTACTTATGCCTAGAATGGTTAGAATATTAATGGAAGGTTTAATTCCAATTTCAGAATCAATAAGAGATTTCTTACAAGCAAAATATGGAGATAGAGAACTTTATATAGGCCTAGATGCAGCAGTAGCAACTGGACATCCAGCAGTTATATCAACAGCTCTTATACTTGTTCCTATAACTCTATTCTTAGCAGTTATATTACCAGGAAATAAAGTTTTACCATTTGGTGACTTAGCAACAATACCATTCTATATGGCATTTATAGTATGTTTTAGAAAAGGTAATATAGTTCAATCAGTTATAACAGGAACTATAGTAATAGCTATATCACTTTATATGGCTACAAATTTTGCAGATGTTCATACGCAATTATTACAACAAGCAAATATGATGCCAGAAGGAACAACAATGGTTACAAGTATAGATACAGGTGGTAACTTACTAAAATGGGGAATATTGAAATTATCTCAATTAGTTTCTTCACTTGGAATATTCTAATATTTAGTTAATAGAGATTACTCTTTTTTAGTAAAGTATGCGAAAATTTAACATTTAGCAGCTACTAGAAAAGAGTAATATTTTTTATAAATTTTTAAAAAATACAAAATACAAAAGGAGGAGATTTATCGTGAAAGCAGCAGTATTACATGGCACAAATGATATGAGATTTGAAGATATAGAAATAAAACCATGTGAAAGTGATGAAGTAAAAATAAAAGTTATGGCAGCAGGAATATGTGGGTCAGATCCTCCAAGAGTATTAAAACATTGGAAATATCCAGTTCCAGCTATACCAGGACATGAATTTTCTGGAGTAATTGCAGAAGTTGGTAAGGATGTAAAAAATGTAAAAGTTGGAGATAGAGTAGTTGCGATTCCTTTTATACCTTGCAATGAGTGTGAATATTGTAAGAGAGGGTTATTTTCATTATGTGATGACCATGGTATGTTAGGAGCTAAAACTTTTGGAGCTTTTGCAGAATATGCAAACATAAAAGCTACAAATGTTTTACCAATAGGAGACATGGATTTTGAAGATGCCGCTATGATAGAACCACTTGCAGTTGCTATGCATGGAGTACTTAATATAGGTATCCAAGTTGGAGATACTGTAGCTGTAATGGGTAGTGGAACAATGGGTCAACTAGTAATACAAGGACTTAAGATAGCAGGAGCTGGAACAATTATAGCAGTTGATATATCTGATAATAAATTAAGAGAATCAAAAGAATTAGGTGCTGATATAATAATTAATGCTAAAGATGTAAACCCAGTAGAAAAAATAAAAGAACTTACTGGTGGAAAAGGTGTTGATATAGCACTTGAATGTGCAGGCTCTAAAATAACTCAAGAACAATGTTTACTTATAACTAAAAAGAAAAGTAAAATAGGATTTTTAGGAATAGCATATTCAGATATAACTTTATCTGAAGAAGCATTTGAAAATATATTTAGAAAAGAACTAGAGTTAAAAGGTTTCTGGAATTCTTATTCTGCACCATTCCCAGGACAAGAGTGGACTAAAGGAATCACTCTAGTTAATGAAGGAAAAATAAAATTAAAAGAAATGGTATCTCATAGATTTTCACTTGAAGATACTTATAAAGCATTTGAAATGATAAGAGATAGAAAAGAAGAATTTAATAAGATATTAATTTTACCACAAGGGGTTGAAAAATAAATGAAGGCAGTAGTTAAAACTAAACCAGGTTATGATAATGTAGAAGTATTAGAGGTAGAAGAGCCAAAAGCTACAGGAGATAAAGTTAAAATAAAAGTAGAGTACAGTGGTATATGTGGTTCAGATATACATTCATTTAAAGGGGAATATGCAAATATAAAAGCTCCAGTAACTTTAGGTCATGAATTTTCTGGAATTGTTGTAGAAATTGGTGAAGATGTTAAAAATATAAAAGTAGGAGATAGAGTTACATCAGAAACTACTTTTGCAACTTGTGAAAAATGTATATATTGTGCAACTAAAGACTACAATTTATGCCCAACTAGAAAAGGTATTGGTACTCAAGCAGATGGAAGTTTTGCTGAATATGTATTATCAAGAGAGGAAAGCATACATGTACTTCCTGAAAATGTATCTTTATTATCAGCAGCTCTTACAGAGCCACTAGCTTGTTGTGTTCATGCAGCTCTTGAAAAAACTACTATAGAAAGTGATGATACAGTATTAATAATAGGACCAGGACCAATAGGATTACTATTAGCTCAAGTTGTTAAATCTCAAGGTGCTACAGTTATAATGTCTGGTGTTACAAAAGATAAAGAAAGATTAGAAATAGCTAAAAATCTTGGAGTAGATAGAACTGTAAACGTAATGGAAGAAAGTCTAGCAGATGTAGTAAATGAAATGACTGATGGAAATGGAGTAAATAAAGGATTTGATTGTTCTGGATTTATGCCAGCAGTTAATGAAGCTTTAAGATTACTTAGAAAGAAAGGAACTTTCGTACAAGTTGGGATATTTGCCAAAAAACTAAATGAAATGGATCAAGAAGCAATAATTCAAAGAGAGTTACAATATATTGGAAGTAGATCACAAAAACCAAGTTCTTGGATTATAGCATTAGATTTAATGGCTAGTGGAAAAGTAAATACAGAAGCATTAGTTACAAGAACTGTTGGTTTAGACGAATTTAAAGAGGGTATTACAGCTTTAATGAACGGAGAAGAAATAAAAGTTGCAGTAAAATCTTAAAAAAACATTTGTATTATTTTAAAAAAAATTGTAAAATCTACTGTAGGATAAGAAAATGTAAGGTCTTAAAAAATAACAGGAGGAAAAAAGTATGAGCACTCTTAGAGATCATTCTAATAATATTAGAAAAAACATAATAAAAATGGTTGCAGAAGCTAAAAGCGGGCATCCAGGTGGTTCATTATCAATAGCTGACATGTTAACAGTGTTATATTTTGATAAAATGAACATATGTGTAGAAAATCCAAAAATGGATGATAGAGATAGATTTGTTCTATCAAAAGGTCATGCAGCACCAGCTTTATATGCTACATTAGCAGAAAAAGGATTTTTCCCAGAAGAAGAATTATTGACACTTAGAAAGTTTGGTTCTAAGTTACAAGGACATCCAGACATGAAAAAAGTAGCAGGAGTAGATATGTCTACTGGTTCTCTTGGACAAGGTTTATCTGCTGCAAATGGTATGGCACTAGCTGGTAAATTAGATAATAAAGACTATACAGTGTATACTATATTAGGTGATGGAGAAATCCAAGAAGGTCAAATATGGGAAGCTGCAATGACAGCATCACATTATAAATTAGACAACTTAATTGCATTTGTTGACTTAAATGGATTACAAATAGATGGTTCTAATGAAGAGGTAATGAATGTTAGTCCAGTAGATGACAAATTTAAATCTTTTGGATGGAATGTAATAGTAATAAATGGACATTGTTTTGATGAAATAGGAAATGCAATAGATGAAGCTAAAAAAGTTACAGGAAAACCAACAGTAATAATAGCTAAAACTGTAAAAGGTAAAGGTGTTTCATTTATGGAAAATAATGCTGCATGGCATGGAACAGCTCCAAATGCAGAACAAGCAGAACAAGCATTGAAAGATTTAGAAGGAGGTCTATAGGAATGGGAATAGCAACTAGAGAAGCTTACGGACAAGTGTTAAAAGAACTTGCAGAAAATAAAGATATAGTAGTATTGGATGCAGACTTAGGAAAAGCTACAAAAAGTATATCATTTAAAGAAGTTGCTCCAGATAGATTTTTTGATATGGGGATAGCAGAAGGTGACATGATTGGTACAGCAGCAGGTCTTGCTACTTGTGGAAAAATACCTTTTGCAAGTACTTTTGCAATATTTGCAGCAGGTAGAGGCTATGAGCAAATAAGAAACTCTGTAGCATATCCAAACTTAAATGTTAAAATAGCAGCTACTCATGCAGGAGTAACAGTAGGAGAAGATGGAGGAAGCCATCAAGCTATAGAAGATATATCTTTAATGAGAGGTATACCAAATATGGTTGTGTTAAATCCAGCAGATGCTTTAGAAGCAAGACAAGCAATATTTGCATCTATTGATTATAATGGACCTGTATATATAAGATTAGGTAGAGCTGCAACTCCAGATGTAAACAGTGAAAACTATAAATTTGAAATAGGAAAAGGAACTGTTTTAAGAGAAGGTTCTGATATAACAGTGATAGCTACAGGAATAATGGTAGCAAAAGCATTAGAAGCAGCAGAAGAACTTGCTAAAGAAGGTATAAATGTAGAAGTTGTTAATATATCTACAATAAAACCTTTAGATGAAACATTAATAAAAGAAAGTGCTAAGAAAACTGGAAAAGTAGTTACAGCAGAAGAGCATAGTATAATTGGTGGTTTAGGTTCAGCTGTATGTGAAGCTTTAGCAGAAACTAAAGATGTAGTAGTTAGAAGAATTGGTGTTAAGGATGTATTTGGTCAATCAGGTACACCAGCAGACTTATTAAAACATTATGGATTAACTACTGAAGATATAGTAAAAAATATAAAAGAATTATTATAGATGTAAATATCATTGAATAATAAATTGGTTTGATATAAATCAATTAAAGCTGTCTTAAAAATAGAAAGAAATTTCTACAATGGGACAGCTTTATTTTTACGATAATTATAAAATTTTATATAAAGAGGGGTGCTTTTTAATGAAAATATCTATTGGATGTGACCATGGTGGTTACGAGTTAAAGGAATTTATAAAAGAAAACTTAATAAATAAAGGTATAGAAGTTGAAGATGTAGGAACAACTTCAAAAGAAAGTGTAGATTTTCCAATATATGCAAAAAAAGTAAGTCAAAATGTTCAAAGTAAAAAATCAGATTTAGGTATACTTTGTTGTGGTACAGGAATAGGCATGTCTATTGCTGCAAATAAATTTAAAGGAATTAGAGCAGCAGTTGTGTCAGATTGTTTTTCAGCTAAAGCCACGAGAGAACACAATAATACAAATGTACTTTGTTTAGGGGAAAGAGTTATTGGAAAAGGATTAGCAATGAGAATTGTTGAAGAATGGTTAAATTCAAGTTATAATGGAGAAAGACATGCAAGAAGATTACAAATGATTGATGATATAGAAAATGAAAACTTATAAATAATGAAAATTTATATCTAAGGAGGAGAATTATGTCTATTATTTGTGCTTCAATAATGTGTGCAGACCAAATGAATTTAAAAAAAGAACTAGAAGCTCTTGAAGAAGCTGATGTAAAATTGCTTCACTGTGATGTTATGGATGGAATATTTGTCAAAAACTTAGCTATGGGACCAGAACTATTAAAATCAATAAGTGAAAATACAACTATCCCTTTAGATATTCATTTAGCTACAGAAACTCCAAATAAGTATATTGATATGATGTCTTATATAAAACCAAAGTATATTTCTTTTCATGTGGAATCAAGCACAGATGTAAAAGCTGATATACAAAAGTTGAGAGAATATGGAATAGGGCCAGTATTAGCGATAAGTCCTCAAACTAGTGTAGATAAAATAGAAGAATATATAGGTTTAGTTGAGGGTATCTTAGTAATGACAGTAAATCCAGGATTTGCAGGTCAAAAATTTAATCTATCTGTTTTGGATAAGTTAGATAAGCTTACGGAGATATTAAAAGATTATGATAATCCTCCATTTATAGAAGTTGATGGAAATATAAATAAAGAGACCATTAGACTTATGAGTGGCAAAAAAGTCGATATATATGTTGTAGGTACTTCAGCTTTATTTAATGACAAGCCTCCAATTTCATATAAAGAGAAGATAAAAGAATTAAAAGAAAGTATAAAATAGTTAATAATAAAATTATAAAATATGCATATTTAAATAATGTAAATTTTAAATAAGTTAGGAATTTTATAATCTTTAATAAAAATTTTAATTGAGTAAGGAGAATGTTTATGGGTGATATATACAAGCTGCAAAATGGAACAGATATTAGAGGAATAGCATATAAAAATGATTCTAAGGAAGTTAATTTAACTGTAGAAGAAGTAAAAAAAATAGCTAAAGCATTTCATATTTGGTTAAAAGAAAAAACTAAAAAAGATAAAGTAACTGTTGCAATAGGAACTGATTCTAGAATAACAGGGAGTCAATTTAGAAATACTGTTATTGAAACCTTGATTAATGATAATTGTGATGTAATTGATTGTGAGATTGCTACAACACCAGCAATGTTTATGACAACTATCATGGATGGATACCACTCTGATGGTTCAATTATGATTACAGCTAGCCATTTACCTTATTACTATAATGGGTTAAAGTTTTTTACAGAAAATGGTGGTCTAGAAAAAACAGATATAAAAGAAATGTTAGATATAGCTGTTAAAAATGATAGTGTACAGTTTGAAGGAGTAGACAAAAAAGGAACAGCTGTAGTAAAAAATTTAATAGAGGATTATTCTAATTTATTGATAGATAAAATTAGAATAGGTGTAAACTCAAGTAAAAACTATGAAAAGCCTTTTTCTGGACTTAAAATACTAGTTGATGCAGGAAATGGAGCTGGAGGGTTCTTTGCTGAAAAAGTTTTACACATACTGGGAGCAGATACAACAGGTAGTCAGTTTTTGAACCCAGACGGTATGTTTCCAAATCATATACCAAATCCTGAGAATAAAGAAGCAATGGAAAGCATCTGTAAAGCGGTATTAGATAATAAGAGTGATTTAGGAATAATATTTGATACAGATGTAGATAGAGCTGCTATTGTAGGTAAAAATGGGAAACCAATAAATAAAAATTCTCTTATAGCTGTTATATCATCAATAATATTAGAAGAACATCCAAATACAGCCATAGTAACTGATTCTATTACCTCAGAAGGTCTTGCTAAATTCATAAGCGAATTAGGAGGAAGACATCATAGATTTAAAAGAGGATATAAAAATGTAATAAATGAAGCTATAAGATTAAATAGTGAAGGTGAAGAGTGCCATTTAGCTATAGAGACATCTGGACATGCTGCTCTAAAAGAAAATTATTTTTTAGACGATGGAGCATATTTAATAGCTAAAATTTTAATAAAAGTTGCAAAACTGTCTTTAGAGGGAAAGACTATAGAAGAATTGATAGAAAACCTTGAAGAAGCAAAGGAAGAAAAAGAAGTTAGAATAGGAATCAATAAAGAAGATTTTAGACCATATGCAGAAGGTATACTAAAAGAATTAGATTCTCATGTTAATAATGTTGATGGATGGTCTGTTGCACCAAATAACTTTGAAGGTATAAGAGTCAATTGTAATGAAGCAAATGGAGATGGTTGGTTTTTACTTAGAATATCATTACATGAGCCATTGTTAGCTTTAAATATTGAATCAAATAAAGTTGGTGGAGCAGAAGAAATTTACTCTGAATTAAAACTTTTCCTAGAAAAATATGACTTAAAAGGTCTTTAGTGTTAATAAAAAACATATACTATATTAAAGAATGGATGTAAATTTATACCTAAGATTACAAATATTACAAAATTGTAATCTTAGGTAACAGAGATGTAACTGATTATGGAAACTCTATGTGATATTATAAATACAGAGAGATGAAATACATGATGATTTATAGAGAAATATAATTTAAAATGTATTAATATCGCACTAAAAGGTATAATCAAATAAATATGTAAATATAAACCCCAACATTTAGAAAGAGACCTCCAAGGAGGTTTTTTTCTTGTTTACTTCTAAAAAAGCATAAAAAATATATTATGTATAGATATAAATTTTTTTCTTTAAACAAATACACAATGTCATGATATAATAACTTTATTAGAACGATAAGGGGATAATAATATTATGTTTAAGAACAAATATGTTGAACGTGTTGAGCAGTTTATAAATGCATATTTTGTAGAGAGGGATGTGAAAAAATGTATGTCTTTTTTTCACAAAAATATATGTTGGATTGGTACTGGAAAGTTTGAAGTAGGGAATAGTATTGAAGAGGTAGAGTATTTATTAGAAGAGTATGTAAAACAATCACCAGATAGTTTTATTTTAGAAAAGTTATGGCTAGATAGTAAAGAATATTCAAAAAATTCACATACTGTATTTGGAGAGTATCTAGTTTGTAAGAAAACTAAAAAAGGCTATAATTTTCAAGTAGAAATAAGAATAACATACTTATGTGTTGAATGTGAGGGAGAAATATTAATAAGTAGTGTTCATAATTCTGTCGCAAATGATTTACAAAAAATAGGTGAGTATTTTCCGATAAGTTTAATGGAAGCTGAAAATAATAGACTAGAGGCCATTATTAATGAAAAAACAAAAGAAATAGAAGAGCAAAGAGTTATGTTGTTAGAGGCAAACAGAAAACTTCAGCAACTGGCTATTACGGATGAATTAACTGGTTTATTAAATCAAAGAGCCATTATGGGAAATATAAAATATACTGTTAAAGATAATTCTAAAAATTATGCAATAATGATAATCGACATAGATAATTTTAAACATGTAAATGATAATTATGGGCATCTAGTGGGAGATGAGGTTATAAGAGTGATGGCTTACATCATTCAATCATTTAAAGATTACTATCTATTTGCTGGTAGATATGGTGGAGATGAATTTATTGTTTTGACAGAAAATATAGAAAAAGCAATTCATATTGAATCTAAAGTTCATAATAGTCTACTTAAATATAATTTTAAAGAACTTCAATATAAAATAACTGTAAGCATTGGAATTTCTGAATGGATAGACTTTGATTCCTTTGAAGCATTTTTAAGCGAGGCAGATAAAAAATTATATAAAGCTAAAAAATCAGGAAAAAATAAGACTATATATTAGAGCAAGTATATAAAAATAAGTATATATGTATATTAAAAATAGTTTTATGATTTTAATAAGGTTGTAAATTACAAGTTAACTATTTATAGCATGTAATTTAAAATAAAAATTATTTTGCAATTTACAACCTTATATATTTAATATTAATTAATTTTTTTAAAAGCAAGGGTTACCTTAAATAAATCAGCATCTATAATTATTTCCATAGTTGCATTTTGTAATTCAATTATATTTTGAGAAATTGATAAGCCCAGACCAGAGCCATCTGTATTTCTGGATATATCACCTCTTCTAAATCTTTCTATTAATTCTTCTGGTTTTAGATTTAATTTATCATTTGAAATATTTTTAAAGGTTACTATTATATTTTCATCTTTTATAAACATATCTATGTAAACTCTAGTATTTTTCATAGAATATTTTAGTATATTACCAATTAGGTTTTCAAAGACCCTCCAAGTCTTTTTTCCATCTATCATAGTAAATACAGAGTCTTCTGGTGTTTCTATTATAAAATCTAAATTACTGTTTTGAATTTTATCTTCAAGTTCTACTATACTTTGAATTAAGAGTTCTTTTATATCAGTCTTTGTTATATTAAATTCAACATCACCACTACTAAGTTTAGAAGCTTCGAATATATCTTCTATCAATAATTTTAATCTTTGTGATTTTTTATCTAAAATATTTATATAGTCGTTTATAGTTTCTTTATCAAGGTCGTTATTTTTTAACATATCTACATAACTTAGTATAGATGTAAGTGGAGTCTTTAAGTCATGAGATACATTTGTTATAAGCTCAGTTTTCATTCTTTCACTTTTTATATTAGCATCTACAGCAGCTTCAAGACCATCTGTTATATTATTTATGCTTTTAGATAAAGCAGATATTTCATCATCTCCTATCACTTCCAACTTATATTTTAGATTTCCATTTTCAATGTTTTTTATATTTTTTGAGATATTATTTATGTAATTAAACTTAGTAGATAAAAAGTTGTATATATAAGAACAAGCAATTATACTTACAAGTGTAAATAAAACCTCTATAACTATAGCATTAGCGTAATATATACGCATAAATAATACTAAAGCTATGTACTGAATAACTGCTTGTATAACTATAGAGATTAAAAATGCTATAGCTAGTTTCTTATTTATAGTTTTTCTATTATATCTGCTAACAAGATCTGAAAAGAATCTACATGTTATAGACATATCTTTTGGATTGTAGCCACCATGCTTTATGTTTTCATATATTATATAAATTACAGATAGAATAATAAAATTAAATACAATTAAATTTGTATTGTAGAACATTTTAGTGTTTGTAAATATGTAAAATCGTAATGCTAAAAGTATTAAAATTAATATAAGTGTAAACTCAATCTTTACATTGGAAAAGAAAGTGATAATGTTTTCTAAGAATTTAACTTTATTTTGGTTATTTTTTTTATAGAATATAAAAAATAATATAGCCAATATACAACTTAATAATGCAATACCTTCACAAATAAATTTCAAATTTGTTTTTGATAAATACAAAGGAGGCCCAAAGTAGTAAAAGCAAGGTATAGCTACCTCATTGTATAAATATTTAAATTCATTAATATCAATAAAGTTATTATTTAAATCGTATATTGTCTCAAATAATATAGAAAGCGATAGAAATAATAGTAATAATAAAATAAATTTTGCTCTTGAATCATTAATAATTAAGTTTTTCAATTTTGTAACCAATACCCCACACCACCTTTAAATATTTTGGTTCTTTTGAATTTACTTCAATCTTTTCTCTAATTCTTCTAATATGAACAGCAACAGTTCTTTCGCAGCTATAAGCATCTTCGTTCCAAACTTTTTCATAAATCTCATGAGAAGAGAATATTTTTCCTTTTCGTGATAGGAGAAGAACAAGTATTTTATACTCAAGAGGTGTCATTTTAACTTCTTCACCATCTAAAGAAACTATTTTTGTATCTGTATTTAGCTCAAGACCTCCACTTTTTAAAATATAATTAGTATCATTTGAATTGTTTGTATTACTAAAATCTCCTAAGTTTATATATCTTCTAAGCTGAGATTTTACTCGTGCAGTAAGTTCGAGTGGATTAAATGGTTTAGTTATGTAATCATCAGCACCCATATTAAGGCCTATAATTTTGTCCATATCCTGTGATTTTGCAGATAAAAGTATTATAGGAATATTCTTTTTTTCTCTTATCTTGAGAGTAGTCTTAAGACCATCTAAATTGGGCATCATTACATCCATTATTATTAATTTAATATCATTTTCAATTAATATGTCCAAAGCTTCTAACCCATCATATGCTTTTAAAACGTTAAGATTATCAGGTTTTAAATAGAATTCTATAGCATCTACTATTTCCCTATCATCATCTACAACCAATATATTTTGATTCACTTCATTAATCCCCCTCGAAATTTTATTTTTAATCAATTTTTATTTTATACTAAAAATTGGTTTCAGAAAACAGTAAGTATATAAATTGACTAGCTCTAAAAATATATTAACAAATATAAATAACAAAGGAATTTCATAATTATTAAGAATTTATAACAAATATTTATTTTAAAATAAATATTTGTTATAAATTAGGAGTGTGGAGTATAGCAGGAACATTTTTATCACTTAATAATTTATCAAAAGATTTGTGGTCAGATTTATAACCAATACCCTCTCTACATTCTGATTCATCAATAAGTTTATATTGTTCACATGCATTTTTAACTTTTTCATAGTCCTCAATAGAATGAGCTTTATAAACTATCTTGTTGTTAAAACTTATTTCATGAGCAAACTTAGGTTTTACAAAGTATTTGGCATCTTTGATTTGACCAGAGTTATATAGACCTTGAATAACAGAGCCATTTTTTATGTGTTGTAAATGGTCATCTAACTTGTAAGTATGTGCTATATGGGTTACACTTTTAAATTTTTTTTCAAAAGTAATTGCAATTTCTTCCATAGAGTTAAAATTAGTAGTACCATTTACATTTTTTTCTGGTAAGATTATTATGTTTTCTCTTTTTACTCCTAGATTATTAAGAGAAGCTAAGAACTCTCTATTTCTGTATTCTGATTTTTGGCTATCTGTAAGAGTTTCATATTTTTTATATCTATCAAAAACAGATATACCACATCCAGTAGATACTAAAACCACAAATACATTATTTTGTCCTCTTTCTTTTACAGCATTTACAATAGCACTACCAGCCCACAATACCTCATCATCTTGATGTTGAACATAGAAAACAACATAATCTTTAAACTTTCTATTACTATAATTAACATAGCTATTAAAACCTGTTAAAATCAAGCATAAAACTAAAATGATAGATAAAATTCCATACTTATTTATAGTAAACTTCTTGTTTTTAAGAGTCATTTAATCATCTCCTGAAAAGCTGTCTTACTTATATTATCAATCAAAGTATTAAAAATTATTTCTTAAAAATCAAAAAATATAGAGTAGATTAATGGAATAAAATTTTTTGTTAACTAAACTAAAAATTAAAAAAATTTATATAGAAGTAAGAAAAAAGAAGGGGTGGTTTATTGGAATAAACTTATAAATAAGCTAAATATCTACTTGACGTTTTATGAATTATTGAATCTAAGCGTACGTGGCACAAAGACTATTTTTTCATTGCTTTCATTTAGTGAGGTATTAAGTATTTAAACTAAATTCAAAGGCGTAAATTTGGTATTATTAACGCCTTTGAAAATTTAGATACTGTTATTAATTTGGTTTGTTTATATTACTTTATATAGTATACTAGTAAAATAGTATTAACCTTAATTACACAACGATTTTAATTGTGCTTTTAAGAATAATGTTATATTTTTAAATATAGTTCTTTCATCAAGATCATTTACATATATATCTTCAATACATGAATCTACAATAAATTCCTCACATAAATCCACTTCTATGTCTAACTTAGGATTATATCTGTAACCATTTATTGTAACTACTGGTCTTCCAGGTGGTGAAATAACTATTCCTTCTTCATATGTCAAGCATTCAAATTTGGCATATGGAATTATATATGCTAAAAATGGTACTTCATAATGTGCAGAATGAACTGATTGTTCATCTACTAGAGCAGTATATACTATTTTCTGTTTTAATAAACCATTTACTATTAGTTTTCTTCCATTTAAGCATGTTCCTTCAGCATTTTGTAGTATTGCAAATGCACTAGTCTTGTCACAATCGATTGGTATTCTACTTAAACTTTCAACAAGTATAATTAATATACCATTTTCTCCAATTAATATCTCAAATGAAGGTGTAATGATATTATTAATTATTGTTTGTAAAGTTGTTATTAATATTTCTATTAATGGTCCTTCAAGTGTACTAACTGTTTCAAATATATCATTGATAACAATTTGTATAGATTTTAGTAATCTTATTAAATCGTCTGTTCTGCATATTATAGAATTAAGAGATTCGCATACTATTCTTGCTATATCAGTTTGAATTGTATTTAACAAATTATCAATATCAAATAAAATAGAATTCACAGATGCTTGAACTAAATCTAGTAATCTTTGTAACTTAGCTAATAAAGGATTTATAATCTCACCTAATCCAGGTATTAAAGGTATAGCATCCTTAATTGTTGATATTAAATCATTTATTCCACCAATCAATGTATTAATTGTTGTCTGTATATTTGTTGCTAGAAATGCATCTAATATAGCTTCTATTTTATTCAATATATCCAAGCTAATATATAAATTATATGATTTATATGCAAATGGAGTTTCTATAAGTTTTACTGAAGTAATTGTTGCACTTGCATAAACTTGATCTATATTTTCTATATCAGGTTTTAATCTTGGGATGGGAAGTATCTCAGGAATTGAAATCTCTGTCCAATTTAAGTTTTCTTTTTTACATCCATTCATATTTAATTTTGATACATCACATATACCTAAAGTTTTGATATTAAAGTCACATTCACAAGTTTTTTTATTACATCCCATTTTTATTCCTCCTCATTTTATTTAAATTACTTAACATATTTTTGATGCCTTTATAAAAATAGTTGTATTTTTAAAGACACTTCTTTCTGATAATACACATGCATATATGTCCTCTATATATGCTGTTATTTTAAATTGTTGGTATAGTGGTGTATTTTTCTCTATTATTATAAATACTGAAAATGGTATATTAAAATCTGCAGAATGAACTGATTGTTCACCTAGTGCTGCTGTATAGATTATTTTTTGTCTTAGTAGTCCCTCTATTATTAGTTTTTTTCCTGTCAAATTTGTACATTCTCCATTTGGTATAGTTTCTCCTGGGATATAGTATCCATTACATGAGCTGTATCCGTTTACTAAAGGTGTTTTTATTACTCTTTGAGATATTATATCTACACAAGAATGTACTTCAACTATATCTTCTATATTTGGCTTTTGTGATGGTATATCTACTGTTTCTGATACAAAAAACTCTGTCCATTTGTTTTTATCTTCAGGACAGGGGCATTGCAAAACTTTTTCTATTTTTGATTCTGGATAGACACCAACAATATTTAATATCTTATCATCGCAACAGCATTTATCATGGAATTGATAAGATGTGCCATTTGTATAATTAGAATTTAACATTTCCTCTACTCCTTATTTTTATAATTTTATAATGTATTTCTTGGTATTGCATATAATAATAATGTTGTATATTTCGAGATAGTTCTTGCATCTAATAGGCTTACAGACAAATCTTCTATACACGCATTTACTTGATAGTCTACATCAAGTGAGTCTAATTTCATTGATTTTGTGCCCTTATTAAAAGTAATTTTCTGTGGTATAACTATATAGCTTGAAAATGGTACATAAAAATGTGCAGAATGAACTGATTGAGATCTTTCATCAGCTGTATAAGATATTTTTTGACACAATTCACCCTCAACAATAATTTTTCTTCCTGTAGAGATTTTTCCTTCTAAGTTTGGTATAAAATCACAATTAGCATCTAAAGGTGATACAGGTGTCTTTACTACTTTTGTTCTCAATATATTCACTGATACATTAACTGAATTTATCTGTTCAATATCTGGTTTTTGTATTGGGATACTTAATGTTTCTGGTATATACATCTGAAACCAATAAGGATATTGACTTATAACCTGTGTAACATCGTCTATGTCACATAAACCGCTTACATCAATTAAATCCATATTACAAGCACATGCATTACTATTCATATTTATCTCTCCTTATATAATTTATTGAAAGTTTTTACCTCTCAATATAATTTATTTAAATTTCGACTTTTTGTTACATGTTTTTAAGATTTTTTATTTTTTTAGCTTTTTTATAACAATATATGATTTTATATCATATATAAAATGTATATAGAAACTTTAATCTCTATATAATTATAAAATTAAGGAGATATTTATATGAATGAAAGTATTTTAAAAACTGGAATTACGCCCTTAGAAGACTATCCAGATAACAAATGTATGAAATACTATAAAGAATTTATAGAAGATGATATACTATGTGTTCCAACACAAAAACCAGATATAGAATGTATTAATGAAGTAAGTGTAAAGATATGCATAGAAGATAAGGAGATTATTAACACTATACTAGGGCCAAAATTAGTTATAAAAGGATTTAAAAATATTAAGATTATATATACAGGAGATAATTGTCAGCAGTCTCTTCATTCTGCACATTGGAGTATACCATTTTGTCAATTTATCTTGCTAAAAGATTTGAGGTATGATAAGTGTGATAATATTATAGAAACTATTTTTGTTGGAATAGAGAATATTTGTGTAAAACACTTTGATTGTAGAATGATTGATTTATCACTATTATTTATAATTTGTCCACAACTTCGTAATTGTAATAATTGTAAATGCTGTAGAAGTTATTGTATGCACAATCCAAATTTATGCTATTATGATAATGATGACTGTTCAGATAGTTGTAATAATGTTACACAATGTAAATATAGTCTTAGTGATAAATATAATAGTAAAATTAGATACAAATAAATATTTAAATAAGAGGCAATAGGTATATTTACATATATTTATTGTCTTTTTATTAAATTAAAGTCAGTTTATATAAGAGAAAATTTAACAATTACTATAAATAGATATATAATAAATTAATATAATATAGTATTATTAAACTTATAATTGTTAATATTTGAGTTAAAATATTGGAAAAAATTATATATCAGTAAATTTAAGATAATAAAAAAAGACCTCAATTACATATAAAAATAAGGTCTTTTTATAGATTTCAAAAAAGTAAAAATATTATAGATTTTTACTTATACAAAAGAAGCTATCTCTTTTAGATTTTTAAACCTATTGAAGTAACTTCTTCTGTATTATAGTTTGTATATTATTATAAAATATTTCAAATAGCTAAAAAGTCATATTATTTGTATTATTCTATATATTTAGCTATCAAAATATATTAGATAAAAATAACAAGTTCTATTATAGTTAATAGAGCTTTTGAAAGATTTTATTTTGTATAAAAATAAGATTTTTAGTAGTTTCTATTACATTTACATTTTTTTGTATAGCATTGTTTTTTGTACTTATCAAAGCATTCTTGTATATCATCTTCATAATTGTTTATATAAGATGAGTTTTCATGATAAATATTACAATAGTCACAGCCGTGATGTTCATCATGTTTACATTTTTTTGAACCACATTTTATAAATGCAATGGCTAATTTAATTAGTTCATCAATTAACTCTTCTATTTCATCCAATTCTTTTTCTAAATCACAAATTAGACAATCGCAGAAAGAAGATCTTACATCTTTTTCATCATTGCATGAAATGCAATCACTACAGAATATTAACAGTATAATTATTTTAGCTATAATAGATATTATTAAAAGTATAATTTGTACCAATAAGCAAAATAATTTTCCTACTAAAAATTCACAGTTATCATTACAACTTATTTGTCTTATAGCTTCAGCTAAACACTCAGACAATCTAAAAGCTCTTTTTAATTCTTCTCTAAGTTTGCAGTTTTTTACATAATTAGAATCTATTAGAGATTCTAATTCTTCGGAAAGTTCATTTAATATGCCATTATCTAAATTGAAACTTAAATCTTTCTGAAAATCTAATTTAACTTTTGCATCATATAAATCATAACTTTCGCCAACTAAAAAATATTTTATTATTCTCCATATTTGACAAGGTGTTAAATAAACTCTTGTATTTGCATCTAAATATTTCTCCTCTGTTAATCCAATTACTAATTTCATTAAATCACTAGAATATGATTCTAAATTATTTTTATAATATTCTAAACTCTTTGTATTATCCACTCTTTACCACTCCTATATATATATTAGGATAAATTCAATATCCTAATATATATATATGACTTGAGTACCTTTATGATACAAATAAAAACAAAATTTTACATTAATATATATAAAAATGCTATTTCCAATTGAATTATATAATTTTTTTATATTTTGTGTAAATATATGAATAAACATGTGAAAGAACTTTTATGCAATAGAGGTATAATAACTAAATTTAAGCATCCCTTAGATATAGATAAATTTATAAATTGTAATGGTGATAAATAATAATTTTGTTGTAAATGAAAATGATGCATAGAAGGCATTAACTAATATTATAGAAGTATTAGATTCTAAAAATAAAGAAATTAGGGTAAATACAAATATAAATATATTAAAAGTCTAACTTATTTCAGACTTGAATAGAAACAAAGTTATGTACGAAATGAAGGCAAACAGCAGTCCATGTGTTCTTTGATTTCGTACTTAAATAAAATCTCAAAATTATATCATGTTTTAATAAAAAATAAAACTGTGAATGATAGAAATATATTTTAATTAATTTTTTAACAGAATAGTATTTAAAAGTAGATAAAACTAAAAAGGGTTTTCTAGAAAATAAGGTCTATTTAATTATACTTACTTACCAATACCATCACTTGATGCAAACAAGATTCTACTATATTTTCTCCGTATTCTAGTACAAAATCATCTAACTGTGTATCTATAAAATCACAATAATCATATGAACTACCAATATAAGCAGTTAACATATGTGTACATCTATCCATTTTATCTCTAAACATATATTATTATCCCCCTAAAAAACTTTCATAAAAACAAAAAGAAAAATATCTTTTTGGCAACTGGCTGACATAACTTATAATATACTTTACAAGTCTTAGTCCCTATAGCTTTGCGTCACTAAATTTCTCTAGTTTTGCCGATTTAGTTTTATTCTACAACTACAATAATACAACAGAATTAGTTATTATTCAACATGATTGTTTGAAAATTGGATAAATTTATAAATATGAACGTCATTTTACTTAAAAAAAACATACTAAATATATAGATTTTATGGTAAAAATTACCTGTATCAATTATGATTAGAAGCTTCTATTATTAATTTGAACTAGACAGAATTTGAGGGAGTGACAAAATGTGGAAGAAGAAATATTAATAGAACAGTTAGTAAGAGCAGAATTTGTGGTAATGTGCTATCTATGGGAAAAAGATTCTTTGATATCTAAAAAAGAAATAATAAGAGACATAAAGCAGATATATGGATGGCATAAGAGTACAATAAAAATAATATTAAAAGGATTAATTTGTAAGGATTTTTTAGCTAGAGATATTATAAGATTTCAATCGCATTATAAAATAATAATAACTAGTGAAGAGTATGATACTTTCAAGAAAAAAGTATTAAAATCTACTAAAAACAGAAAAATTATACGTTCTCTTACGACTACACATAAGTCCATAAGTAAAGAAAAACTATATTATTTAGAAGAGTATTATAGGAATTTTGAAGAATGACTTGGAATAAATTGCAAAAATATTTATATAAATTCTCTTGTTTAGAAAACTTTATTGAGATAGAATTTATATATATATAAATCAATAATTTAAAAAATGAAAATGATAGATAATTAAATAATAAAAACAATGAAGGTATGAAAGTATAAGTTTTTGTACCTTTATTTTATTTATTATTCTGAACATATTTTAAAGATAAAAAATGTAGATAATATATCATTAATTAAAAAATAACAAAGAAATCTAAATTATGAGAGGTATATTTATAGAAAATAATGATATTAAACTTACAATATGTATATTTGCTTTTGTAATTGGAATAATAGTGTTATTTTGCTGTATAGCCTTAGGGCAATTTAATATAGATTGTATTATGTGACAAAATGGTGGAACAATGGATACCAACCAATACAATGTATATTTAGAACAATCTATTTCACAATATAGAAATTTTGGTTCTATATTGGCTTTACTAGGAGGAATAGGAATACTGTTTGATAAAAGTGTTAGAAAAGATTAAAAGAGTAAAAAATATTCTTAGTGATTATATTTTTGGTGTAATTAATACTAATAGAGATTAGAGTAAAGATATATAAGAATAAAGAAGCACCTACTTAAATGGTAGGCGCTTTTGCTTTGTTCAAATTTGCTTAGTTAAATATATAATAGGTAAAATATGTAAAAGTTATATGTTATAATCTTTTTAGCAAGAAGATGTAATCTACAATTTATAGAGTGGAGTTCATACAAAAGATTATCCTCCCAAGGTATAGAAGGGAGGTGAATATGTATGGATAATTTTTTACAGGGCATACTAGCCAGTTTAGTTGCCAGTTTAATAGTTTACTTATATTAGTAAGTTATTTAAAAAAGTAAAAAGCCACTCTGGCAGGAGTGACTTTAGTTTTGAACTAAAAATCAAGTTCAAAAAGAATAAACATTAGTATTTGAACTTCACTCTACGTCTAAATAGATTGTAGTTCTTCTTGCTTTTATTATACCACAAATTGGTACACATATTCAAAAATAATATTATTATGATATAATAAAAATATAGAAGTTTTGTAGTGTGCGATTTTTCTACTAAAGTATAGTTTAACAGTTGGAATATAAGGTGTTGAGAGACTTTGATAAGTGTTATCAATTGCACTATTAGCCACTCACTGCAAATTTAAGAGAGTTGTATATGTGTAAGTATTGGAAATGCTCAATTTGTTTTGGGGTTTTTCTAAAGACAAAGCTTTTGCATCAGAATTGTTTGCATACTTTCCATCAATTCTATCATGATTATCTACTGCTACTATAGGTTTATGTGACAAATACTCAGCTACTCTCATTTTATCAATATCCTTTTATTTAAAAATTTTATTAAATTCATTCTAATAAACAATATAATAAATGCCAATAAAATAAATAAATTTATTAGTAACATATTTAGTAATTATATTGAAATAACTAGATTATATAAAAAATACAACTAAGGTATATGCAATTCATATAGGTTATATGGTAAAAATTAGATGGATATATTCAGCTAAATTCTCTTATTTGAAAAACTTTAGTGATAGTGGATGAAGATAAATTAATTGAACTCGAAGAATATTTTAAGAATTTGAAATAAAAAAATGACAAATAGATACATAATAAACAAAATGAAGGTATGAAATTATAACTTTTTCTACCTTCATTTTGTTTATTATTCTGAACATGTTAAAAAAATGAAATAAGTTTATCTTCTGTTTATATAAATTTTAATAGGATATGTATAGTATATAGTAGATAGGATGTATAAGAATTGAATTTAAATAAGTAGCTATTATTGCAGTGAAATAAATGCTTCTAATTATATTCGGGAGGAAGAATGGTGGAAGAAAATTAGTAAAATATGATTCTTCCACCATTCTTTCTCCTAGAAAATAAAAACTACTCAATAAGAATTTATATACATTAATTCAGCTGAATCCAATCAAAATACTTAAATGAAAGTAATCTGAAAACAACATAATTCAAATTAATTAATTCAAATAAACCTCAATTTATCTTAAATCTTAAGAAATATTTAAGATTTAGGATAATATTTTCTTAAGATTTATATTCTATTATATAGATATAAAGAAAAATTATAAAAATGTAAGATAATACAATATAACAATTTAGTCATTATTGAGAAAGGGAGTGAAAGATATTGTATAATAAATATAAGGATTATTATACAATAGAGGAAGTGAAAATATGTACAATATATTAGTAGTAGATGATGATAAAGAGATTGTTGATTCAATAGAGATATATCTTAAATCAGAAGGATTTAAAATACATAAAGCATATGATGGAATGAAAGCATTAGAAGTAATAACAAAAAATGATATCCATCTAATCTTAATGGACATAATGATGCCTAAATTAGATGGAATCAAGGCAACTGTAAAAATACGTGAAGAAAGAAATATACCAATAATTTTAATCTCAGCAAAAAGTGAAGATACAGATAAAATAATGGGATTAAACATTGGAGCTGACGATTATATAACAAAACCATTTAATCTATTAGAACTTGTAGCTAGAGTAAAATCAAACTTAAGGCGATATGTAACCTTAGGTAACTATGAAGATACATGTAAAGAAATTTTAAAAAGTGGGGCTCTAGAGCTAAATACATTGACAAAAGAAGTTAAGATTGATGGCGAAAATATAAAAATGACACCAATTGAATATAAAATAATTGAACTTCTTTTAGAAAATAAAGGACGAGTCTTCTCGATAGATGAGATATACGAAAAAGTATGGAATGAAGAAAGTTTTAATTCAGAAAATACAGTAGCAGTACACATTAGACGAATAAGAGAAAAGATTGAAATAAATCCAAAAGAACCAAGATTTTTAAAGGTGGTGTGGGGAGTTGGTTATAAGATTGAAAAATTTTAGCGGAAAACTTATGAAAGAAAAGAGTTTAATATTTAATTGCATTTTGATTTTAGTCGTTTTTACTTTTACACAAATATTAGGAATTCTTATATGTTTTAACTTCTTCTCAAGTAGCTTAGTGTACTCTATGGGAATTATGCTTGTATTGAATTTTATTTTATATAAGATATTGACGATGTAGATGAGGTGAACAACTTGGAAAAATATAGAGCATTAAAGTTAGTAGCATTAATAATAGTATCTATTTCGTTTCCATTAGCTATACTATTTGCATCAATAGGACTTGCTGAACCTAAACACAATATACAAAAAACTTCTACAAATAGTGGAATTTTTCGAATATCTGATGATTTTTATGACAGCAATATATTTGATGAAAGTACAATTCAAGATTTATTATATAATTTGAAACTATCTGTAAGTAGTGGATACACCAAAGAAGAAAAACTTAAATTAAATTATGAGGATTCAAAATCAGAAGGAAACGGAAAAAATGTTGCTTTAAATAATGATTATGATAACTTTGTAAATGATAAACTATCATCTATAGAATACTTAGACTCTTTAAAAAATGTAAAAATGTATATTAGAAATACATATACAGGAGAGTATTATACGAACACAATATATAATGATTTAGATGAATTTAAGCAAAACATAAAGGGTTATTGTGATGTAGAAATAATAGAAGGAGTAGAAAAAAGTTCCTATACTAAAAAACTAAATGGAAAAAAATCTGAATTAAATAATATCGATTTAAAACTAAATGGTATGGATAAAGCTTTTGAAGCCTATGTATCTTTTCCTAAAGAGTTAAGTATTGAAGATGGAATTGTATACAATAACTTTGAAACGTTTAAGCAAGCTACAGAAAAAGTGAAATTATTTTTTGTAGCTAGTTTAATTTTAGCTATTATATGTTTATTGTCCATTATATTATGTAAACGAATTAAATACAAGGCATTAAAGAAAGACAATGTATTTTTATTAATATACAATAAAATACCTATGGAATTTAATGCAGTAATAATAGTTACCTCAATAATACTTCTATTTCTGTATGTTATTGATACATCCTATGATATTTATATTATATTACTAATTTCTATAGCATCATTACTAATTTCAAATAATATATTTTTTATAACTGTTCAGTTAAGTCATTTAGAAAATAAAATATGTATATTTAAGTCAAGTATTATAGTAAGGGTGATTTTATGGTTAATAAAAACTGTAAGGGAGGTCATTAACGCTATAAAAAAAGTATCTTTAGCAAGAAAAGTTATTGGTATAGTAATAATATCTTTGGTTTTAACAATTGTAATTAGTGTTCAAAGTGTGAGCCTAGGATTGTTATTTTCTATATGTATATTTTTGGGTTTTGCACTTTATATAACCAAAAGGCTTTCTTATTTGAGTTATGTTATAGAAGGTACCGAAAAAATAAAAGATGGTGAATTAGACTATAAGATAAAAATTAGTGGAAATGATAATTTTACATCTTTAGCAGAAAATATAAATAATATTGGAGAAGGTCTGGATAAAGCAATAGAAGAACAGGTAAAAAGTGAAAGGATGAAATCTGACCTTATAACTAATGTATCTCATGATTTAAAAACTCCACTTACTTCTATAATAAATTATGTAGATTTAATTAAAAAAGAAGATTCTATACAACCAGAATATATAAACGATTATATAAATGTACTAGAATCAAAGTCAAAGAGGTTAAAATTATTGATAGAGGATTTATTTGAAGCAAGTAGAGTAAGTAGTGGAAATATAGAGTTACAAATTAGTAAAATTGATTTGGTGCAACTCTTAAGGCAAAGTATAGGTGAACTAGAAGAAAAGTTATCTACAAATAATTTAAGTATAAGACTAAATGTTCCAAATGAAAAAGTGTATATATGGGCAGATGGAAGAAGAATGTATAGAGTTTTTGAAAATCTATTATCAAATATAGCTAAATATTCTTTAGAAAGTACTAGAGTTTATATAGATGTTTATGAAAATGGTGAAAATGTAAAGGTGGTTATGAAAAACATATCTTCATATGAGTTAAATTTTGACCCAAGTGAAATTATGGAAAGATTTAAAAGAGCTGACGAATCAAGAAATACTGAAGGTAGTGGGTTAGGACTTGCTATTGCAAGAGATTTAGTAAACTTACAAGGTGGAAAATTCTATATAGAGATAGATGGAGATTTGTTTAAAGCAAATTTAGAATTTCAAAAATATGAAGAAGAAATAAAGATAGATTAAAATAAAATTTCAAGATATAATATAATTTTTACAGAAAAATTAAGATATTGAAAGATTTCTTACAAAACAATTATATAGGTACTTTTAAAGAAAGGAATACTTTTAATTAATTTTATGAGAATATAGATAGATTTGTGTAAATATATTTTTCTTATTCAATATTACTGGAAATTTTGATATGCTCCCTTTATAAGTATACAGTTGAAATAATAACAACTGATGCTATGAAGGGAGTATATTTTTATGTCATGAAAATCTAAAATAGATTTTGAAATAAAAATTAAATCAGTTGAAATGTATTGTTTCGCCCCACTCTTGTTGTTCAAAAACGATAGTAACTGGAAGATTATAAGATAATTTAGATATTTCTTTTAAAATAAATTCTCAATCTCCTTTATTCAAAAATATTTGACATACATACTGTACGTATGTTATATTGATGATACCAAATATAAAGGAAATTATTTTTATGAAAAATAGTTTTTATCCTGTACTAATGTGCAATGATATAAGAAAAGAAGCAGATTTTTTTATAGAATTATTTGATTTCAAGGAAACCTTTAATAATGATTGGTATATTAGCTTAAAAGACAATGATGAATTTGAGTTGGCATTGATTGATAGTTCACATGATTCAATACCTAAACTTTATAGAAAACAGTGTGAAGGCCTTATTCTTAATATTGAAGTTAATGACGTAAACACTGTATATTCAGAAGTAATTAGTAGAAAAAAATCATCACTTTTATTAGATATAAAAAATGAAGAATTTGGACAAAGACATTTTATTATTGAAACTCCAAGTAAAATTTTGGTTGATATTATTCAAATAATTCCGCCATCAAATGAGTATCTTAAAAATTATAAGAAATCGGGTAAAGAAAATGAACAAAAATAAAAAAGAATTAGCATCTATAAATACTACAAAAAATTTGATTGCTATTGCACGTAATCATTTTTCTACTTATGGCTATGAGAAGACATCATTAGAAGCTATCGCAGAAGAAGCTAATATGACTAGAGGTGCAGTATATCACCATTTTAAAAATAAAAAAAATCTATTTAAAGCAGTTTTAAATCTTGTTCAGTATGAAGTTGGATTAAATGTAGAAAAAGAAGCTATGAAATCCGAAGATATATGGGAACAGTTAATTTTAGGTTGTGTTGGATTTGTACAATCAGCTACTTTAGAATCTAACAAAAGAATATTATTAATCGAAGCACCCAATATTATAGAATGGACAGAGTGGAAAAAAATGGATAATGAGAATTCTGTTTTACTTTTGGAAGAACAACTCTTAGTTGCACAAAAAAATGGGAAATTAATAGAGTTTGATATTCATATGATTTCACATATGATTTCTGGTGCATTAAATGATTTATCTATTTTTCTTGCAGAAAGCAATATTTTAGATAAAAATCAAGTTTATAAAGCGATTTCTCATTTATTGACAGGGTTTAGAAAAGATGGCTAAGAAAGTGAAAGACTACTATGACATTGAATATGTAAACTTCTTAGCTGAAAAAATAAAATCAGTATATCCAGAATTTATTATTAATGAGTTTTTTTCACTAACAAAACCAACTATTGAATTGTTAGAATTCAATGAAAGGCAAGAGTTATTAGCAAATGCTTTAAAAAAGTCTATCAATTTAAACTATTCAGATACTATTAATGTTTTTGAGAATATATTAGGTCCAGAGTTAGAAGGCAGTTTAGGCATGTTTACAGAGGGTTATTGGTTATGGCCCATTGGAAAGTATGTAGAGAAGTTTGGTGGAGAAAATTTTGAAGTAAGTACAACTTTCAGTAAGGAGTTGACAAAAAGATTTACTAGTGAATATTGTATGCGTACTATAATAAATAATTTTCCTGAACAGTCTATGGAATTGCTTTTAAAATGGAGTAAAGATAGTAATAAAAGAGTTCGTCGATTAGCCAGTGAATGCCTCAGAATACGGTTGCCATGGGCAAAAAAAATGTATGTTGCCTTAGAATACTTTGATACTTATTTTGAATTATTGTCTAATCTAAAAAATGATACAGATAAAACAATTCAAAAGAGTGTAGCAAATAATCTAAATGATTTATACAAAGAAGAGCAAGATAAATTTGAATTAATTATTTCTAGTTGGCAAACAGAAAATATAACAAAAGAATGTCAATGGATTATTAAGCATGCTTCAAGAACAAAAAATAAAAAGAAATAATGTTTGTAGTATTTATATTCAAAAATATGTCTAAAGATGATATCTTTCTAATGAAAAAAGGTAATTAAAAAGTAATTATAAAAAAACTCTATAAGAAAATTGTATTTTTCAAAATATTTTCTTATAGAGGCAAACATATATTGTGTATAATACTAATATTAATGATAAATTTAAACTGATAATCAACCTAATATCTTAAAAATATGTTGGATTCATAAATGGGATTACAAGTTCTGCGACCTCTCCATCTGCATCAAGCCCCCAATATCCGCTGTAAATACCATCACCTATACCGCTTGTGAACATAATTAATCTGTAGGATGTTTGTGGTAATTTTAAAAGTAAGAAATTGCCATTTTTATTCTGTAAATTTGGATGCATTTCATGACTTTTTTGAAAAAGTGTTGCAAAATAATCATTATATTTGTTTTTACCTGGATTTTCATTTTGCCATTTTGTTATAAAATTACTATACTCCTTTGCAACTTTTGCGTCTGAAAAACAGGCTAATCCTGTATCCACACCAAAGAAAGTCCATGCTCCTGACTTTCCAAAATCTTCGCATTTCTTTCCCTTTGGCATTGCAATTTCATACTTGATAGGTTTTTTGTCATTGATAATCAATCTTGATGCTGCAATTCTAAGTCCTGCAATTTTAGAATGGCAGATAGAAATTTCTACCGAATAACTTCCAACAGGTATTTTTCTTTCTAAATAAGTCATATATTCACTACCTAAATACGCAAGAGGGTCTGCAAGGACAACTTCTCCACTTGGGAAATCTGTTTCTCCTATAATGAATGGTTCAAGTTTCTCACTTCTTTGAAACAAGCTTTGAAAGAATTCTATTGAATAGTTTTCATGATTTAGAAATTTTAGGTTTTTTTCAAATGCTATTTGAGCAGGATGTTTAACTTGTTCTCTAATTTCTTTTCCTGTATTTGTATCAATAAAATATTTTCCACTTTTATTAGAGTGAAATTCTAAATCAGTTCCTATGGGCATATAAAAAATATTCAAAGTAGTTGGTTCAACGTTAATAAGTGTATTAAAATCTACAATTGCCATATTCTTGGGATTGTCTACATACTCTTGTGTATCTGTATCACCAAAAGCAATCCATCCATTTCCAAACTCACTATGCTCTCTAAAAAGCCACCTCAGTTTTGATGTTCCATTGAGAATCGATTTGCTGACAATACAGCTACCTGCCCCAGTAATATACTGCTTTACTTCTGATTTTTCGACTTTTGTTTCTTTTTTATTTTTGCTAAACAGTTCCATACGAATTCTCCTTACTTTCAAAAATTTCTTGATAATAAATATAATAGACATTATTTTATTTGATGGTTGATTTGTTATCTTTCAATTTATTTGTTAAATATATCGTATCATACCTTCATACTAAATTCTGTGTTTTTCTGATTTTAGCAAAGATACTTATTTCAATCTGTATGGTAATAATTGTATTTGATTGTATTAAATCATTACAGTACTATTTATTTAAGTAGACACAACTTAGGGATTTTTTACTCAGTATAGATTGTTTTTTTGAAAAAATAATCTATGCCATTCCCATATTTTTTAAAAAATACTTTTTAGTATCATTTATCTTTTAGATTAGGGTTAAACTGTGCAAAATTATAGAATAAGGTAAAATCATGTGCAATTATTTGGTATGGCACTATGTATGTAAAATATAGATAATAAAATTAAGGAGGCAGTATGAAGGAAAGGGCTAAAAAAATATTAGATTTTATTATTAAAAATAACAATGTAACATCACAAGAGCTACAAGAAAAGTTTAATGTATCAAAAAGAACTGTTTATTACGATATCCTATCTATAAATGAAGAACTAGGAAAAAGAGGTAATATAAAAAATATAAAGCACAAATTTATATTTGAAGGTAACTTAGGTAATGTAAGAAAAATAATTTCAGCTGAAGAAGATAAATTTCTAGATAGTGAATATAGAAAAACTTTTATATTAAACAAGATATTACATGATGAAAAAATATCAATAGAAAAACTAACAAATGAAATGTTACTTTCAAAAAACACAGTAGTACAAACAATAACTGATATAAAAAAGCACCTTCAAACAATGGGACTAAAATTAGAGTACAAGGGAAAGTACAAAGTAATAGGTGATGAATATGTTATTAGAGAACTTTTCTTGCTACTTACACAAGAAAATGTATTAGAAATTAATTCTATAAGTAAGGAAGTAACTGACTTTGATACAAAGGGATGCATAAACCTTACAGATTACTCTTTATTAAATTTAACTAAGTTTACAAAGTTTCTAAATAAAAGAATAAGAGATGGGAAAACCTTGTATTCTTATAAATATCTAAATGAAGCTAAAAAAATTAGTTACTTTAATAATTGTAAAGAACTTTTGTGTGAAGAAGCTAATGAAAATGAACAAGCCTATGTATGTGCTTATGTAAGTTCACTTCCTAGTTTAAATAGTGAAGTTAAGGAAGATGTTGTTGAAGAATATGTAGATAAACTTATAGACAAGTTTGAAGTAAATACAGCAATAAAATTAGAAAGTAAACATGAGTTTAAAAAAAATATTTTAAGGCACTTGCATTCTTCTTACAACAGAATAAGATTTAAGTTTCCTATTAGCAACCCTATGCTAGACGAAACGAAGTATAAACATAAGTCACTTTATAAGATTATAAAGTCAATTATAGAAAATGAAGAAGAGTTTCCTGTATTTGAAGGTATAAGAGAAGAAGAAATAGGATTTATAGCAGCATATTTTGGAGGATACTTAAGAGGTTCTAGAGATAATGGTCTAAGAAAGAATAAAGTTTTACTAGTTTGTCCTAATGGTCTTATGGTATCAAAGAGTTTGGAAATACAGCTATACAAATACATACCAACTATAGAAATAGTAGGTATAGTATCTATTAAGCAACTAAAAGAAGTAAATATATACTATGATTACATAATTACAACCATAGACATACAAAATGTAAGTAATGTAATAGTTGTGAATCCTCTTTTAACAACATCAGACATTCAATTACTGATGAACAAACTCATAAGTGTAAAAGAAAATGAGAAGTATTTCAATCTTGAACTGATAATACAGGCGATAAGAAAAAATGGAGTTATTAATAACGAAGAATCACTAAAAGCTGACTTATTAAACATAACACATAAGATAGATGAAGGAGAGATGTATCAACCAATGTTAAAGGAATTAATTAATGAAGATAGGGTCAATATAATAAAAAATGTTAAAGATTGGAAAGAAGCAATAAAAATAGCCTCAAAACCATTGTTAGAAGACAACTCTATAGAAGACTTGTATATAGAAAATATGATAAAGTCAGTTGAAAAGTATGGACCTTATATTGTTTTAGCTGATAGATTTGCTCTACCACATGCAAGTTCTAAAGAAGGGGTAAACAAACTTGCCATGTCTTTACTTATAGTAAAAGATGAGGTTGATTTATTAGGAAAGCCAGTGAATATATTTATGGTACTAGCTGCTATAGATAACACTACTCACATCAGAGCATTAGCATCACTTTCAGAAATGATGTATGAAGAAGAAAATATAAATTTAATAATTAATGGAGACAAAACCTCAATACTAGAACTTATAAATAAACAAAATTAGGAGGAATTTAAAATGAAAATATTAGCAGTATGTGGATTTGGTGTAGGTTCATCAATGGTATTAAAAATGACGATACAAAAGGTTTTAAAGCAGTTAAGTATAGAAGGTGAAGTAGAAAATACAGATATAAACTCAGCTAGAGGAGCTGATTGTGACTGTATATTTACAAGCCAAGAATTATTAAATGAATTAAAAGGAACTTGCAATGTACCAGTATATCCAGTTAAGAAGTATATGGACTTAGCAGAAGTTACAGAAGTTATTCAAACCTTTTTAAATGATAAGAAATAGTATAAATTTAAAAAAGTAAATTTAAAAGTAAATTTAAGTTAATCGACATAAAATAAAAGCTTACTGAAATTAAAAATAGTAAGCAAGAGAGGGGGATTTTAGTGGTAGAAAACTTAAATAGTTAACCTATCACTAAAAAAATATAATGCTTGATTTTATTTCAAATAATATTTTACGTAATCCGTCTATGCTAATTGGATTAATAGCAGCATTTGGTCTTATATTACAGAAAAAGAAAGCATCAGATGTTATAAAGGGGGCATTACTTGCAGCTTTTGGAATCATAATTATGGAAACTGGAACAGGTATGTTAGTCAGTTCGATAGCACCAATTAATGGAGCTTTCCAAAGTATAAGTGGTGGTGCGGTAACAGAAGGTTTAAGTGATGTTACTTTTACTGCAAGTTATGGAGGAGTTATAGGTTTAGCTATGTTTGTAGGTCTAGCTCTTCATTTAATGATAGCAAGATTTACACCTATTAAGACAATCTTCTTAACAGGTCACATGCTTTACTGGTTTCCGTTTATATTTGTAGCATCAGGAGTTGAAGCTGGATTAGGTGGTGGAGTATTAATAGCTTTTGCAGCAGTACTATCAGCACTTTACTGGTCAATAATGCCATGGTTATTAAGAAAGTATGTATTTGACGTTATTGGAGATGAATCTTTTACACTAGGGCATCCAGCAGGTTGTTTAGCACTTGTATCAGGGTTTGTAGCTAAGTTAGTAGGAAATAAAGAAAAGTCTACAGAAGATATAAACATACCTCAAAGTTTATCATTCTTTAGAGAAATATCTATAAGTGGTGGAATGGCAGTATTTTTAATGTTTATAGTTGTTGGAATAGTAATACCAGAGGCGTTTAAGGATGCTAATGAGTTTATTGGAACATATGCAATAAAGCAAGGTCTTTCTTTTGGGGCAGGTCTTATAATCATGCTTCATGGGGTAAGAATGTTAATAAATCAAATAATGCCAGCATTCCAAGGTATATCAGAAAAAGTTGTACCAAACGCACTACCAGCTTTTGACTGTCCAATACTATTTAACTATAAGCCAAATGCTGTATTAATAGGATTTTTAGTTGCTATGTTAACATCTACAGCTATGATTTTAATATGTAACTACTTCAATATATTTAACATGTTAATTATACCACTTGTTATAACTTCATTCTTTGAGTGCGGAGCAGCAGCAGTAATAGGAGAATCGCAAGGTGGTATACGTGGAGCTATAATAGGTACAGCTGTAGCTGCAATACTTATGGTAGCTTTAGTAGGAATATCTGCTGTAATTTACTCAGGAACTATTAAAAACTGGATACTAATATTTGGTGGTAACGACCTTTCACTATTTGGTATAATCAGTAAGTTTATAGGTTCATTATTTGGAGGAGTCTTATAAGTATGAAATTTAAATACATAGATGAGATAAAAAGATTAATTGACATAATAGAAAATGAAGAAAAAGTCAATATGGAAAAAGCAGTACAAATCCTTGTTGAGGCAATAGAAAACAAAAGTGCTATATTTTCCTTTGGGGCTTCACATGCAGGAATACTAACAGAAGAATTATTCTACAGGGCAGGTGGATGTGTTCTTATAAATCCAGTATTTGCAAAATCTCTAATGCTAGATACAGCACCGATAACTCACACTAGTAAGATGGAAAGGCTAGAAGGATATGGTGCAGCTCTAGCTGATAAGACTCCAATTAAAGAAGGAGATGTAGTTATAGTTCACTCAGTATCTGGTAGAAATCCAGTAAGTATAGAGTTTGCTATAGAAGCTAAAAAAAAGATGGCAACAGTAATATGTATAACTAATTTAAGTTATTCAAAGAGCGTATCTTCAAGACATTCTTCAAGAAAAAATCTTTATGAGGTGTGTGATTTAGTAATAGATAATCATGGTCAAAAGGGAGATGCCTGTGTAGACATAGATGGACTAAATCAAAAAGTTAGTCCAACGTCTACTGTAATTGCAACCACTGTTATGAATTCTATTATAGCTCAAGTTACTCAAGAGTTAGTTAATAGAGGGTTAAAGAATCCACCAATTTTTTATAGTGCAAATATAGACGGTGGAGATGAGTTAAATAAGAAGATTTTTGATGAGTATAAAGATGTAATCTACTATGAGTATTAAGGCGAATAAAGTATTTCAATAAGATTCAAAAGGTCTTAACAATGTAAATAAGTAGTATCTAAAAAAGCTGTAGGTAAAATCTACAGCTTTTATTATTAGGTAATCGCATAGAATAAAGATAATTAAAAGTACTCCTTATTTATCTTATAGTATAAATTATTTAACTATTTAATTTCTATAATAAATATATTTAATTGTTTTTAAGTACAATAGTATTTAATTTATATTTATGAATTAATCTTTTTATTTGCTAGTTCTAGTTCTAATTTTTTTATAAAATTATTAAATTCATCTGGTTGTCTTTTTCCAAATAAGATTCTTACAATAAGTGAATTAATTTTTCCAAATATATTTCTATCACTTTCACTTTCAGTGAAAATAAGTTTTGTATTTTCTAAATCAATATGTATAAGTTCATATCTAGTAATAAAACTTTCTCTGTTATTGCTTGTTTTTATCTCATATATTCTATTCTTCTCAAAATTAGTTATTTCAACCTTAAATCTTTTATTATTTTTTTGTTGTACAAATGTACCTACCGCCCTCTTCTCGCTAAAATTAGGGAAATTTAGTCTTGCAGATTTTATAAATATATTAAATATATCTTTTGCAGAGTATTTCAATAAAGCTTCAGATTTAAATGTTTTCATATTATTTTCCTCTCTGTGTGTAATTTTAATACTTGTAAATTATTTTTATAAATAAAATAGTATAATATGTCATATAAAGTCATGCCTCAGTTAGAGATATGATTAAATTACTGTGTATATGAGCATTTAATAAAATACTATTATATCGAATTAAAATTTAAAAACAGAAAGTGTTAAAAGCATAAGGGTTCATAAATTCTTTGTTGAGTAGATATATAATATTATATCTAATTAAATAAACTTTTCAATCCTAATTTTATAACTAATTTATATGATAATCTATATTATGAATTATAATATCAGCAATCAAAAACAGTTAATACATTTAGTAAATTACTAAATGTACAAAAAGCAAATGTTTATCAAAATGTATGAATGCTTATGAAAAAGTAGTCATTTACAAGCGTTGCAAAGAAAAAAAGTATTGAAATAAGTATGGCACGATAGTTGCTTATATATTTATCAAGAAAGGAGTTATCAAGCATGGAGTTGAGAGATAAACTTGTAAACATCATAAATACAGAAAATAAAAAAGACCCACTAACAGATGTTCAAATAGCAAAGTTTTTAAATACAACTAGAGAAAATATAACTAATCTAAGGAAAGAACTCAATATAAGTAATTCGAGACAAAGAAGATATCCTTATTTAAAGTCAGCGATTTCAGCAATATTGCAAAACAGCAAGGATATTTCTATTTCAGAAATTACCAGAGAGTTGATGACAGAAGGATTCAATATATCAAGAAGAGTTGTAGAGGAAATTTTACCTAAAGAAAGTTTAGAAATGGAAATCGTAGAGGTAATTGAAGAAAAATCAAGCGACCCGTTTGAAACTTTGATTGGAAATAAGGGAAGTCTTAGAAATGCTGTAGAACAAGCAAAGTCTGCTATATTGTATCCTCCAAAAGGTCTTCCCACTTTAATTGTAGGAGAAAGTGGAGTTGGTAAGAGTTTATTTTCTAAACATATGTATGAGTTTGCAAAGAAAAAAAAGGTAATAAAAGAAAATTCTAATTTTGTTGTATTTAACTGTGCTGATTACAGTGATAATCCACAATTATTGTTATCTTTATTATTTGGATATAAAAAAGGTGCATTTACAGGAGCTGAATATGATACACCAGGTCTTGTAGAAGAAGCTGATGGAGGAGTTTTATTTTTAGATGAAATTCATAGATTACCTCCAAAAGGTCAAGAAATACTATTTTCTATTTTAGACAGAGGCAAATTTAGAAGATTAGGTGAAACTAATGCTGAAAGAAAGGTAAGCATGATACTGATTGGAGCAACTACTGAAAACGTAGAGACTAATTTATTGTTGACATTTAGAAGAAGAATACCAATGCTAATAACATTACCATCATTACATGATAGACTGTTAAAAGAAAAAATAGACCTTATATACAATATCTTTCAACAAGAGTGTAACAGAATAAATGCAAAAATATTTGTAGATAAAAATGTGATTGAAATACTTGCATTAAAAAAATTTAGTGGAAATATAGGGCAATTACAAAATATGATTCAGGTTCTTTGTGCAAGAGCTTTTATGAAGTTTATAAATTCTAAAGATGAAGATTGTGAATCAATAGTAGTAGTAGATATAAATGAAGTTTTAAAGCTTAAGGATTCTTTCAAAGATGCTGCTTTTCAAGAGGTTGAATACACAGAAATAAGAAAGTATTTAAAAAATGCTATATTTATACCATTTAATGTAGAGGAATCCTCAATAAAAGAAAATATTGTGAATGATGAGTACATATTACCAGAGGATATATATAAAACAATTGAAAAGAAGTATTATGATTTAAAGTCTCTAGATATTGAAGATATTGACATAGAAAACATTTTATGGACTTTTGTTTTAAATAGATTTGCTGACATAAAGTTCAATCTAGAAAACGATGAAGAAATCTTCTCAATGAGTGATTTAAATAGCTTTGTAAGTGATAGTCTAGTAAAACTGGTAAAAGAGCTAATGAATAATATAATTGAAAAAAATACTAATTTAGAAGTAAATAAAAATGCATTTAAATATCTAGCAATACATTTAGAAGAAGCAATAAAAAGGATTAAACTAAATCAAAAGATAATAAATGTAAACTTAGAAAAAATAAAAATAGATTTTTCAAAAGAATATGAAATAGCAAAACGTTTTGCAATAAAAATTGAAGATACAAATGAAATTAAGATTCCAGAAGATGAGATTGGATTTATAACACTTTATATAAAATCAGCCTTAAAGAATGAAGTAAAAAAAGATAAAGTTGGATTGATAATAATCTCTCATGGTCGTATAGCTACAGAAACTGTAAATGTTGTTAAAGAGCTTTTGGGAGTAAAATTTCCTGTGGCCATAGACATGCCTTTAGATGAAAAACCAATGAATATATATAACAAGGCGGTGGAGTTGTCAAAAATAATAGACCAAGGGAAAGGAATATTATTTTTAGTTGATATTGGGTCACTTACAAATATAGGACAAATAGTAAATAAGAGAACTAACATAAATACTAAAACTATTGATAGAGTAGATCTTTTAATGGCATTAGAAGCAGCTAGGAAAGTTTCTATGGGAGATGAAGAACTTGATGAAATGTTTTTTTCTCTTGTAAAAGATAGGATGGGATATAATTATGAACTGGAAAAGCACATAGATAAAACCAATGCAATTGTAGCCCTATGTCTTACTGGAGAGGGAACCGCTAAGTACATAAGCAAAACATTAGAAGAAAAGTACAACAATACTAAATGTTATCAAATGAGTGCTTTGGATGAGAATCTTCCCTATAAAATTGAAAAATTAAGAGAAAAAAATAATATATTAGCCATTGTTGGTACAATAAATCCCAAAATACCAGGTATAAATTTTATTCCATATAATAAAGATGTTTTTAAAAACCTAGATATCTATCTTTCAAAAAAGCAAGATGATAGTCAAATTAAAGGATATGGAAGAATGCTTGATGAGGATTTAGTAATATTTGAGCCAGATATATATTTTAAAAAGGATTTACTAGAATATGTATGTTCAATTCTTATCAATAAAGGATATGTAGAAAAAGATTATTTGGATTCAGTTCTACATAGAGAAGAAATGCTTCCAACCTATTCTAAAGGGGCTACAGGTGTACCTCATGGAGATTCTTCTACAGTAAATAGTACAAGATTTGTTTTTATTAAATTAAAAAACCCTATTGACTGGGGTGTAGGCAATGTGAATTTTGTATTTATGCCAGTTTTTAAGACTAATGATAAAGATATTGTTAAGAATGTTCTTGAAATTTTAAAAGATGAAAAGTTTATGAATAGTGCTAAACAGTGTTTTGATAAAGAAGATTTTAAGAAGATTATATTTGATAAATTTAAAAATATATAGATATAGCAACAATTTGAGAGGAGTTAGAGTAATGAATGTAGATTTAATATCATTAGACTTAGAAGCTAATGATTATGAAAGTATTATCAGAGAATTAGGAAATAAAATGTATCAAAAAAAATATGTAAAAAATACATATATAAATGCCGTTTTGAAAAGAGAAAAAACATTACCTACAGGGCTTAATATTGGAGAAATGTGTGTTGCGATTCCACATACAGACTCACAACATGTAAATGAATCTAATGTAGCTGTAGGAATATTGAAAAATCCAGTAAAATTTAATTCAATGATAGACCCAACAGATAAATTAGATGTGGAGCTTGTATTTTTACTAGCAGTAAAGAATCCAGACTCTCAAGTAAAATTATTAAAAGATTTAATGTCAGTTTTTCAGAATATAAAGCTGTTGAGAGATATAAAAAATGCATCAACAAAAGAAGAAGTAGCTGAATTATTAAATTTTATAGAAATATAATGAAAAGATGTTTTAGAAGTAAATAATAGAAAATTAGAAACTTAAAAGCAGTATTAACTTTTGAGCAATTTAATTTATATAAAATAAAACTTAAATATAATATTAGGAGGAAATTATTATGAAACAATTTAACGTATTATCAGTATGTGGTTCAGGAACAGTTACATCATCAATGGTGGCAGGTAAATTAAAAGAAGTATTAGGAGATAAGGGTATATCTATTACAACAACAGAGGCTAGACCAACAGAAGCATTAAATTTGGCACAATCAGGAAGATTTGATTTTATAACATTTACAAGCCCACTTCAATCAGGTGATTACGGAATACCAACTATAAATGCATTTGCTTGTCTTACTGGTATAGGAGAAGATGCATTCTTTGAAGAAGTTTTAAAGGTTATTGATAGTTTAAATAAATAGTGTTTATAGTATTTAAATTAATAATTTAGATACTATAATAAACTATTATTCAAATAACTACTATCAAAATAAATTTAATTAAAGTGGCATCATTTAAGAATTTATTAGAATAAAAATGACAACAAAAAGATATTTATTTAGACATATTTAATTAATTTGATAAATGTTTAGAAATAGGAGGGTAAAAGATGTTAACATTTATGAAATCTATAATCGATACATTTGGTTCTGCAATTATAGTTCCAATTATAATATTCATAATAGCAAAAATATTTAAAGTGACTACTAAGAAATCGTTTCTTTCAGCTGTATATGCAGGTGTTGCTTTGCAAGGTTTTACGTTAATATTAAATTCATTTACACCAATAATAACACCAGTAATTAATAGAATGGTAGATAGTACAGGAGTAAATTTACCTGTGTTTGATGTTGGTTGGCAAGCTACATCATTAGTTGCATTTTCAACAAGTGCAGGTATGATATACTTAGGTCTTGGAATATTATTGCAAACTATTTTATTTTTAGTAAAGTGGACAGATGTATTCCAACCATCAGATTTATGGAATAATTATTCTTATATGGTTTGGGGAGCAATGGTAATAGGAGTGACAGGCAATTTCCCTTTAGGTATAGGGTGTATGGTCTTGTTAAACTTATACAGTTTATTAATATCAGAATTAGTTGCGAAGAGATGGTCTAGTTATTATAGATATCCTAATTGTACAATAATAGCTATGCACAATGTTGAAGCTTCTGTCTTTGCAGTATTTGCAGACCCTATATATAACAAACTTGGACTAAATAAAATAAAGTTAAACCCTAAAGAATTAGAAAAGAAATTAGGATTTTTAGGTGAGCCGATTACTCTAGGTCTTTTCTTGGGTATGTTTATTGGTATACTAGGTAATATGACTAGAATAACTACTATGGAAGCTTGGGGAGAAATAATGAAAGTTGGTATATCTACAAGTGCTGTTATGGCAATATTCCCAAAAGTAGCAAGTATGTTTGCTCAAGCATTTGCACCTATAACAGAAGCTGCTAGAAAGATTATGCAAAAAGCTGGAAATCGCGAGTGGTATATAGCAGTAAATGATGCTGTGGGATATGGTGAACCTGCAACTTTAATATCAGGTCTTATCTTAATTCCAATAATGCTTGTAGTAGCTATGATACTTCCAGGTAATCAGGTATTACCAGTTGTAGACTTACTTGCAATTCCATATATGGTACAAGGTTTAGTTGCAGTACATAATGGTAATATACCAAAAGTAATAGTTTCAGGTATAATATGGTTTGGATTAGGATTATATATATGTACATCTACAGCTCCATTATTTACAGATATGGCTACAAGTGTAGGTGTTGCTATACCAGCTGGAGCTATGCTTATAACAAGTTTCAATATACTAGGAAAACCTTTGATGGGGTTAGTGTTCTTTGCATTCTTAAGTGCAAATCCAATTTATATAGGATTAGCAGTTGTAATTTACTTTGTCTTATGGGCATTATTTAGAAAGAATAAAACAAGTATACTTGAATATTTAGAAAAACAAGCACTTAAAAATGTTGCAGAAGAACCTGTAGTAGCATAGCTTAAGTTTATTAAATATAAGAATACAATGAATCAAGAAATCTATAATTGATTTTATAGGAGTATCAGAGATTATCTGAAAATCTATAAATGAAATGTAGATTTCTTTTTATTTTGATAAATATTAGGATTCTGTTTTATTGTACTCAACTATTAATTTTATGAATTTTATTTTGTTATTTAAAACATATTTTTTTATATTTATACAATAATGTAATTTGATTTTATAAAATGTATTATACACTGTCAAAATGCTTTGTATGTAAGGTATTTGTAGATATGAATTATTTGTTTTTTGTATGGCATAAATATTGCTATATATAAGTGTATAGCATGAAGGGAGAGGTTTATATGGCAAATAAGATGAGAGCATCAGTACTATACGATATAGGTGATGTTAGATATGAAATGGTTGATATACCAGAAATAACAGATGGAGAAGTACTTGTAAATGTTAAATATGTTGGAATATGTGGCTCGGATTTACCTAGGTCTATGGTTAGTGGATTGAGTGGATGTACAGCATATCCATTAATCTTAGGACATGAGTTTTCTGGTGAAGTTGCTAAAGTAGGGTCAAAAGTAAAGAGTATTGAAGTAGGAGATAGAGTAGCTGTTGCCCCATTAGTTCCTTGTGGAGAATGTGGTTATTGTAAAGAGGGGAATTTCGGATTATGTAATGACTACAATATAATTGGGACAAGAGTAAATGGAGCTTTAGCAGAGTATGTGAAAGTTCCTGAAGAGCATGTTTTAAAATTACCAGATACATTAGATTATGAAACTGCTGCTGGAATTGAACCAGCAACTATAGCATATCATGGGATTGCAAAAGCAGATATTAAGGTAGGAGATAGTGTAGTTGTACTAGGGTGTGGTCCAATAGGTCAGTTTGCTTTACAATGGGCAAAGGTTTTTGGAGCATCTAAAATTATAGCTGTTGATATTTTCAATGAAAAGCTAGAACTTTCTAAAGGTCTAGGAGCGAACTATACAGTAAATTCAAAAGAAGTAGATGCAATTGAAGAAATAAAAAAAATAACTAATGGTGGTGCTGATATTGTCATAGAGACTGCTGGTAGTAGGTTTACTCAAGAGCAATCTCTACTTATAGCAAAAAAAAGAGGAACTATAGTATTTGTAGGTATTTCGCATACAGAATTACCACTTAGTGCAAAAGCTACGGAGAGCATATTACGTGGAGAACTTACTTTGAAAGGTTCTTGGAATTCATATACAAGTCCTTATCCTGGAAGAGCATGGACCGCAACATTAGATTTTATGGGAAAAGGAGATATTATTTTTACACCAATGATTTCACATAAAATAGGTCTTAATGAGGTAGGAGAATTTCTGCGTAAAATGGCAAACAGAGAAATAAATTTTAATAAAATCCTAGTAGAAATATAAAAATTTAAGAGGTATAAAAATGAATAAAAAACTAAAACAAATAGCTAAAAACATAAGAATAAGTATTATAAAAAGTATAACAGAAGCTAAGTCTGGACACCCAGGAGGTTCGCTGTCAATAGTAGATATATTAACTGTATTGTATTTTGAAAAAATGAATATAGACCCTATAAAATTTAATGATGAAGATAGAGATAGATTTGTATTATCAAAAGGGCATTCTGCACCAGCATTATATGCAACTTTGGCAGAAAGAGGTTATTTTGAAAAAAAGGATTTAATAAGTTTAAGAAAATTTACTTCTAAGTTACAAGGACATCCAGACATGAAAAAGTTAGCAGGAGTAGATATGTCTACTGGTTCTCTTGGACAAGGTTTATCTGCTGCAAATGGTATGGCATTAGCTGGTAAATTAGATAATAAAAGCTATAAAGTATACACTATTTTAGGAGATGGCGAGATTCAAGAAGGACAAATATGGGAAGCTGCAATGACAGCATCACATTATAAATTAGACAACTTAATTGCATTTGTTGACTTAAATGGATTACAAATAGATGGTTCTAATGAAGAAGTAATGAATGTTAGTCCAGTAGATGGCAAATTTAAATCTTTTGGATGGAATGTAATACTAATAAATGGACATTGTTTTGATGAAATAGGAAATGCAATAGATGAAGCTAAAAAAGTTACAGGAAAACCAACAGTAATAATAGCTAAAACTGTAAAAGGTAAGGGTGTTTCATTTATGGAAAATAATGCTGCATGGCATGGAACAGCTCCAAATGCAGAACAAGCAGAACAAGCATTGAAAGATTTAGAAGGAGGTCTATAGGAATGGGAATAGCAACTAGAGAAGCTTACGGACAAGTGTTAAAAGAACTTGCAGAAAATAAAGATATAGTAGTATTGGATGCAGACTTAGGAAAAGCTACAAAAAGTATATCATTTAAAGAAGTTGCTCCAGATAGATTTTTTGATATGGGGATAGCAGAAGGTGACATGATTGGTACAGCAGCAGGTCTTGCTACTTGTGGAAAAATACCTTTTGCAAGTACCTTTGCAATATTTGCAGCAGGAAGGGCTTATGAACAAATAAGAAACTCTGTGGCATATCCAAACTTAAATGTTAAAATAGCAGCTACTCATGCAGGAGTAACAGTAGGAGAAGATGGAGGAAGCCATCAAGCTATAGAAGATATATCTTTAATGAGAGGTATACCAAATATGGTTGTATTAAATCCTGCTGATGGAATAGAAGCAAAGAAAGCTATATTTTCTGCTGTAGATTACAATGGTCCTGTATATCTAAGACTTGGAAGAGCAACTACTGAAGATATACATAATGATGATTATAATTTCAAAATTGGAAAGGGCGAGATTCTTAGACAAGGTTCAGATGTAGCTATAATTGCAACTGGAATAATGGTTTCAAAAGCTATTAAATCTGCTGAATTATTAAGTAAAGAGGGACTTGAAGCTATGGTAGTTAATATATCAACTATAAAACCAATTGATAGTGAACTTATAGTAGAGGTAGCTAAAAATACTGGTAAGGTGGTAACTGTAGAGGAACACAGTGTAATAGGTGGATTAGGTTCTGCTGTTACAGAAGTTTTAAGCGAGAAATACCCTGTTGTAGTAAAGAGGATAGGTATAAATGATGAATTTGGTCAATCAGGAAATCCAGAATCTCTATTAAACTATTATGGATTGACTGTAGAAAATATAGTTAGTACTGCAAAATCATTCTAAATAAATATAATCAATAATAAAAGTAAACTAAAAATAAATTTTATCAAAAAAATATAGGAGGAATCAGAATGTTAGAGACTCTAAAAGAAGAAGTATTAAAAGCAAATTTGGAATTACCTAAAAGAGGATTAATCACTTATACATGGGGAAATGTAAGTGGAATAGATAGAGAAAAAGGGTTAGTAGTAATAAAACCAAGTGGTGTTGAGTATGATAAGATGACTGTAGAAGATATGGTAGTAGTTGATTTAGATGGGAATATAGTAGATGGTAGATTAAGACCTTCTTCAGACACTCCAACTCATCTAGTTTTATATAAAGAGTTTGAGGAATTAGGAGGTATAGTACATACACATTCAAGTTGGGCTACAACTTGGGCTCAAATAGGTAAATCTATACCAGCATGTGGGACTACTCATGCAGACTATTTTTATGGAAGTATACCATGTACTAGAAAAATGACTCGAGAAGAAATAAGTAGTGAGTATGAAAGAGAAACTGGTAATGTAATTGTTGAAGAATTTATGGGGAAAAACCCAATACACTGTCCAGGAGTAATTGTAAATGACCATGGTCCTTTTACTTGGGGTAAAAATGCAAAAGAGGCTGTTCATAATGCAGTGGTTTTAGAAGAAGTTGCAAAGATGGCATATTATACAGAATTAATGAGTCCTGAGAATACTATGGATAGATTACTTATGAACAAGCATTTTTCAAGAAAACATGGTAAAAATGCATACTATGGTCAAAAATAACTATCTGGAGGTAAATTATGCTAGAATCTTTAAAAGTTAAAATTGTAGAAGTAGCAATTAAAGCAGAGAATTATGGCTTGTGTAAGGAAAAAGCTGGTAATTTTAGCATTAGAGATAAGGATACTGGATATATACTTATAACACCTTCAGGTATAGGAAGAGAAGAATTGAAGACAGAACACATTTGTGTATTAGACTTGGATGGGAATGTAATAGAAGCTGAGAAAGGTATTAAACCTAGTAGTGAGGTACTAATGCATATTGAAATATACAAAGTGAGAGCAAATGTAAATGCTATATCGCATACACATTCTCTCTATGCAACAGCATTTTCAGTGGCAAATAAACCAATTATACCAATTGTATATGAGTCAGTTAATTATGGTGGTTATGTAGACATAGCTCCATATGAAAGACCAGGGACTTTGGAACTAGCCAAAAGTGTTTCAAAGTTATTATTAGATACGGATGCATGTTTATTAGAAAGGCATGGATTGACAACTGTAAGTAATGACCTTGAAGATGCTTTGTTAAAATCGAGATATGTAGAAGAAGTAGCAGAAATATACTATAGGTCTTTAGTATTAAATCAATTTAAAGAACCTAAGGCAGTAGATATTAATGAATTTAAAGCATGGAAATATCCAGATGAAATAAAATTTTAATTAGGATGATTTAAATTAAATAGATGAACTATAATAGATATTAGCTTCTTTATATAGTGTAGTACTTCCTAAGTAAATATATTTAATCTGATATATTCATTTAAAACAAAAATAATATAAAACCCTAAATCGATTCTTATATTGGTTTAGGGTTTTATATTTTTTATTTATATATTTCTACTTATGCATTTCTTTTTAGTTGATTTTCTGGAGAATTTATATATTCAAAGTATTTTTTAGTTTCAGATACTATTATAGGTGATAGTGCAAGCAAAGCTATTAAGTTAGGTATTGCCATAAGTCCATTTACAATATCAGCAATTATCCAAACTACTTCTAACTTTAAGAATGCACCTAATAATACCATAGCTACAAATACAGTTCTATATCCATTCATACCTTTTACACCAAATAGGAATTCAAAACATCTTTCTCCATAATAACTCCACCCCAAAATTGTAGTGAATGCAAATAATGTTAAGCTAACTGTAAGTAATATTGGTCCAAATGTAGGAATAGCACCATTAAAAGCTGCTTGAGTCATAACAGCACCATTTAAGTCTGAACACCAAACACCTGATATAACAAGAGAAAATCCAGTAAGTGTACAGATTATAATAGTATCTATAAAAGTTCCTGTCATAGAGATAAGTCCTTGCTCTGCTGGCCACTCAGTTTTAGCAGCAGCAGCTGCTATTGGAGCACTACCTAAACCAGATTCATTTGAAAATACACCACGGGCGATACCATTTCTAATTGCTAGTGACATAGTTGCACCTAGAAAACCACCAGTTGCAGCAGTAGGTGTAAATGCACTTTTAATTATCAATACAAAAGTTTCAGGTATTTTATTCCAATAAGATATTAAAATGACTCCACAGATTACAATATAGATAACTGCCATAAAAGGTACTATCTTAGTAGCAACATTAGATATACTTTTAAGACCTCCAAATACAACTAAAGCTACAAATACTGCTAGTACAACACCTGTAATTCTAGGGTCCACTCCAAAGCTACTATTGATAGCGTCTGTTATTGAATTTACTTGAGTAAAAGTACCTATTCCTAAAAGTGCAACTAATATACCACTTATAGCAAAGAATATTGCAAGAGGTCTCCATTTTTCTCCCATACCATTTACTATGTAGTACATAGGTCCACCAGATACTTGACCATTTTTATCTTTAGTTCTGTATTTTATTGCAAGGACACCTTCTGAGTATTTAGTAGCCATCCCAAAGAATGCAGCTATCCACATCCAAAAAAGTGCACCAGGTCCACCAGCTTTAATTGCTGTGGCAACCCCAACGATATTACCAGTACCAACTGTAGCAGCCAATGCAGTACATAAAGCTGCAAAACTTGAAACATCACCACTACCTTTATTTTCAGCAGCAAATATTAGCTTAAGAGCACGTGGAAGTTTTGTTATTTGCACAACGCCAAGTTTAACAGTAAGTAATATACCAGTACCAACTAGTAGTACCAACAGGGGCGGTCCCCAAATAAAAGCATCAACTTTGTTTAAAATATCAATTAGATTCATAAAAACACTCCCTCATTTTTTTGCTTTACACAATCAATAGAATTTTTAATGAAGTAATTGACAGGAAATTAGTATAATTTATTAATAATTTCTAGTGTAATAAAAAAAGCTAAATCTAAAATAGATTCAGCTCTGGATATACACTAATTAGCAACCAAAATAAAAGTATTAATAATACTAGTTTTGGTAGATAATCCCTGTCCTTTTGCCTGAGAGATTGAGCACAAATGCCTTGCCCCTTCGGCGCCCATAATGGGTCTCTCCAGAGTTCCGTAAATTTTACAGTCCTACTTTAAAAAAGTACCTGAGAGTGTTACTCCTTCGGTGTGCCATATGGCAACTCTTCTATAAAATCTTAACCGGATATTGATTTGTCATAGCTTATTGTATTAATAATATTAATATAAGGTTTTGTGTTTTGTCAACTAAAAAATTTAAAAACAGGAAAAAAATATAAAAATATAAGTCTAATTACGAATTATAAACTTACAAATTTAAATAATATACGTAAAAATAAATAGGATAGTAGGTGTGTAAATCAAATTAAATATAGGTTTGTGATAAAAAAAGAAGAAAATATTAAATAATTAATTAGAATTGATTTAATTATGGTAATATTATAGTTACAATGTTAAGAAAAAGTATATTTATTTAGCTTTTAAGTGTAGTGTAAGATTGGAGAAAGAGAAAGGAAGTATTTTAAAATGGGAAAAATATTAGTACTAGCAGAAAAACCTTCTGTGGGAAGAGATATAGCAAAAGTTTTGGGTTCAAAAAATGAAAAAAATGGATATATAGAGGGACCAAAGTATATTGTTACCTGGGCACTAGGTCATTTGGTTACACTTGCTGACCCTGAAAGTTATGGAGAAAGATACAAATCATGGAGTTTAGAAGATTTACCAATACTTCCTAAGTATCTAAAGACTGTTGTAATAAAAAAAAGTGGAAAGCAGTTTAATACAGTGAAGGCTCAAATGAACAGAAATGATATAGATGAAATAGTTATAGCAACAGATGCAGGGAGAGAAGGAGAACTTGTAGCAAGATGGATAATAGAGAAATCTCAAGTAAAAAAACCTTTAAAACGTCTTTGGATTTCTTCAAGTACAGATAAAGCAATAAAAGAAGGTTTTGCAAAACTAAAAAGTGGTAAAGAATATGAAAATTTGTACTATTCAGCAATAGCACGAGCAGAAGCCGATTGGATTATTGGAATAAATGCAACTAGAGCTTTAACAACAAAGTATAACGCACAGCTTTCTTGTGGAAGAGTGCAGACTCCTACTCTTGCTATGATATTGAAAAGAGAAGAAGAAATAAGAAATTTTAAACCTAAAGAATATTATGGATTGGAGATAATTGCAACAAAGGGCAACTCAGATATAAAGTTTATTTGGAATGATAAAAATAATAATTCCTCAACTTTTAGTAAAGAAAAGATGGAAGGTGTATCAAAAAAAGTAAAAGATTTAGATGTTAAAATATCTGAAGTAAATAAATCATATAAGAAAAAATATTCACCTGCGCTTTATGATTTAACAGAATTACAAAGAGATGCAAATAAAATGTTTGGATTTTCAGCAAAAGAAACATTATCTATAATGCAAAAACTATATGAACACCATAAGGTACTTACTTATCCTAGAACTGATTCTAGGTATCTAACTTCGGATATTGTTGGGACATTAAAAGATAGAATAAAAGCTGTAAATGTTAGTGATTATTCGAAGGTTTGTAATAAGTTATTAAAAAGTAATATTGTATCTAATAAGTCTTTTGTTGATAATTCAAAAGTAACAGACCATCATGCCATAATACCAACAGAGCAAAAAGTGTTTATGAGTGATTTTACAGATAAAGAAAGAAAAATATATAATCTTGTCGTAAAAAGGTTTTTGGCAGTATTAAGTCCTCCCTTTGAATATGAACAGACAACTATAAGTGCAACTATAGAGGGCGAGACATTTAAAGCCAAAGGCAATAAAGTAATAAATCTAGGTTGGAAAGAAAGCTATAAAGATATGGATGATGAAGATGAATATGAAAGCATTCCAAATGTGTTGGAAAAAGATATTCTTAAAGTTAAAAGCTTGAAGATGACTTCAGGAAGGACAAATCCACCACCATACTTAAATGAGGCTACACTTTTAACATCTATGGAGAAAAGTGGACTTGGTACAGTTGCTACTAGAGCAGATATAATAGAAAAATTATTCAATTCATTTTTGATGGAAAAGAAAAATAAAGATATATATATAACATCAAAAGGAAAACAACTGTTAGATTTAGTTCCTGTGGACTTAAAGACACCAGAACTTACAGCATCGTGGGAAAAGAAATTATTAGATATTTCAAAAGGGAAGCTTAATAAAAATACATTTATAAATGATATGAAGGATTATTCAAAAGCTATTGTATTAGAAGTAAAAAGTAGTGATAGCAAATTTAAACATGATAATTTAACTAAAAATAGATGCCCAGAATGTGGTAAATTTATGCTAGAGGTAAATGGTAAGAAAGGTAAAATGTTAATTTGTGAAGATAGAGAGTGTAATACTAGAAAAACCATATCACAAACAACTAATTCAAGATGCCCTAATTGTCATAAAAAATTAGAACTTCGTGGTGAAGGTGAAGGAAGAATATTTACTTGTAGTTGTGGGTACAGGGAAAAATTATCCTCTTTTAATAAAAGAAAACAAGAGGAAAAAAAGAAAGCATCAAAGAAAGATGTTAATCAATATCTAAAAAATCAAAATAAAAATCAAGAAGTATTTAATAATCCATTTGCAGAAGCCTTAGCTAAGTTGAAAAAATAAATAGTTTTCATGGCAATATTATACACAATCATAACTTTAACTATATATTAGTTATATGTACTGATATAATATAGGGTATAGTTTAGACATGAAAGTAGGGATGTCAAATGAGATTAAATTATATATTTAAATGCTATTGTGACAAATGTAAAGATCTATGGAATAATTCAAGTATCGAATTATGTAAAGAAATAGAAACATATAGTGAAGATTCACAAAAAAAGTGTGAAGGCGAATTAGATAAATTGATAGATAAAGTATCAGTTCACTTAGAAAAGTGTCCAAGTGATGTTGTTCTAAGAAAAATGTGGATAAAAAAAGGTGAAGCTTTTTTGCAAAAAACACTAGAAAAAGAGAATATTTTTAAATTAGAGAAAATGAATGTAGAAGATAGAAAAAAATTCTTAGAAATAACAAAACAATTTATCAGAGATGCTAGAGGATTTGATGATGATTTACCTATAGAAGATATTATGCAGGCCATGAGAAATGTATGGATTTTAAATGCACTGCAATTATTATTTGGAAAAGATGTCTATTATTCAAAAGCAAGTTTTGCATATAGTATGTTATATCCATATACAGACAATTATTTAGATAATACAAAGACAAATGAAATGGATAAAGCCTTATTCAATCGTTGGTTAGAAAAAAGACTCTTAGGAGAAAAAATTAAACCTAATAACTGTCATGAAAGTAAAGTATCTCAGATGATAGATTATATTGAAGAGGTTTATCCTAGAGAAGATTTTAAAGAAATATATGAGTCATTGTTATTAATATTTGAAAGCCAAGTAAAGAGTTTAAAACAGCAGGATAAGGAGACTTATTTGCATAAAGACGAAATATTATCTATTTCTATTGAAAAGGGAGGTTCATCTGTTTTAGTAGATGGATATTTAATAAATGGGCTTATGACAAATGAAGAGGTAAAGTTTTGTATTGGTTATGGATTTTTATTACAAATATCTGATGATTTACAGGATATAAAAGAAGATTTAAAGTGTAATCATAAGACTATTATGACAGAGATGTCAAAAAAGGGTTTATTGGATGAAATTGCAAATAAGTTAATAAACTTTACTATTGAATTAATAGAAAACTTTAAAATTAACAGTAGAAATGAAGCTATAACAGACATGATAAAAAATGATTGTTTAATGTTGATTTTGTTTTCTATAGCTTATAATGCTGAATTTTTTTCTATAGAATATATAAAAAAAATAGAGAGATTTCTTCCATATACGATATCTTATTCATTGGAAATTAAAGAAAAGATGCGAAAAAAATTTAAAAATATTGATTTTTTAAATAATGAAAATGAATATAAAGAAATGATTGATACTATATGTGCAAAGTAGAAAAATAGTGAGATGTATAATACATATCTCACTATTTTAAGTTATTTAAATGCAGTAATAATCCCATTATCATGTAGATTTTTAATGATTGTAGCTGCAATAGGAAAGCCAAATAATCCAGCTATTCCAAATAGTTGAGCACCAACAAACATACACATTAGTGTTATTAAAGGATACAGACCAATTTGTTGTCCTACTACTTTTGGTTCTAATATTTGTCTAACAACAGTTATGATGATGTATAGTATTAAAAGCCCTATTGCCAAATGTATATTTCCATTGATTAATGAAATAATCATCCAAGGAGTTAAGATACTTCCTGTGCCTAATACTGGTAAAATATCGACAAGCGCAACTATGACAGATATAGTAAATGCATTTTCAACTTGTAGGATATTAAGACCAATAAGAAGTTCTACAAATGTTACTGATAGTAGTATGGCATATGCTTTTAACAATTTTAAAATAGCATTGATACTACTATTTTTTATATTGATTATCATTGTCTGACTTTTTTCTGGAAACTGTCTTAAAATAAAGTTCACTATTTTTTGATAGTCAAATGTAAAGAAGAAAGAAGCAATTAAAGTTATAATAAGTTTCAACATAAATGCAGGTGTTTTACTTGCAATACTTGCAATAGCATTAAGTGCATTTGTTGAAATAGAGGCAACTAAAGACATCATAGATTGACTGATATTATCCCAACCAAGTATCAATGCTAGATTAACATTAGGTGTACTAGCATCTATCTTAGAAAATAAGGTGTTTAATGTTGGCTGTATACCTGATTTATATATATCAGGAAGTCTAAAAAATATGTCGCTTATACTTGCAAATATTTTTGCACCAAAACTAACTAATAAAAATATTCCTAATCCATAAAAGGCTAAAAGTACTACCGCAGAAATAAATGTACGGTTTAAGTTTGTATTATCTGTAATAAGTTTTATAATAGGTCTTAAAATAAAGGCAATGATAAAACTAATCACAAAAGGCATTAATAATGGAAATAAGAATTTTAAGACAACATATATAATACTTGCTATTAAAACTACATATGTAAATTTAATTATAAAGCTCTTTTGCTTTTGAATGTCCATAATATAAAACCTCCAATGTATTTGATATTATTCTAAATATGGTCTTATTTGTATAAAATATACTACTGTATATTGATTATAAACTATAAAGCTTCTATGTAGTAAATAAATTATGTAAAATTTAGGTTAATTTTGTATAAAGATATACTTTTGTATTTTAAAATTATTAAGCAAATACGAAAAAATATTTTAAATAAATAGCATAAAATTGTGATAAAATTAATTTATAATGTTTGAGCTAAATATAGTAGATAACTTATCATATGATAGAGAATTTTTAAGAGGTGGTAAGATGAAAAACTTTAGAGATTTAGGTGGAAATAAAACAGAGGATGGTAGAACTGTAAAGTATGGTTTATTTTATAGGTCTGCAAAGTTGTCAAATTTGAGTAGGAATGATATAAAGATTTTAAAAGACTTAAATATCAAATATGTATTTGATTATAGGAGTGATGAAGAGGCACGTAAACATCCATCAACAATAATATCAAATATAAAAAATATAAGAATTCCAGCAATGAGAGAATTAGAAGAATCAGGAGGTCGTTTTGGCTCTATCGAAGATATGATTGAGAGTTTATTTGAAAAAGATGGTGCGTTTAATATGCTAAATAATAGCTACTATAATCTACCTGTAAATAATCCTTCATATAAAAAGCTAGTAGAACTTATAAAAGATTACTCTAATTTGCCAGTACTAAATCATTGTACAGCTGGTAAGGATAGAACTGGTGTAGGAAGTGCTATAATTCTTATGATTTTGGGTGTATCAAGAGAAAATATAATGAAAGATTATCTAAAAAGCAATGAGTTTGCAGATAAGGAAATAGAAAGGTTTATAGAATGTAAGCCTAAATTTAAAGATATTCCAAAAGAAAGATTAAATTATATATTTGGTGTAAATGAAGAATATATGAATACAGCCTTTAGAAGAATTGATGAGGAATACAATAGTGTAGAAGAGTATCTATATGGAGAATTTAATTTAAATAAAGAAGAGATAAAAAAATTGAGAAATCAATATCTAGAGTAAAAGGTGATTTTATGAGTTTAAATATAACAGCTAGACAGATAAATATAATAAAGATACTGTTAAATTCAAAAGATACAATGAGTGGACTTGCCTTAAGCCAAGAAATAGGGTGTTCTTCAAAGACTATACAAAATGAAATAAAGGATATTAACAAACAGCTTAAAAATGGTAAAATTTTATCAATAAGAGGTGTTGGTTATAAGTTAGAGGGAAGCTTTGATGAAGTGAATTTAAATAGTAACCTTTATGATGATGTAGATAGGGTAGAATATATAATCAGAAAAATACTAACTTTAAGCAATGAAGAAAAAAATACTATAAGGCTTGAAGATTTAGCAGATTCTATGTATGTAAGTGTTTCAACAGTAAAAAATGACTTAAAAGAAGTCAAGAGGATATTTGATAAGTATTCAATTTCTGTTAAATCTAAGCATAAACAAGGTATATGTATCTCTGAAAATGAAGATAAGATATTAAATTGTATAATTGATTTAAGTAATAAGAGAGACAACCAACTCAGTCTAAATGATTTTTTAAATGACGATATAAAAGAAAAAAAGTTAATAATAAAAAAAATACTATTAGACGCATTAAATGAAAATGGATTAGTACTAACTGATATAGAATTTAAGAATGTATTAAATAATATATTAGTTATTTTGAGCAGGCATAAGTATGATGAAAGAGAGTTTATAAAGGACTATGTAGAAACTTATAGCAACAAAAGAAGTTCAATATTGGAAAATGAACAGAACAAAGAGATTATAATAAATTCGATAAGAACGTTTTGTAAAAATTTAAAGCTAGCTACGTCAATAGATATAAGCCATGATGATATATTTGAAGAATATTTATATAAGCATATTAGTAGCTTGTGTAAGAAAATAAAGTTAGGCATGAATCAATCGCCTATAATAGCACAAGATATTAAAATAAAGTATCCTTTTGCCTTTGAGTTAGCTAATATAGCTAAAAAAACAATAGAACAAGATTTAAAAATAGAAATCAACGAAGATGAAGTTGCAAATATAGCTCTACATATAGGAGGTGCTATTGAGAGGGCATCCTATAATAATAAAGATAAGGTTTTCAAAGCGATAATAGTTTGTACATCAGGTATAGGTACCTCAATGTTAATAAAAGCTAAATTAGAGAATATATTTAGAGAAAAGCTAGAAATATTAAAGGTTATTCCTTCATATCTAGTTGAATATGTAAAGGTTATAGATGTTGATTTTGTAATATCTACTGTACCTATTGAAATAGGTGATATACCAGTAATAAACATCTCTCCAATGTTGAGTGAAAAGGAAATTAAATTAATTGAAAAATATATAGAAACAGGAAATGTATATTTGGATTTAGATATAAAAAACTTATTTGATAGTGCGTTGTTTTTTACTGACTTAGATTTTAAATATAAAGAAGAAGTTATTGATTTTATGGCAAGTGAACTTGTACAAAAAGGTTATATAGATGATGACATGAAAAACTCTTACTTTGAGAGAGAAAAAATAGCAACAACAGAAATAGGCAACATGGTATCTATACCACATGGAGCTATTGGAAAGGTTTATGATAATAAAATAGCAATTGGAATACTAAAAAAACCAATTGCTTGGGAAATATCAGATGTGCGCTTAATAATAATGTTGGCACTTGATAAAGATAAAATATTAGATTATGAAGTTATATTTTCAAACATATACAAAAGAGTAGACTCCATAGCGAAAGTTATAAGTATATGTGAAAATAGCAATTTTGAAAAATTTGTAAACATGTTTAAATAGATATATATAGAACATAGTGTTGTATATACACATGCAAATTTGGATAATATAAAACTAAATAAGATAAAAACGATAAATTTCTCTTTTAATTAAGAGAAATTTTTTGACTTTCAGGGATATTAATATGGAGTTAAGATATAAACATAAGATAAATAAATAAAAAGAGGTGGCAAAATGATTTATACAGTAACATTAAATCCATCAATAGATTATATAGTTAAATTAGATGAATTAAATACAGGAAATACAAATCGTGTAAATGAAGAATACGTTTATCCAGGAGGAAAAGGTATAAATGTGTCTTGTATACTTAAAGAACTTGGACATGACAATACATCATTAGGTTTTATAAGTGGTTTTACTGGTGAATATATAGTAAAAACATTGGAGGAAAAAAAATTAAAAACAGACTTTATAAAATTGAAAAACGGTTTTTCAAGAATAAATGTAAAAATAAAAGTGTCAGAGGAAACCGAAATTAATGGACAAGGACCCAATATAAGTGATGAATACATCAACCTATTATATAAAAAACTTGATAAATTAAATCAAGATGATATTTTAATATTGGCAGGTAGTATACCATCTACTTTAGATGAAAAATTATATGAAAATATAATGTCTAGACTAGAAGAAAAGAATATAAAAATTGTTGTAGATGCAACAAAAAATCTTCTTCTTAATGTATTAAAATATAAGCCTTTCCTAATTAAACCTAATAATGATGAGCTAGAGGAAATGTTTGGTGTTAAATTAAATTCAAATGAAGATATAGTAAAGTATGCTAAAAAGTTAAAAGAAATGGGAGCTGTAAATGTTTTAGTGTCAATGGGTAAAGATGGTGCATTACTGATTACAGAAGATAATGAAGTATTTATAAGTGATGTACCAAAAGGAACTGTAAAAAATTCTGCAGGAGCAGGAGATTCTATGGTAGCAGGGTTTATATCTGGATATCTAAGTACTGGTGAATATGATTATGCTCTTAAATTAGGTGCAGCTTCAGGAAGTGCAACTGCTTTTTCATATGATTTAGCTGAAAGAAAATATATTGATAAATTAGTAAACGAAATATCTGTTAAAAGATTTTAAAAATAACCTAAAAAATATATAGAGAGGAAATGAGAACTTATGAAAATTATAGATTTATTAGATGAAAAATCAATTAAATTAAATTTAAAGTCAAAAAATAAACCAGAAGTAATAGAAGAACTAGTTGATTTAGTTGAAAATAGTGGTAATTTAAATGATAAAGAAAATTATAAGAAAGCAATTTTAGCCCGTGAAGAGATGAGTACAACAGGAATTGGAGAAGGTGTAGCTATTCCTCATGCTAAGACTACAGCAGTTACTAAAGCTTGTATAGCAGCAGCTGTATCAAAGGAAGGTATAGATTATGAATCTTTTGATGGAAGTTTGTCAAATTTATTTTTTATGATAGCTGCACCAGATGGAGCTAATAATACACATCTTGAAGTATTATCTAGATTATCTACAATACTTATGGATGAAGATTTTAGAAATAAACTTATAAATTCAAATTCAGCAAGAGAATTCAAAGAAATAATAGATAAAAAAGAAAGAGAAAAATTCAGTGAAGAATATCAGGATGAAGAAATTAGTAAAGAGGATGTTTTAAATAATAAAGATAAAAATATTAGTAAGTATCCTCAAGTTTTAGCAGTAACAGCGTGTCCAACAGGAATAGCACATACATTTATGGCAGCTGAAAGTTTAAATAAAATGGCTGAAAGTAAAGGTATCTCTATAAAAGTAGAAACTAATGGTTCAGCAGGTGTTAAGAATAGACTTACAAAAGAAGAGATAGAAAATGCTACATGTATAATAGTAGCAGCAGATAAAAATGTTGAAATGGCCAGATTTAATGGCAAAAAAGTTATAAAAACTAAGGTTGCTGATGGTATACACAAAGCGGAAGAACTTATAGATAAAGCTGTAAATGGAGATGCTCCAATTTATCATGGAGAAGAAGGAAGTCACAACGAATCAAGTGAAGAAAACGAAAGTGGATTTAGAAAAGTCTACAAGCATTTAATGAATGGTGTGTCTAATATGTTGCCATTTGTTATTGGTGGAGGTATACTTATAGCTTTGGCATTCTTACTTGATGATTACTCTATTGACCCTTCACATTTCGGTTCAAATACACCAATAGCAGCATTTTTTAAGGGAATTGGAGATAAAGCATTTGGATTTATGTTACCTGTACTTGCAGGTTATATAGCATATTCTATATCTGATAGACCTGCATTTGTTGTTGGTTTTGTGGGAGGAGCTCTTGCAGGAGATGGTGGTTCAGGTTTTCTAGGAGCATTACTTGCAGGTTTTATAGCAGGATATTTGGTAGAAGGACTTAAGAAAATATTTAATGAATTACCAACTTCATTAGAAGGAATAAAACCAGTATTATTATATCCTTTATTTGGAACTCTTTTGATGGGCGTTATAATGACATTTCTAGTAATACCTCCAGTTACAGCAATTAATAATGCTATGGTTGGATTCCTAAATAGTTTAGGTGGAACTTCAAAAATAGTTTTAGGATTAGTGTTGGGTGGAATGATGGCTGTAGATATGGGTGGACCTGTGAATAAAGCAGCTTATGTATTTGGTGTAGCATCTCTTGAATCAGGGCAATTTGAAATAATGGCAGCAGTAATGGCTGGTGGTATGGTTCCTCCACTTGCTATAGCTCTTGCAACTACATTCTTCAAAAATAGATTTACAAAAGAAGAAAGAGAGTCTGGTAAAGTTAACTATGTAATGGGGTTATCATTTGTAACAGAGGGAGCAATACCTTTTGCAGCTGGAGACCCACTTCATGTTATACCAGCTTGTATTGGAGGTTCAGCAGTAGCAGGAGCACTTAGTATGCTATTTAATGCAGCTCTTCGTGCACCTCATGGAGGAGTATTTGTTATACCAGTAGTTACTCATCCACTTGGATATATAGTGGCTATAATTGTAGGTGCTGTAGTTGGAATGATGCTTTTAGCACTACTTAAAAAACCACTAAATCAAAGCGCATAATAACCAAAGAGTATTTAATAGCTAAAAATAGGTCGTTTTATAAAATTTAATAGATTACTGAATTATCCTAAGATAAGGGTTTATACAAAAAAGTGAGTTAAGTCTAATATACAGAGTTTACTCACTTTTTTTTAATAAATGTATTGTTTGGAAATTTATAGAAATGAAAACCTTTAAGCAAATTGCTAACATAAAGTTTCAGAAGCAGCAAGTTATAAGTATTTGGAAGCTTTTACTTGTGTAATAGTTGTATATTGGATTGTAAATCTTATATTAGGACTTGTTCAAACTAATCTTGAAGATAGACTTAGTAGGGTGTATTAAAATTAATTTAAATGAACTATTTTATCTGGAAATGATAGATAGAGTAGTATTAAAAGGGATAATTTTAGATATATTTAAATGAAATTATTATAAAATAACTGACTGACATTTAACTGACAGTCAGTTTTTATTATTTAAAAAAATTTACTTAAACTATAGGGTATTTCATTGTCAAATTTTTAAATCAGATGAGAATATCTATTTTATAGTTATTTGTAATGCTTTATAGCTTTATAACTAAGTCATAGTATAGCTTTTTACTTGAAAAACTTTCAATTAGCCTTGACTTATATTTTGTGTCTTTTAGGATATAGTTGTTAAGCCAATATACAATAGCATCCCCTCTATAGTTTAATCCAATTCTTACACCTTTTTCGTACTCCCAAAAAGGGTGCTCATCTTCTGTATTGTCAATCCAATTGTAAAAACCATCTCTAATTTTATCTTTTTTTAAATTAATTTCACTGGGAACATATATATAATCAAAATGATAATTTCCACCAAAGCTTATTTTTAGAACCATAATTAAAAGCTCCTTTTTCTTAGTTATACATCATGTTTTATAAATTTTACATTAATAGTATAATACTTTCAACTATTATGTTTTACAATTCAATTGATGTTAAAAAAATAGTAATTATTATAAGAAAAAATTAAAAAATATGTTTATTATGAGATTATAATATTTAAGAAACTGTATAAATAAAACTCTACTCTATATGTTCTAAATTAATATTGTATTTTCTTTCACCTTTTATAACTTTGAATTTATCATTTTTATTAGGATAAATAGTCACAACATTGTTTTTGTACTCTGATTCATCACATTTTATATTAAATGGCATAAGCTCTGATTCTCCATATAGATAAGTAACAGGTTTATTATTCTTCATAACGACAATTTGTAGCATATCTCTATCTTTTGGAGAAGATATATTTCTCCATTTATATCCTACAGCTTTATATATATCGTTTGCTGATGTTCTAGACTTAAAGATAAATATTTTATCCCATTCAGGCGGCATTACTTTTGCCAGTCTTATTTCATTATTGTTTTCACTAGCTTTCATAAGTGAAGAAACAAATTGTCCAAATTTCTCATCTTCTTTATTTTTCTCAAATTTAACTAACTCACTGGATTTGTCAACTACACTCCATTTATCGTTATTTTTTTCTAATTTAAAGTTAATTTTAGAAATACATTCTCCATGCTTTCCTGGTTCAGTAACTATAACCTTTTCTCCCAATGTGTTTTTATAATCGTGTTGTTCAATTTGAACATGATTATGCCCTGCAACTATCGCATCAATACCATCAACTTGTTGAGCTAAATCTTGTATTCTATTGCCTGGATTTTTAGGATTTTTAGGTCTTTCACCTGTGTGCGCAACAGCTACTATTATATCTGGACTTTCTTTTTCCATGATTTTTACCCATTTTTTAGCATCTTCTACTAAATCATTCATATATAGTTCACCACTATAACCTTCTTGGTCTTTTAGTTCTAAAGATTTAGAATCTACAAGTTCTCCATTTTCATTTAGTTGTTTTCCTTCACCAACTTCTTTTATAGTAAGTCCTAGAATTCCTAGTTTTACATTTCCTTCTGGTGTATCAATATTTTTTATTATGTATGGTTTTGTATAGCTATCCCCATTTTTCTTATAAGTATTAGCTGATAATACATCTATTTTTTGTTTTTCAAAATCAGATATCATATTGTCTAAATGAAATTTATTAAGAGATATAAATTCATGATTACCAAGAACTACAGCATCATAACCGACTTCTTTCATGTCCTTTGAAATAGGAGTTTCAATATAGCTTTCAGTTTTGTTGTTGTTATCTTTAAGCATAGCATTAGAATAATCATCCATACTACTTCCTAAAGCTACTCCACGGTCAAAGAAGTCTCCAGCATCTACTAAAGTTATATTTTTATCTTTTTCTCTTTGTTCCCTTACATAAGAAGTTAACTCATAAGGGATGTTACCATGTAAATCGGTAGTGGCTAGTACATTTATTTCTGTTGTATGTTTTGAAGTACACCCAGACATTAGCAATATAAATAAACAAGTAATGCCTATAATTATTTTGTTTTTCATAAAACCTCCATTTTACTTTTTCTGAATATTTGTTTTAGTGTCATTAACTACATAATCCCTCTGTAATATCAATAGTAATATATTACTATACAAAAATCAACTATATATTTCATAGACATATAAATTGATAGAGATAAAAATAAAGTTCATTAAATAAAAATCAATTAAAAGTAATCTCAAAAGAATTTTAAAGCATGCTATAAGATTGGTTAACTATAGTATCTTTGAGAAAATGATAAACAAATAATATATAGTCTTGCATTTATTTTTTTATATTATTTATAATAAATAAACCCTATGATGGAAAAACTATTCTTATTTAACATGTAAAGGAGTATTTAAAATGAATGAATCGTATTGGATTTTAAATTCAAGTCCCAAAGAATATGAAAAATTAGGCGAGAATATAAAAGTAGAATGTCTAGTCGTAGGAGGAGGAATAACTGGTTTAACAACTGCATATCTATTAGCAAAAGAAGGTAAAAAAGTAGCACTTGTTGAAGCTGATAAAGTAGGATATGGAACTTCAGGCAGAAATACTGGTAAAGTAACTTGTCAACATGATATAGTATATTCTAAAATAGAGAAAAAATATGGATTAGATAAAGCTAAATCATATTATAATGCAAATAATGAAGCTTTAAAATTGATTGAGAAAATAATCAGTGAAAATAATATAAAATGTGATTTTCAAAGGATTCCATCTTTTGTCTTTACAGAAAAGGAAGAATCTATAAAGGATATTAAAGATGAATACCGTACATGTAAAAAAATAGGCATAGATTGCGAATATTATGAAACTATAAATGATATTCCATTAGATGTAAAAGGAGCTATTCATTTTTCTAATCAAGGTCAATTTAATCCAAAACAATATGTTGATGGTTTGGCAGAAGTAGCAGTAAATTTAGGGCTAAAAATATATGAAAACACGCCGATAGTAGACCTAGAAAAAGGAGCTATATGTAGAGTTAAGACTGGAGATAATAATATAATAGAAGCTGAAAATGTTATAATCTCATCTCACAGTCCATGGTATGATGGGTTGAATTTTTATTTTGCAAAGGAATATGCTGAACGTGCCTATTTAATGGTTGCAGTCCTACAAAATGAATTGCCAGAGGGTATATTTATAAGTATAGATGACCCATCAATAACTTTTAGACAATGTAATGATGAAAATAATAACCTATTAATCTTTGGAGGAGGAGACCACAAAGTTGGTCAAGGTGGAACTGAAGAAGAAATATTTGATGATTTAGAGCATTATGGTAAAGAAGTATTTAAGATAAAAGACTTTAAATGTAAATGGTCTGCTCAAGACAATATGAGTTTTGACAATGTTCCTTATATAGGTTATATCAATAAAAGGGAGAATAATATTTATGTAGCTACAGGATTTTCTAAATGGGGAATGACTAATGGAACTGCTGCAGGAATAATAATAAAAGATTTAATAATAAATAAAACTTCTGACTATAAGGACACTTTCAATCCATCGAGATTAGGTAGTTATTTTTCAATGGATTTTATAAAGGAAAATGCAAATGTAGCGATGAATTATGTAACTGGAAAATTAAAAATAGGTAGTGGAGATATGCCTAAAAGTAGTGGTGAAGGAAAGATTGTTAATATAGATGGAAAAAGATATGGTGTTTATAAAGATGATAGAGGAGATTTTTATATTGTAGATACTACATGTACTCATTTAGGATGTGAACTTAATTTTAATAGTGAAGAAAAAACATGGGATTGTCCATGCCATGGTTCAAGATTTGACTATAAAGGAAACATACTTGAAGGCCCAGCACTTAAGCCATTAAAACTTTATGGTTATGGTGATAATGATGTTAATCCTAAGTTATTATAGAATATAGAATGTTTTGGAAAGGTAAATTATTTATGAATAAACTTTTAAAGCCAATAACCATTTTACTTTATATAGTATATGTTTTATGTGCCATATTTTTTGCTACAAATAGAGCTTTTGGAAATGTAGGTTTAGTAGCAATCAGTTTAATTGGTACTTTTATATTAAGTATTTTAAATAGGCAAAATAAAAGACTTTTGAGCAATGAATTATATATTGTGCTTGTATTATTTATAATGTTTGCATCATTATTAGGTACTTGTTTTAATTTTTATGGCATAAATTATTATGATGATTTTTTACATTTATGGTCGGGTATAATATCATGTATTGTAGCATTTTCTACAATTAAATATTTTTATATACAAAAAGATATAAGTAAGATGAGTAAAATATTTTTAGTTATATTTGTATTTATGTTTAGTATGGGAGTGGCTAGTTTGTGGGAAATAGGTGAATTTCTAACGGATACTTTTATTGGGACTACTACACAAGCTGGAGGACTAGAAGATACTATGATTGATATGGTAGATGCTTTAGTAGGTACAATTATAACCATTCCTTTTATAATAAAAAAATCAAATGCATAGTTTAAAGTTGATTGCAATGGATTTAATTAGTCATATGAAGTTTTAAGAACTTATGTGATAAATTAAATCCATTCTTTATTGTATGTAAAGCTTACGTTTCACATTTTTTATAAATTTTACTCCATAAATAGAAAGTATTGTATCTTATTTTACTGGCCATAGTTTACAACATCTAGTATTATCACACTTGTGTTAGTGTATTGTTGTTATTTGGTAAAATATATTATAAATTGTATCTTAAATAGTATTAAAAAGTAAAAAATTTAAAAAGATAATATTTTATAAAAACATGATATAATTACTATGAAATAAAGGCTATGTTTTTGGCTGATAAGAAAGTTTTAAAAAAGTTTTATGGTTACAGATGTTGATGAATTTTTGACAAGTAATTAAAAATTAAGGAATTGCTAAAAATAGTAATATTTTATGTGATAATATAAAGAGTAGATAAAGTATTAGGAGGAACATTGAGTGTTAAAAAAGTGGTTTGGTATTATGAAAAAGAGACAAAAAGTTGAGGCAGCAAAAGAAGAAGGTGAAATAATATTAAAAAATGAAAAAATTTTGTATGAAGAAAATTTAATTGATAAAGAAAAAAAGGTATTATGTTGTAAAGAGGAAGTTGTAAGTGAAGAAAATGAGTCTTTAAACCAAGAAGAATATTTGTCTAATAAAGAAGATAAAGTGTTACGCAAAGAAGAAGTGGTATGTGATAAAAAAAATAAAGTCTTATATGAAGAAGAATTGATAATCAACAATGATAAAGAAGAATTAATAGTTAATAATGATGATACAACTTTAAATAAAGTAGAATTAATAATTGATGATATAGAAATAATAGAAAAAAGTATAAATAGCGAAGAAACACTAATTAATAAAAATACTATAGAATTAGATAAAAAAGAAGTATTTATTGCTGATGAATCTATCAACTTAAATAAAGAAGAAATACCACTTGAAAGTAAAAAAACAGATTCTAAAAAATTTGAAGAAATTGACCGAAGTGAAAATAATATTTTAGTAACAAACACTACTGAAGTTGAAGAAAAACAAGTAATTGGTATAAATGAATATTTAACAGAAGAAGATTTAAATTACATAAAAGAAATAAAAATAAAACGAGGAAGAAGTATAAAAGCAATAAACTTATATACCAAAGAAGAGAAGACTTTTGATACTCATATTCAATGTAGCAAAAATCTTAAGGTACCACTTGGCTACATAAGAGAAAATTTAAAATATGGATATATGGATTACTTTGGAGAAGCTATAAATTATTTAAGTAAAGTGTTAAATGTAGAAGAATACTGTAAAAATGAGTGGAGCTATCTAGAAAATAGTAAATCTCCATCTGAGATATTTAATATTCTTAATGACAAAATATTTAGTACAAGACTTTCTGATAAAAAGAGAAATGAAATTTTAACTAATGATAAGATTGAAACAATAAAAATGAATTATAAGTTTGAGTGTATTGATGAAGAATATGATGAATATTTTAAAAAATATAAGTCTATAATCAAAAGAGGTGGAAAGAAAAAGATTGAATTAGTAAATAAAAAAGGCGAAGTATTAGAGATATTTAAGTCTTTAGAAGAATGTTCTATTTATTTGCAAAAAGAAAAAAATGAAGTTATACAAATGTTAAAGTATGGAGATACAAAAATAGGAAGAAATTTCATAAGATATAGTTTAAGAAATATTTAATTTCATTTTAAATTCATGAGAGTTTCATTTATGATTCACACATTTAATATTATTTTAATGTAAAATAATAAAAGTGAAGTATTGTACAATTAAATTTAAGGAGGATATTAATGTCTGAAGAAAAAAATTCAAAAGATAATACATTGAATGAAATTAAAAATTCAGAAAATGTAAGTTCTAAACAAGATGATGTGTCAGGTGAAAAAAATACTGATAACAAAATCAAAAAAAGAGAAATAAAATTAAGTAGTAAAAAGCTTAAAGCAATTGTAGCAATTGTAGCAGTAGGGGCAATTTGCTTGGGTGGAGGCTATGTCTCTGGAAAAGAAGCTGGAAGAAAATTACCAGCCACTTCAAAGCGTTATAATAGTAATGAAGTAGTAGCTACTATTGGGGATAAAAAAATTACAGGGGAAATGTTAAGAAAAAGAATGGAGCCATTATTTTATTTAAATGCAAAAAATACTATGAGTGATGATGAAATACGTTCATATGAATCAAATATGATTGAGACTATGATTACATCAGATATATTATCTTCAGAAGCAGCAAAAGAAAAGATAAGCATAACTAATGACGAATTAAATTCTCAATATGATAATCTAATGTCTAGCATAGAATCTGCGATGGGAATGACAAAAGAAGAGTTTCTAAAGCAATTTGACTTGACTGAGAAATATATAAAAGACGATATGAAAAAAGAACTAATAGCATCAAAATACTTAAATGAAGCATCAAAAGTAACAGATAAAGATGCACAAAGTTATTATGACAAAAACAAGAGCAATTATTTACAAGTTAGAGCTTCACATATTTTAATAAAAACTGTTGATGATAAAGGTAAACAAGTCAGTGATAGTAAAAAAGCTGAACTTAAAAAACAAGCAGAAGAAATACTTAAAAAAGCTGAAGCTGGAGAAGATTTTGCTACTCTAGCTAAAAAGTATTCTGAAGATAGTAGTGCAGAATCAGGTGGAGATTTAGGATTTTTTGGAAAAGGTCAAATGGTAGAATCTTTTGAAAAAGCTGCATTTGCTTTGAAAAAAGGAGAAATATCTAGTAAGCTTGTAGAAAGTGATTATGGATACCATATAATTAAGAAAACAGATGAAAAATATCAACCATTTGAAGAAGTAAAATCAGATTTAGTAAGTACTTTAACATCAGAAAAGCAAAACTTACTTATAAATGATTTAAAGGAAAAATACAATGTAAAAATTACAGATAAATATCAAATGAAAGCAAAGCAATAGATTAAATCAATTTATTAAAAGAAGAAAATATTAATATATATATCTAAAAGCTGTTTTTGTTCTTAAATAGAGAACTTAAACAGCTTTTATTATTTTATCATAAAATTAATTCGCCTAAAAATGAAATTATAAAAAAATAACATGCATAAATTAACAATGAAAACGTATTTTGAATTTAAATTATTTCATTGAAAATCTATATAAAAAATAAATAAAAAAATTTAAAAGCTAAAAAAATACTATTCAAATATATATACTAAAGTTATTCTTTAAAAATACTTAAAAAAGAATATTTTTCATAATTTTAAAAATAATAATAAAAAAATGAAAATATTAACAATAATCTATTGAGTAATATAAAAAAAAATGCTATTATAAGTATGTGTTAAAATGATTAAGCTAATCTTAGTACTGAATTTAACTATAAAAATAATAAGGGGGCGTTTTTTTATGTCAAATACTGAAAGCGTATCTAAAAAAGCTAGTCATCCGAAGAGTTTTTGGCTTGTTTGTATGACAATTTTATGGGAAAGATTTAGTTATTATGGATTAACAGCTTTGTTGGTATTATTTTTTACAGCGAGTGTAACTCAAGGTGGACTAGGACTTTCTACTCAAGAAGCAACTTCAATGTTTGGTTTGTTTACAGGTCTTATATATCTTACACCATTAATTGGTGGCTGGTTGGCAGATAAAGTTTTAGGTCAACAAAAATGTATATCTATAGGTGCACTTTTAATAGCAATAGGTGACTTTGTTTTGTTTGCATCATCTACATCTATTAATATGGTTTGGGTAGGTCTATCAATAATCATTTTAGGAAATGGTTTTTTTAAATCAAGTTGTTCCAATATAGTTGGTGATATATATCCTAAAACCGAGGTATCAAGAAAAGACGCAGCATATAGTTTATTCTATATGGCAGTAAATGTAGGTGCATTCATAGCTCCAATCATATGTGGACTGCTTTCTGATAATGTATTTGCAGTAAGAGGAGTAAACGGAGATATAGTGTCTTATGGATATAAGATGTCATTCTTAGTTTGTGGTATAGGTATGATGCTTGGTATGATTATATTTACACTTCTTGCGCCAAAACTATTAAAAGAAGTTGGAAAACATCCAGTTACTAAGGGAAATAAAGGTGAAAAAATTGAGTATGGACCACTTACTAAATTAGAGAAAAATAGAATCATAGCAATGGTTGTATTATTCTTATTTGTAGTTTTATTTTGGACAGCATACTATCAAACACAAAGTTCATTTATGATTTATGTAAGAGACAATGTAAATAGAACTCTATTTGGATTTGAAATGCCAGTGGCATGGCTTACATCATTAAATGCTATATTATGTGTAGCGTTATGCCCTGTATTAGCTGCTTTGTGGGTTAAATTATCTAACACTAAAAGAGGCGACTTTTCTATTCCAGTTAAAATGGGATTAGGAATCATAATAATGGGTCTTGGTTTTATAGTTATGGTATTGGCCACATTAGCCAATGGTTCAGATGGGACAATAAAGGCTAGCATACTTTTTATAGTAGTAACCTATATATTTACAACTGTAGGGGAGTTATTTTTGTCTCCTATAGGTCTTGCAATGTTTAATAAATTAGCTCCAGCTAAATATGCTACATTATCTATGGGTGCATGGTATCTGACAAGTTTTTTTGCTAGTTTGTTATCAGGAAAAATTGCTGGATTTACAGCTACATTAGGTTTTTTGCAAATCTTTGGAGGAATAGCAGGAGTCTTAATAATCTTTGGTTTAATATTACTTGGATTAAGAAATATATTGACAAAATTAATGGCAATGGATTTGTTAACAGAAACAAAATAATCCACACTTAATTAGTGAAAATAAAGGAAATTACATTTGAATATAAAATCAAACGTAATTTCCTCTTTAATTATGAAAAAAAGCTTTACATAGATAGATATTGTAATTAAAATTATAATTGTGATAATTAGAGTGTATAAGATTTATATAAATTATATAAAAGGAAAATTTATGTAATAAACTTTACATACTTATATATTTAGTTATTCAAACTATTATTTTGAGGAGGTCTTGTTGTGAATATAAAAGACAGAGTAAATGAATTAAGAAGACTTATGGAAGAAAAAAATATTGATGCTTATATGATTCCGTCTTCTGACAATCATCAAAGTGAATATGTAGGAGATTACTTCAAATCAAGAGAATTTATATCAGGATTCAATGGTTCAGCTGGAACAGTTATTGTGACTAAAGATGAAGCTGGATTATGGACAGATGGAAGATACTTTATACAAGCAGAATCTCAATTGGAAGGAAGTACAATAAAATTATTTAAAATGGGACAAGAAGGTTGCCCAACTACTGATGAATATTTATATACAAATATTCCAGAAGGTGGAACTTTAGGTTTTGATGGTAAAGTTATATGTGCTAAAGAAGGAGCTACATTAGCTGAAAAATTATCTAAAAAAGGTATAAAAGTAGAATACCAATATGATTTAATAGATAGCATATGGTCAGATAGACCAGCTTTATCAGATAGTAAAGCATTTTTATTAGATGTTAAATACTGTGGAGAAAGTTTTAGTTCAAAGTTAGCTAGATTGAGAGAAAAAATGAGTGAAAAAGGTACTTCTACTCATGTAATAACAACTCTTGATGACATAGCATGGTTATTTAATATAAGAGGTGGAGATGTTAAATACAATCCAGTTGTACTTTCTTATGCAGTGATAACTTTAAAAGAAGTTTATTTATTTGTTGATGAAAGTAAATTAAATGAAGAGATATTAAATGAATTGGCTAAAGAAAATGTAAAAATAAAACCATATAATGATGTATATGATTTTGTAAAACATATAGATAAAGATGAAAAAGTTTTAGTTGATGGAACTAAGATTAACTATGCAATTTACAATAATATACCTTGTGGAGTTGAAAAAGTTGATGAGTTTAATCCAGTAATGTTCTTTAAGGCCCAAAAAAATGAGGTAGAATTAGAGAACATAAGAAATTCACATGTTAAAGATGGTGTAGCTTTCACTAAATTTATGTACTGGTTAAAGAATAATGTAGGTAAGATAGAAATAACTGAAATAAGTGCTACTGAAAAATTAGAGGGACTAAGAAGAGAACAAGAAGGATTCTTTGAACCAAGTTTCAATACAATTGCTGCATATAAAGAGCATGCTGCTATGATGCACTATAGTGCAACTCCAGAATCAAACTATAAGTTGGAAGCTGAAGGTTTATTCTTAGTAGATTCAGGTGGACAATATTATGATGGAACTACTGATATAACTAGAACTACAGTATTAGGACCTATAAGTGATGAATTAAAATTACATTTCACTTCTGTAGCAAGAGGTATGATAAATCTTTCTAAGGTTAAATTCTTACATGGTTGTAGAGGATACAACCTAGATATATTATCTAGAAGTTGTATGTGGAATATGGGAATAGATTATCAATGTGGAACTGGACATGGTATAGGATTTGTATTAAATGTTCATGAAGCTCCAAATGGATTTAGATGGAGAGTAGTTCCTGAAAGATTTGATAGTGCAGTTCTTGAAGAAGGAATGGTAACTACTAATGAACCAGGTATATATATAGAAGGTTCTCATGGTATAAGAACAGAAAATGAAATAGTAGTTAGAAAAGCTGAAAAGAATTTTTATGGTCAATTTATGGAATTTGAAGTTGTTACATTAGCTCCTATTGATTTAGATGGTATAGTTCCAGAATTAATGAATCAAGATGAAAAAGATTATTTAAACTGGTATCATAAATTAGTTTATGATAAGATATCTCCTTTCCTAACTGGTGAAGAAAGAGAATGGTTAAAAGTTTATACTAGAGCTATATAGTTTTGTAATTGAATACTATAAATAAATCGAGGCATTTTAATGCCTCGATTTTTGATATATTATCTATTAAACTTAAACATAGTTTTTACTTTGATAATTCTACAAGTTTTTTATTCATTATAAGTAATATAATTCCAAATATCAATAAAAATGAAGGGATTACTATAAATACTTGTAACATACCAAGGTGGTCTATAATAGCCTGTGTATAACCAGATAATTTATTTGCTGCAAATTTACCTAAGAACCAAACACCCATTAAGAATGAAATATATTTTTCTGGTGAAAGTTTATTTACCATACCATATCCAACTGGAGAAAAACAAATCTCTCCTATACTTTGGAATGTTAAAAATCCAATTACCCAAAATACACTTGCTTTCTGAATTGAATTAGGGTTAGTTCCTGTTTGTATAACTGCGACTATCATGAATAAAAATGCTATAGCTAATAGTATAAACCCTAGACTCATTTTTGAAGGTACACTTAAATCGCCTTTTTTAGTCTGAGATAATTTTACCCAGACTAGAGCAGATATAGGGCCAAGGATGACACATAGAAGACCATTATATGAATCTATCCATGAGGTTGGTATTTGAAAATTACCAACAGTCAGATTTATGTGTTCTTTTGTATACAAAGCTATAGACATAGAAGCTTGATTATACGCTATCCAAAAAAATACTGTAAAAAAAGCTAATATTAATATTACTATTATTCTTTTTTTCTCAACTGAAGTTAATGGTTTTGAAGCAAGTAATTTTTTATATTCTAATGATTTCTTTATAGTTTCTTTTTGACTACTAAATTCATTACTTGAAGATTTATAAAATCTTTTGTGACCAAATATAAAGAATAATAAGCCTATTAAAACAGTAATTGAAGCAAATAAAAATACATATCTGTAACCATACATATTTATAGAAGTACCATTTTTCATAGCGAACCATTCATTAGCGACTAAACCACAGATTAAAGGACCAAATAATGTTCCCAGATTAGTAGCCATATATGTAATAGAAAAAGCGCCATCCTTTCTTGGGTCATCATTAGTATATAAGTTTCCAACTAAGGTATGCAAGTTTCCCTTATAAAAACCTATTCCTAATCCAGACAAGAATATCATGATGTTTACATCCATTTTGCTATTTGCCAGATATCCTAAAAAGTAGCCAATTGAAACCATTATCATTCCAAGCATAATACAATTTTTCGGACCTAAAAATCTATCACTAACCCATCCACCAATAACTGGAGAAAAATAAGTCCATGCTAAAAAAGATGCAAGCATTGATGCAGATTCTGCTGGTGTTAATCCCAAACCACCTTTAGATACTTGCTCAGCTAGAAATAACAATAGCACTAATTTCATACCATAGTATGCAAGTCCTACAAATGTAAATATTGAACAACAAAAATATAAATCCTTAGGCTGTTTAAGCTTTTCTTGAGTTTTTAAAATTGACATATGTCGAGAACCTCCAGACCAATAATTTAACAAAAATTTTCCACACTATATGAGTATATGTTTTTTTTATAAAGACGTCAACTTATGGCATAAGAAAACAAAGTGTTAATAATCTATAAAAATAGTATTATTTTATAGATTCAGTAATATTTTTTTACAAGAATATATGTTATTATTATATTAAAATACAACATATTATGGAAAGGATATGCCAATTTAGTAGTTAGATTGATTGTTTGGCAGGTGGGATGAGCTATGATAAGAAAGAAATCTGAATTACAAGTAGAAGTAAAAGAAAATTTAACTGGTGGGGTTGGAAAAGTTAAGCTTGAAAATATATTACAAATTGATGAGCTTAAAGGAAAAGGAAGATTATTTAAAAGAATAACTTTACCAGTAGGAAGTTCAATTGGTGTGCATGACCATACAACTGACTTTGAGGTATATTATATATTAAAGGGAAAAGGTAAAGTTTTTGATAATGGGGAATTTGTAGAAGTAAATGAGGGTGATGTAATATACACTGCTGATGGTGAAGAACATTCTATAGAGAATATAGGAGAAGAAGAACTTGAATTTGTAGCAGTAGTCTTATATGTGTAAAATATGGAGGAGGAGTCATGACAAGCAAGATAGAAGAAATTAAAGACAAGATAAATAGATTTTGCAACTCCAATCTAAATCAAGAATATAAAGATATAAGTTTTAAAATCTTGCAAGACATTTTAGATAATAATAAAGAGATAATTCATTCTTCTAGAGCTGATATATGGTCTTCAGCTATACTAAACATAGTTTTGGAGCAAAATCTCTTATATAATAAGAAGCATCCATTACATATAACCAAAAAGGAATTTTCAAAAAAAATAGGTGTTTCTTTAAACACTATAAACAATAAATCATCATTGATAAAAGACGTTTGTAATATTGATTTCTTAAATCAAGATACTATTGCTATCTCTAATATTGAGTTTTGGGTAAGAGAGAGTAACTCTAAATCCAAAGCCATAGATTTAGAGTTAGAAAAGAAAAAAATACTTTATAAAAGATATATTAAACTATCACAAGAAGCTAAAAATCATATTGAGTCAATTAGGTATATGGAAGAAGCTGTAAACATTGGAAAAAGCATGATTACTAAGGAAGATAGACAACTTGGATTTTGGAAAGGTGTATCTACTAGAGCTTATATGGTAGCACTTGAGTCTCTTGCTAGGAAGTTAGAGAGTATTGATAATTTAAAGGAAGCTAGAAAGGTATTAGAGTATTTAATAGAAATCAATCCTGATGATGAGCAAGGAATAAGGTATAAATTACTCAATGTATTAATTAGGTTAAATGATAGAATAGCAATAAATAATTTATTTGAAATGTATAAAGAAGAAAAGTCTGCTACATGGATGTATAGCAAAGCTCTTTATTATTTTAAAAATAAAAATATGTTTTTAGCAAGTGATGCTATTAAAAGTGCTAAAAATAAAAATAAATATATTGGATTATATTTAATAGATTGGCGAAATGCCTTTGGTAGAGAGTTTGTTACAGCGGAAGAAAAGGGAGAAGCTGTCTATTACTATGATGAAAATATAGTACTTTGGAATGAAGTTAAAGGTTCTATGGATTGGTTACTGAAAAAAATGTTGGAATTTTCATAAAAAAAACTACTCCTTATTACTTATAAAAAAGTAAGGAGTAGTTTTTTTATTTATACATCTAATTTTAAATCTCCTGGTTTTATCATACCTTTTTTTCTCATAAATTCTGATATTATTAGAGTTACAATAGCAGGAAGTACAAAGTTAAGTAAAAGTATACCAATCCACATAGTTATTCCACCTTTTCCAGCACTTTGCATGGCAGTTACTGTTCCAAATTGTCCAACTAATCCACAAGTTCCCATACCAGAGCCAATAGGTATATTTTCCATTTTAAATATTGTTGTAGATAATGGGCCAAGTATTATTGAAGCTATTGTAGGTGGTATCCAAATTTTCCAGTTTTTTATTATATTGGGAACTTGGAGCATGGATGTACCAAGTCCTTGAGCTACAAGACCTCCTACTCCATTTTCTCTAAAACTCATAACAGCAAAACCTATCATTTGGCAACAACAACCAACAGTTGCTGCTCCACCAGCAAGCCCTCCCAAACTTAACATCATACAAATAGCTGCACTACTTATAGGTAATGTAAGAGCTATTCCAACCAGTGCAGAGACTAGAGCTCCCATTATGATGGGTTGCATAGTTGTAGCTTGCATTATTATGTTTCCAAATGAAGTCATAAATGCAGAAACAGCTGGTCCAATAAGTTCTGCCACAAGTACTCCTATTAGTATTGTTACAGCAGGTGTAACTAATATGTCTACCTTTGTTTCCTTTGAAACTAATTTTCCAATTTCTACTGCAAAAAGTGTAGCGACAAATGCCCCAACAGGACCCCCTAGTTCATTACCACAAGCTCCAACAAGTGCACAAGAAAATAGCACAAGTGGAGGCGCTTGAAGTCCATACGCAATAGCCACTGCTATAGCTGGGCCTGTAACTTGCTTAGCAAGTGGGCTTATAACTTCAGTAAAAAGAGAAATATTGAAGTTGTCTCCTAATGTGTTAAAAATTGTTCCAATTAAAAGGGAAGAAAAAAGGCCTAGTGCCATATAACTTAATGCATCAATAAGATACCTTTGAACAGAAATTTCAATGTTTTTGCTCTTAGCAAACGATTTAAAATTTCTTTTTTTGCAATTGATTTCCAATTTAAAATCCTCCTCATATAATACAAATATAATTTCTTTTGAATTAATTATATAACTTTTTAGCTGACAAGACAAATGTTATTTCACTAAAATTAGACTATTGTAATAGTAAGAAATTAACACTAATTTTAGTTTTAAATTTTAAATTTATGGTTTATAATTAGTATAGGGATATTCTGAAATATAATACTTTTCCAGTTTATCCCAATATTTAACTTAGGTAGATTGCTTACAAAACAAATGATTATATATTAGGCTAAAGGAAGTGGATAGATGAGATTTGTAGAAAATAAGAAATACAGAAAAATTGCCATAATTATATCTATTCCTATATTGCTTGTTGCGCAGTACTACCTTTTTAAATTTGGAATACTTAGACCAATGGTAAAGGGAGTGGAAATCGAAATTGTAGATGGGGAATATGTTAAAGATTTAGATAAATATGTAGTAAAACTAAATGAAACAGTTACTTTGTCTACTGGCGAATATATCAAGGTTCCTTCATATGCTAAAGACCCAAATATTTGGTTTAATGTGTTGGATAATTCAGGGACTTTAAAAATAGATGGAAATAAGATGACAGCATTAAAGGTTGGGTATTCTTCTGTGGGTATTATGAAGAATTCAAGAGTGTTGAAAAAGGCTACTATAAAGGTAGTAGACCCAGAAGTAGAATCACTAGATATGGAGATTAATGGGGATTTAAAACATGTTGGTGATAGTGCTACTATAGAAAGTACAATAGAGGTTGATTATGACAAATTTAAAAAGTCATATAAACCTATCTATAAGAGTAGTAATGATGATGTGCTAAAAATTAAAGGAAATACAGTAAGTGCAGTTGGAGTTGGAAAAGCCACAATATATGCTAAGTGTGGAAATAAAGAAGTAGAGAGAACCTTTAGAATTCAAGCTAGAGTTGCCGAAATAAATATGAATGATGTAAAAATAGAAGTTGACCAAAATGAGAAATTAAAACCAGATATAATAACTTCTCCACCAGGTTTAGAACCACCAAAAATACACTATGAGTTGGCCGATTCAAAATTACCTGTGGAAAGAGCTATAAGTCTAAGCGGTGATGGAAGTGTAGTAGGTCTTAGAGAAGGTAAAGAAAGAGTAAGGATAACTTGTGGAGATAAGTCTAAAATAATAACTGTAACAGTAGTCAAAGAAACTATAACTAATGATTATATACAGAATTTAGTAGGTTCACATAAAATAGTAAATAACAAAGTTATTATTAAACTTGAATGGGATTATATGAAAGATGTTTTTGACTATGATATATATCTTAAAGACAAGTTGTCAGAAGAATCATTTAAGAAAATCAAATCTATAACTGTAAATGAAAGTGATTTAGGAAAATCACAAAAAGTATATGCTACTATAGAAATTGATGTAAAAGATAATCAGAGTATAGATTATGATATTTATGTTCTAGGTAAGAAAGACTCAGATACAACCAAGCCAAGTAATATAATAAACATTACTAATATGAATGGTAATGGCAACTCAGATAATAATGATAACATACAAAACATGAAGGTTGAAAATATATCCGCTAATGTTGACAGAGATAACAATGTTATTAGAGTTAACTGGAGCAGTGTATCTCATAAAGAATGTACCTATAGTATATATATAAAAAATAATACTAATGGAGATGGTGAGTTTACTTTGTATCAAAGTGATATAAAAGGGAATGAACATACTATAAGTATCCCTGAAGGAGATTTAAATTTAGATATATATGTAGTGGCAAATTACAATGGACAAAATTCTAAAAATAGTGATGTTATAAATGTAAGATAAATTTATACAAAAATTTAGAAGTGTTAGATTTATGATTTATTAATAAATCAAATCATTATAAGAAGAGGATAGTATGGGAGTAATCATACTATCCTTTCTATTTTATTGAAACATACTGGTGTTAAATTTTTAGTGTGAAAATTATTGTAAAAATGAAAACATAAAAGGCATATATATCATACCAGATTATCATAATCCAACAACGCATTCTATGTCTAACTTATCATGTAAGAAAATAGCAGAGATAGCAAAAAAGTATAATATCATAATTATTGAAGAAAGAAAAGATGAGATTATAAAAAGAAATGAAGCTACTAATAAGATTTTATCTGAGTATAATTTAATTAAATAAATAAAAATGCGGAGAAATTTATTATAATAAACCTCCGCTTTTATTATTTAATGAAATACTTTACTTTCTATTAAAATTTTAACTTTAATCATCTTGAAAATATAATCGTTTTATGGTAAAATAATTCTTAAAAATAGAAATAATTAATCATTTGTTAAAAAAAATGCATAATAAATTGTAATTTATTGACTATAGTGGGAAAATATTCACAAATGTATAAAATAACAGAAAAAATGCAAAAATAAAATCAATTTCATATGTTATAAAATCTATATGGCAAAATTAAATTTGCCTATCAGAATGATATAAACACATCAGAAAGGAGGATGCTATCAATAATGGAAATTAATTAATTTTGGTAGCTAAAAATTATGAATGAACAAACTAGAATATCCTTAGAGAGAGCTGCTGAACTAAAATCAAAAATTGATGATTATATTCAGGCTAGGAAAACAATTAACAGAGGTCTTGAAAAAGAAGAAGAGATAAATAAACGAAAACAAAACATATTAAGCATATTAAATGGAACAGAAGAAGACTGGAATAATTACAAATGGCAATTATCAAATAGAATCACAGATGTAGATATTTTATCAAAGATTATCAATCTAACTAAAAAAGAAAAAGAATATATAAAAGAAGTTGGTACTCAATTTAGATGGGCAATATCTCCATATTATTTGAGCTTGATAGACCCAAATGATATATGTGACCCTATAAAATTACTTTCTATACCGACACATATAGAATTGGAAGATGAACAAGATGATTTAGACCCAATGGGAGAAGAGTATACAAATCCAGCAGGATGTATAACTAGAAGATATCCAGATAGATTAATAATAAATGTAACAAATGAATGTGCTATGTATTGTAGACATTGCCAAAGAAGAAGAAATATTGGTCAACAAGATTCTCATAAGTCGAAAGCTGTTATACAAGAATCTATAGACTATATTAGAGAAAATGAAGAAATAAGAGATGTATTAGTAACTGGTGGAGATGCTCTTACATTAAAAGATGATTATTTGGAATGGATTCTTAGCCAACTTAAAGAAATACCACATGTTGATTATGTTAGATTAGGAACTAGAACTCTTGTTACCATGCCACAAAGAGTTACAGATGATTTTTGTAATATGCTAAAAAAATATCATCCTATATATATAAATACACATTTTAATCATCCGATGGAAATAACTAAAGAATCTAAAGAGGCTTGTGAAAAATTAGCAAATGCAGGTATACCATTAGGAAATCAAGCCGTGTTATTAAATGGTATAAATAATGATAAATTTGTAATGAGATGTTTAAATCAAGAATTACTTAAAATAAGAGTAAAACCATACTATATATTCCAAAGCAAACATGTAAAAGGAACAAAACATTTTAATACATCAGTAGATGATGGTCTTGAAATAATGGAATATCTAAGAGGATATACATCAGGAATGGCAATACCAACATATATAGTTAATGCTCCAAAAGGAGGCGGTAAGACTCCATTACTTCCACAATACCTTGTATCAAAAGGAACAGATTATGTTATGCTTAGAACATGGGAAGGCAAAGTTATAAAAATGGAAGATGAACCAGCTGTAGATATAAAGAAACTTATAAAAGAGCAAGCACAGGATTAATAAAATATTTAAATATATAAAAAGAAACAACTTTAAAATAAAAATAAAATGGATGCTAAATTTATATCAATTTGCATCCATTTTTATATTAGTTAATTATTTTATTTATTATTTTGTTGTTGATTAACCAATTCAAGGTATCCACTTGGATGGAAGTAATATATCTCAGAAGTATTTTCATTTACAAAATAACCAATGTCACCATCTGCATCTGGTAAAAATACATATCCATTAAGATTTTTAGCTTTTAATGCTTCAAAATCGCTAGCATTTCCTTGATATATGTAATCAACTTTATTGTTGTATTTTACTAAAAGTTCTTTGGCTTGCTCTTGAGTCAATTTAGTACTTTGACTTACAGGAACATTCTTTTGAGAATCAGCATAAGAAGATTCATTTACTGGTGCAGTTAATAATAAACAAGATAAAACTAATAAAGATATAAGTGCTTTTTTCATACTAAAACCCTCTTTCGTAATTAATTATATAAGATTCATTTCTTAATAATATTATATGTTTTCTATAATTAAATATTACCATTAAAGAGGATAATATTACAGTTACACAGCTGTAACCTTTGATTACAAAATCGTAATTAAATTGTATTTTTATTCCATTTGTATTTTATCATGTCTACGATTAACAAATTCACAAAAGTATATTTTTATTACACCCATAACAGGAGCAGATAGAATCATACCAGGTATACCAAAAAATCCTCCACCAACAGTAACTGCTAGTATTGTAAAGAATGGGCTAAGCCCTAGCTGTCCACCTACAATTTTTGGTTCTATAAATGCAACTTCTACTTGTTGAATTATTATTAAGTAAATTAAACAAGTTAATGCAGTTGTCGGATTGTAGAATAAGTTGATTACTACAACTGGTGCCATACCTATTACTGGGCCAAAATATGGAACCATATTCATAATACCCATTAATGTACCAAACAATAGGGCATATTCAGACTTTAAAAAGTATAGACCAATTCCAGAAAGTACTCCAACTACAAATGAATCTAAAATTTTGCCTGTAAAGTATTTACCAATATTTAAATTTAAGCTTTGACACAATTCTATTATAAAGTCTCCATATTTTTTACCTAAAGAAATATAAACAATTTTCTTTGTAAATTCTAAGAATCTTTCTTTTTCTAATAATATATAGAAACAAATTATAAAACCTAAAACAAGTTGTACTATAAATTTTCCAACAGAGAAGGTAGTACTAAAGATTCCTCCAAGTGAACCAATAAGCAAGTTACTAAACTTGGGCATTACGCTCATAATTTTATCACCATATTCTTTTAATGTATTAGGGTCTACTGATTGTAAGCTTTTTCCTAAATCAAATAAAAATTGTTCTGTCTTGTCTATATACATAGGAACTTGAGTTACCAAATCAGCCAAACTATTTACTATGGATGGAACTGTAAATAGTATAAAAGATATTAATATAACTATTAATACACCATAAGTAAGAAGCAAAGAATATATCCTTTTAAAATTAAGTTTATTTTCTAAAAACTTTACTAATGGATTAAATACATATGCTAATACAAAGGCTATTATAAATGGAGTTAGTAGTGACATCAGTAAACTTATTACTCCAAAAAAATATTTGTAATTATCAATAACTTTAATCAAAATATATGAAATAACTACAGTAAGTATAATATTTAAATGAATTTTTTTATCTTGCAAAACAACACAACCTTTCTTATATTTATTAAGTTTATATTTACTTAAATTTAAAATCAAGTTAATATTTATAGCTTATTATACAATAAAAAGTAGTATTAATATAGTGTGATTAATATTAAATTTGACAAGTGTACAATATTTTGCAAGTTTTCTCTAAATAGTGTTTTTATCTTCTCAAATTTGCATATTGCAAATAGAAACAGTTATAATTTGTTTCTAATTCTCTGTACATTTCTATTTATATAGTGCCTTCCAATATATTTGTATAAAAGATTTTTACACCATCCTATTTTTTGGTTATATTGATTGAAAAAATCATCTGGAGTATCAAAGGTTCCCAAATCATCAATTATTCCCTCTTTTTGAATAAATGTATTATTTAGATTCCAAGATATTTGAGGATTTTGCAAATCTTTAGTGGCAATGCCCCATCCCAAAAATAAGCCTTGACAGTCATTGTATTTTTGCTGAATACTTGTAAGATAATTTTTATCTAAAATAAGACCTTCTAATTGATACCATTGTTTTTCATAGTATACTTCTATCCATGTGTGAATGATTTCTGTAGGAGTAATCTTGTAAAGAACTCCTAAGAACTCTAATTGAACTCTTTTATCTAGAGTAAAACCATGAATTCTACATGGAATGCCAACGCCTCTTAAAAGTGCCATAGCAAGTATAGTCTTTGTATTGCATTGTCCATATCCATCTTTTAGTATTTTACTTGCAGATATATTGTCACTTTCATTAAAACCAAACTTGATGTCATCTCTAACAAAATTATAAATTTGTTTGATTTTATTAAAATTATCTAATTGATTCCATTTTTTTTCGATAATAAGCTCTTGAACATTTTTTGAATTAAAGTCTAATAATGTACTTTCTGATAAATGTCTTTTCATAAAATATAAATCTCCTTTATTTAGTGTAATTATATTTTATATCTTAGAGTAATTTGAAACTTTCAAAAACTTGCTGTTTTTTAATATACCAGAAATATTCATACCAGTCATACATTTATTGGTATATGCTAGATGTGAAGCGCTGTCAAAACCTGACATCATAGCAGCATCGGTTATAGAGTATTTACCAGATAAAAGTAAAAAATATGCTTTTTGAATTTTATGTAGGAGAATATAACTTTTTAATGGTATTCCTGTTTGTTCTTTGAATATATGGGACACTCTACTTGGCGAAAGAAAGACCATATTAGAAATCTTTTTTATAGAATGGTCATGACAGTCACACTCATTAAGTCTTTGCATTATTTTATGAATTCTTTTATCAACTACTGTGTAATTGTCTTGAGTAACATTAAGATATTCGAACATAGAATTTGTAAAATTTAAATAACTTTTTTCATCATGATTTTTGAAAAAATTAATATATTCTTTTTGTGTATGTTTATTATTATGAATATCTATAATTCCATAACCTTTAATTTTGTCAATATATTTTGACTTAAAGCTTAATGCAAGTGATGATGTTGGCTCAATTAACATAGTAAAACATATTTTTTCTCCTGTTGAAAAACAATGTTCTATATTACTATCTACAATAATACATTTACCTTCTATATCATTGCCATCTATAGTTATATTTAAACTGTCTTCAATTCCTATAAACAATTGTAACATCCAATGTTTATGCTTATTTGATTGAATAGAATTTGTAAACGAAGAAATATGATTATTTGACATAATTATATAATTAATAAAATTACCTCCAAACATTTTTCTTATTGAGGAAATACAGGTTAATTGTACAGTATTTTTCAGTAAGATTAGTGAAATTTTTATTTTATTATACTTTAGATTTTAATTTTGTTCAATTATTTTAAAATTAGATTATTTTTATAATGAATTAATTTTATTTTATATAATATTGGACCTATATTGAGATATTTTAAAATATAAATTACTTATGGTAAAACTTGCATATAAAAAATAAAAATTTTATAATTATATTACAGATTATATAAAATAAAACATCAAGTCATAAGTTGAAGAAAAGAGGATGTCATGAAGTTATTTCAGCAAAAAACACAAGTTCATAAATTTAAAAATTCAAAGGAATTTATAGAAGAATTCAAAATTTGTAAATCAGATTTTATATTGACAAGTAAAAGTGCATATGATACATATTTTAAAAGCCTTGGTTTGGATGCACATGTAGAATATAAAAGTAAGTATGGAACTGGTGAACCTAATGATATAATGATGGATAAATTATTGGATGATTTTTCAAAAACTAATTGTACAAGAATTATTGCTATTGGTGGGGGAGCAGTTATTGATATGGCAAAGTTGTTAGTACTGAAAGATGGAAAGAAATCAAGTGATTTATTTCAAAAAAAGGTTCCTTTAGAAAAAATAAGAGAATTAATAGCTGTTCCTACAACTTGTGGAGCAGGTTCAGAGGTGTCAAATATTTCAATTGCAGAAATAACAGAGATGAATACGAAGTTTGGATTAGCTGTAGATGAATTATTTCCAGATTATGCGGTTTTAATTCCAGAGTTATTATTAGAGCTTCCATATTCATTTTTTGCTACAAGTGCAATCGACGCTTTAATACATGCTATAGAATCTTTTGTATCTCCAAAGGCGAGTATTTATACAGAAATTTTTAGTACCAAAGCTATAGAGATGATTTTAAATGGATTTCAGCAAATTGTACTAAATGGAAAAGATTATAGATTTGATATTATAGAAGATTTTTTGATTGCAAGTGATTTAGCTGGTATTGCTTTTGGAAATGCTGGTACAGGAGCAGTACATGCACTTTCATACCCATTAAGTGGAGTTTATCATGTTACTCATGGTGAAGCTAATTATCAATTTTTTATAGAAGTATTTAAAGCATATAATAGATTATCACCAGATGGTAAATTAGCAAAAATAAATATGCTTTTGAGTGAAATAATGAATTGTAAAGTATCAGAGGTATATGAAAAAATGGAAGAACTACTTAATAAAATTATTACAAGAAAAAGTTTAAGAGAATATGGAATGAAAGAGTATGAGATAAATAGTTTTGCAGACAGTGTACTAGATAGTCAACAAAGGTTGCTAAATCAAAGTTATATTAAACTTAATAAAGAAGAAATAGTAAATATATACAGAACTTTATATTGATACCCCAAATATAAAAGTTAATTGTTCTATATTTAGCTATAACTCAAATTTATGAAAAGCGGTGATTTAATTAAATCATCGCTTTTTATGACTGATATTTTTATAAGATAATATATCTTGTACTTATTAAAAAATATATATTTCATTTAATTATGACAAATAAAGATAAAATTTAAATATTTTAGAGGTAATTTTATTTAGATATAGAATTTTAGAGTAATGATATACAAATGTGTTATATTACCACTTTATATCAAAAATAGTAATATAATAGTCATATACATTTAGAAAATTTATTGTTTAAAAGGAGTAGAACCTATGATAAAAAAAGAAATGGGTAATTTTAAAGGAAGCAGTGATTATGTAGTATCACCAGAATTAATGGCATCAGTTAATGTTGCTATAGCACTTGAAAAACCACTTTTAATTAAAGGAGAACCTGGAACAGGAAAAACTATGCTTGCACAAGCAATTTCAAATCAACTGCAAAAAGATTTAGTAATTTGGAACATAAAATCAACTACAAAAGCACAGGATGGTCTTTATGTATATGATACTGTTCAAAGACTTTATGATAGCCAATTTGGAGGTGAAGGAGTAGATGATATTGGTAAGTACATAAAATATGGTAAATTAGGAGAAGCATTTAGTTCAGAACAACAAGTAATTCTTTTGATAGATGAAATAGACAAGGCAGACTTAGAGTTTCCAAACGACTTACTTTGGGAATTAGATAAAATGGAGTTTTATATAAATGAAACAAAAGAAACTGTAACAGCAAAACAAAGACCTATAGTGATTATAACTTCGAATGCAGAAAAAGAGCTTCCAGATGCTTTTTTAAGAAGATGTATATTTCATTATATAGAATTTCCTGATAGAGATATGATGGAGGAGATAGTAAAAGTACATTTTGATAAAGTTGAAGAACATTTATTGGAACAAGTAATGACTACTTTTTATTGGATTAGAAGTTTAAGAGAGATACAAAAGAAGCCTAGTACATCAGAGTTAATAGACTGGATACAAGCATTGACTTTGAGTGGAATTCCAATTGAAAAAATAGAAAAAGAAGTTCCTTTTGCAGGGATACTGCTTAAAAATAACGAGGATATTGAATCTATGCAAAAACGTTTGTAGTCAATAGGAGCTGAATAATTATGTTTATTAAATTTTTTTATTTATTGAGAGCAAGAGGCCTAGATATATCTTTAAATGAGTGGATGACTCTAATTGAAGCACTAGACAAAGGGCTTTGTCATTCAAATTTTTCGAATTTTTACTATCTTTGTAGGATGATTTTAATAAAAAGTGAAAGTAATTTTGATAAATTTGATGCAGTGTTTTTGGAGTACTTTAAAGGTATAGAACACAAAGAGGAAATTCCAGAAGAGATTATGAACTGGCTTAAAAATCCAAATGTAGATTTAGAAGGATTTGAAAGATTAGAGCAAAATCCCAACATAAACCTTGATGAATTGAGAGCTAAATTAGAGGAACGTATAAAAGAACAAGATTCTCCACATAATGGAGGGAATTACTGGATAGGAACAGGGGGTACTTCTGAATTAGGTCATTCAGGCAAAGGTCAAACTGGTATACGCATAGGCGGAACTTCCACCTATGGAAGAGCTGTTCTCGAAGTTGCAGGAGAAAGAAAGTATAGGGATTTTAGAGATGATGAAGTTTTAAATATGCGTCAATTTCAAGTTGCATTAAAAAGGCTTCGTCAATTTTCTACTAGAATAGATGCTCCAAAAACAGAACTTGATTTAGATAAAACCATTGAAGAGACTTGTAATAATGCAGGATATTTAAAACTGTTTTTCGAAAAACCAAGAAAAAATACAGTGAAGCTTTTGTTGCTTATAGATTCAGGGGGTTCAATGAGAGGATATAGTACTTTATGTAATACATTATTTCAGTCTGTAAGTAAATCAAATCACTTTAAAGATGTAAAAGTATACTATTTTCATAACTGTTTTTATGATAGATTATTTACTACACCAGAATGTTGGTTAAGTAAGTCTATTGATACTGAATGGATATTACAAAACATAGATAAAAACTATAAAGTTATAATCGTGGGTGATGCGTCTATGGCACCTTCTGAGTTACTTCATATTGGTGGTAATTATCGAGGTCCATATAACGATACACCTGGAATAGAGTGGCTTAAAAGATTCAAAAGAAAGTATAGTAAAATTGTGTGGCTAAATCCGGAACTGAGAGATGGGTGGGATTCAATCAGTTATTGGTATCAGACTCAAAGGTTAATACAAAGTGAGTTTAATATGTATCCATTAACTGTAAAAGGATTGGAAAAATCATTGAAAAATTTAATGGTCGCGAAATAATATAAAAAATGATGGTACAAATTATATAAAAAATGTACCATCATTTTTTATATTATAAATTGTATAATTGAAATTTAAAAATTATGTAGTCTAATACATTTTAGACTTACAAAAAACATATACATTAATAATAATTTTAGAAATTGAGGTGATTATAATAAATTATGAATTAATCGTAAAATACAATGGAGATATATTAAGATTAGAGCAAGAATTAGGTGTTTCAGTAGAAATACTTAATGCTTCCTATGCGATAATAACATCAAGTGATGAAGAAGATATAAATAGATTACTGACTTATCCAGAAATAGAGTTTATAGAAAAACCTTTTATATTACAAACTCAAGACATACAAAGTTTTTCAAGCACAGGGATAACAGGTTTTAAAAATAGAACAGGATTAACTGGAAAAGGAACTATAATTGGTATAATTGATTCAGGTATAGATTATACTTTGCCTGTATTTAGAGATAGTGAAGGAAAGTCCAAAATATTATACTATTGGGACCAGTCTATACAAGGAAATCCTCCAGCAGGTTTTAAAGAAGGAACATTATATAATAATGAAGATATAAATAATGCAATAGCTGGTAATACATATATACCTATCTCAACGACTAGTCTACATGGTACACATGTTGCAGGTATTTGTTCAACCATTGCAAGCGATGCTAGGATAATCGTAGTAAGGGTTGGAAATATACAGACAGATGTTTTTTCAAGAAGTACAGAGTTTATGAGGGCGATTAAATTTATTTTAGATAGGGCATTAGAATTAAGAATGCCTGTTACATTAAATATAAGTTATGGAAGTAATGAAGGCTCACATAGAGGGACTTCTTTATTTGAGCAGTATATAGATGATATGTGTTTATTTTGGAAAAATAATATAGTGGTAGCAGCTGGTAATAATGCAGATAAGGGGGGACATAAAAGGATTAGGCTTCAAAATAATACTACAGAAGAAGTTGAGTTTGTAATTGGAGAAGGAGAGCGTATATTAAATATAAACATATGGCCAGATTTTATTGATGACTTTAGTGTACATTTAGTAAGTCCATCGAATAGTCAGACACAATCAATTTCTCTAACTTCAGGTGAAATAAGAAATACTCTAGGAGATACAAGAATTACTGGTTATTTTTATCCTATAGCACCATATTCTCTTACTAGAAGAGTTACATTGCAATTAAGTTCAAATACACAGATAAATCCTGGTCTATGGAGAATTGTATTTGAACCTATAGATATTGTAACTGGTAATGTAAACATATATCTACCAACTTCTGAGGGATTAAATAGAAACACGAGGTTTTTGATTCCTACTCAAGAACTTACTGTTACAGTTCCTGGAACAGCAAGTAGAGTTATAACTGTAGGAAGTTTCAATTCAAGAACAGATATAGTATCTATATTTTCTGGCGAGGGAGATACACAATTGGGTGTATTTAAACCAGATTTATTAGCTCCAGGCGAAGATATAATATCTTTTTTACCAGGAGGTACCAGTGGAGCATTAACTGGAACGAGCATGGCCACTCCTCATGTTACAGGAGTTTGTTCGTTGTTTATGGAATGGGGAATTGTAAATGGAAATGATTTGTTTTTATATTCGCAAAAGTTAAGAGCATTGCTTCTTAGGGGAGCAAGAAGAACAAGCAATCAGTCATATCCAAATAATTCATCGGGATTTGGTTTTTTAAGTTTATCAGACATAGATTTATATACTTTATCTAGTATAAATCAAGACTTAGAAACAGAAGACATTGGATATAGAAGCACTAATAAGTCGTTTAAAGATGAAGAAAATAATTATAGAGTTATAGAAAATTATAATTCTCAGAGAAACGATGATTTAAAGTTGGAGGATTTTATAAGTGAAAATATGGATAGACAATCAGGAACATTGGCAGGAATAAATGTAATTCATACTCCTGAATTTGAAGATGAGTTAGCTTCATTGGGTATGAGTCAAGAATTTCTTAAGCTAAGTGACTCATTTGGTGTATTATCTATAAACACTACAGACTATAATAGCATACAACGAGTTTTGGAACTTCCATCAGTTATAAGGACAGAATCAACTATAAAGATGACACTGCTTGGAGAGATTAATCAAGGTACTTTTGGTGGTGTAGTTGCAACCGAAGAAATAGGTGTAAATTTTTTTAAAAATAATCCCAATATAACAATAACAGGAAGAGGTACTCTTATAGCGATTGCTGACACAGGAATAGACTATTTACATAAAGACTTTATATATGCAGATGGAACCTCAAAAATAGCTTTTTTATGGGACCAAACAAAGAATGGAACTCCACCTGAAGGTTTTTATATTGGGACAGAATATACACGAGAAGATATTAATAGAGCAATTGCAGAAAATGATGCTAGTCTATCTCAAGATGAAGTTGGGCAAGGGACTATGATAAGTGGCATATGTGCAGGTCTTGGTAATGTAAATAAGGAATATGCAGGAATAGCTGAAGATGCTGAATTAATAATAATAAAAATTGCTAAGATAGAAGGATTTTATAATAGTGCAATGTTATTTGCTGCATCTCAGTATGCATATAAAAAATCTTTAGAACTTGGGAAACCATTAGTAATAAATATATCTTTGGGTAGCAATAGTTTAGTTGGATTGACCAATAGAAGTAATAGTGAAAAAGCATTTTTTACTAGAGGGCTGTGTATAACAGCAGGAGCTGGAAATGAGGGAAATACTCAGACACACACATCTGGAAGAATACCAAATGTAGGAAGTTCCGTTGAAGTCGAGTTGGAATTAAATGAAGAAGAAGAAGAATTATCAGTTGAACTTTGGCTGAATAAACCAGATAAGGCAGATGTAATAATAGTGTCTCCCACTGGGGAAGAAAGTAAAAGTGTTGGAATATCAAGTTATAATAGGATAACAGGTTTATTTGATTTAGAAGGAACGGAGTATTCTATAACATATGTATATCCAACTACTTTTTCAGGACAGCAGTTTACCAATGTTACTCTGAAAAATGCTAAAAGAGGAGTGTGGAAGATTAGATTAGTAGGAGTTTATATTGTAAATGGAATATATAACTTGTATCTTCCAAATAGGGCTCTTTTAAAAAGTGGAACTAGATTTAGAGAGGTTGACCCTTTTTATACAATAAATTATCCAGCTGTTCAAGATGATTTAATAACTGTAGGAGCTTATAATACTATTAATAATAGTTTGTGGCAAAGTTCATCAAGAGGGCCGACTATTGAGGATAGATTAAAGCCAGACTTAGTAGCACCAGGAGTTAATATAATAGCTGCATATCCTGGAAATACATATGCGACTATAACTGGGACAGCAGCAGCTAGTGCACATGCTGCAGGAGCCGCTGCGATGTATTTTCAATATACTTTTGTTGATAGAAGATATCCAAATCAAGCATATGTTCAAAAAATAAAAACTTTTATGCAGGCTGGAGCTAGAAAAAACCAAACTACAGAGTATCCAAATATGAGTACTGGATATGGAACTTTGGATGTTAGAGGTATGTTTGATGTGTTAAGATAGGAGGGATTTATGGAAAAATCTTATTGTATAATTTACCAAGGTGATATAGAAACTGCACTTCAAGAAAACGGAATAAATAAATATATGGTTTTAAATAGTCAGCTTGCAGTAATATATGTACCTATGGATTTTGATGAAACTATTTTAAACAATATATTACAGGTTGCTTGGTGGGAAGAATCTGCTCCAATGAGCAGTTTAATTGAAATAACTAATAATATGAATAATGGAGAAACTATTACAACAGCTACTGAAGCAGAGTATATTTATGAGAATCCATATAATGATATAACAGGAAGAGGGATTTTATTAGCAGTTATAGATTCTGGTATAGATTATTTACACCCTGACTTTATAAATGCGGATGGAACGAGTAAGGTTTTACGATTATGGGATCAGGAAGAAAATACAAATCCACCACCAGAAGGATTTATTTTTGGGAGTGAATTTACAAGAAGTGAATTAAGTCTAGCTATAAGTAGAAATGATGGAAGTTTAAGTCAAGATAATATAGGTACTGGAACTTTGGCTTCTGGTATATTAGTGGGAAATGGAAGAGTAAATTCACAATATAGAGGTATAACTACAGAGTCAGATTTGATAGTGGTTAAATTAAAATCATATACAGATACTTATTATGCTGGAAAGATAAATTATAGTGTTTCAGATTTTTTAGCAGCTATAACATATGTTACTAATATAGCAAAAACAGAAAATAAGCCTATAATAATAAATCTTACTATTGGAGTTAAGTCAGGTGCTGTAGCAACTACTTCCATATTAGATACATTTAATATATTAAGTAGTGCTGGTGTTGTAGTAGTAAGTGGTGCAGGTAATCAAGGTAATACAGATATTCATTATGCTGGAAGATTTAGTAGTTTAAATGAAGTCCAAGATGTAATAATACAAGATGGTGACGATTACGCACTTGATATAACACTCAATACAAATGGTCCAGATAAGATAGGGGCACAAATAATATCTCCTTCAGGTGAGGTTAGTCATGATATAAGATATTCTCCAGACTTTTATGTATATAGAGGAAAGTTTAATCTGGAAAATACTACTTATTCAATGAGATTCATCTATCCATATATTACTTCTGGGAATGAAAGCCTAGAGATAAGACTCAGAGATATAAAACCTGGTGTGTGGACTTTGAGGCTAACTCCAGAACTTATAATAGGGGGAGAGTATGATATATATTTACCAAATAAAAACTTGATAGCACCAGATACAAGATTTTTAGACCCAGACTCAGTGGCTACAATAACTATGTATGCTGCTGGTGATGATGTAATCACAGTTGGTACATTTAATAATAAGACTGATAGTATGTGGATTGGTTCATCAAAAGGGCCAATTAGAGGAAGGGGAATTAAGCCAGATATAGTAGCGCCAGGAGTAGATATAATATCTACATATAAAAATGGAACCTACAATACAGCAACAGGTACAGGAGTTAGTAGTTCAATAGTTTGTGGAGTCTTAGCCTTATTAATGGAATATTTGGAAAAACAAGATAATATCCCAAGGTTATCGTTGTTTACACAAGTTTTAAAAACATATTTAATATTGGGAGCTACGAAGCTCGATATATATACGTATCCAAATGTTTCACAGGGATATGGTATTTTAAATTTAAAAAATACAATTCAACAGATGGCAAATACTTTATAAATAAAAAAATATGTAAATAATGGTATTTTATCTGTTATAAATTTTACTCATGAATTTAATTTGAAAAATTGCTAAAACTATTACAAAATAAATATATAGAGGTGATAGTTTTGGAAAGTAAAAAAGCAAGAGCATTAAAAGGTAATGATAACAAAAGACTTAGAAGTCCGCTTCTAGTTGGAAATGAATCAACAGCAGCTTGGGCAGATGTTGAAAAATTAAAACCTCATAGTAAAGTTTCAATACCTTCACTTAATAGTGTTGAAGAAGCAAAAGATTGGGTTGACAATGGAAGTAAACTGTAAGACTTCTATACTTGATAACAAAAATAAATAATTTACTGTATTTAAGTAAAGTGGTATTAGTTTAAAAAGCTTAAAGTTAAACTTAAGCTAATAAACAGTATACTGCTTTACTTTTTTTATAGGTGTCAGAAGGGAAAATGTAATTTACAAATATTTGAAAGGAAAATATAAATTTTTGCATATAAATATTTATAGATTATATAAGACTAGTAAATATCAATTGTATAAATTTATTGACTAAAAATTTATAAATTGGTATAATTTTGTTAATTAGCGGAAATAATAGAAGATAAATACTGTGAAGAGAAGAGTAGATATAAAATGCAGTTTTAGCGAGTTGAGGATGGTGAAAGCTCAATACAAGTTTTATATTGAAGAACATCTTGGAGTTTCTAATCGAAAGCTTATTTAGTAAGTAGACTTAGACGGAAGGCACCGTTATAGGCTTTAAGCATTGCTTAACTAAGAGGTCATTTATGACAACTAGGGTGGTACCGCGAAAGTAATAGTCTTTCGTCCCTTTATACAGGGATGAAGGGCTTTTTTTATGGAATTATATTTAGAAAAAATTACTAAAAATTAAACTAGGAGGCTTTAAAATGCAAAAGGAATTTATAACAGTAAAAGAATTGTACAGAGATAAAGAACAGTACATAGGAAAAACTGTAAAAGTAGCTGGATGGATAAGAACATCTAGAGTATCTAAAAACTTTGGATTTATAGAATTAAATGATGGAAGTTTCTTTAAAAATATGCAAATAGTATTTGATGAAAAAGTTGAAAATTTTAAAGAGATAGGTAAATTGGCAATAAGTTCATCTATACTTGTAGAAGGTGAGTTGGTATCTACAGAAGGAGCTAAACAACCAGTAGAAATACATGCAAAAAATATAGTTGTAGAAGGTGAATCAGATAGTTCATACCCACTACAAAAGAAAAGACATACACTTGAGTATTTAAGAACAATCGCACATTTAAGACCAAGAAGTAATACTTTTTCAGCTGTGTTTAGAGTAAGATCAATAGCTGCATATGCAATACACAAATTCTTTCAAGAAAGAAACTTTGTATATGCACATTCTCCAATCATAACAGGTAGTGACTGTGAAGGTGCAGGAGAAATGTTTAGAATAACAACTATGGATTTAAATGATATTCCAAAAACAGAAGATGGTAAAATAGACTATACACAAGATTTCTTTGGGAAAGAAGCTAATTTGACAGTTAGTGGGCAATTAAATGCCGAAATAATGGCACTTTCTTTTAGAAATGTCTATACTTTTGGACCTACATTTAGAGCTGAAAACTCTTATACAGGAAGACATGCTTCAGAATTTTGGATGATAGAGCCAGAAATAGTTTTTGCAGACCTTGAAGATAATATGGAACTTGCAGAAGATATGATAAAATATGTTATAAACTATGTTTTAGAAAACGCTCCTGAAGAAATGGAATTCTTTAATAGTTTTATAGATAAAGGATTGCTAGAAAGACTAAATAAAATAGTAAACTCTGAATTTATTAGAATAACATATACTAAAGCAGTAGAGCTATTACTTGAATCAGGACATGAGTTTGAGTATCCAGTAGAATGGGGATGCGATCTTCAAACTGAACATGAAAGATATATAACAGAACAAATATACAATTCTCCAGTATTTGTTACAGATTATCCAAAAGATATAAAAGCTTTCTATATGAGAATGAATGAAGATGGGAAAACTGTTAGAGCAATGGATTTATTAGTTCCTGGTGTTGGAGAGATAGTTGGAGGTTCTCAAAGAGAAGAAAGAGAAGACGTACTATTAGATAGAATTCATGAAATGGGATTAAATGAAGAAGATTACTGGTGGTATTTAGAACTTAGAAAATTTGGTACTGCTACTCACTCTGGATTTGGTCTTGGATTTGAAAGAATAATTATGTATATGACAGGTATGTCTAACATAAGAGACGTTATACCTTTCCCAAGAACTCCTAAAAATGCTGAATTCTAATAATTATAACCTATAATATGATTATATAATTTTTCGATATAATAAAATAGCTTGTGTGCTATCTGATTTAGATACATACAAGTTATTTTTATTGTGTTTACAAATATATGTAGTTTGTTTGTTCATATTTTATTATACAATGTAATTATAAGTTACTTATACTAGGAGGATAAATAATGTGTAGTTTTTGTTTTATTAAATTTAATGTGAATGATGTAAAAATATTTAATCGAATAAAAAATTTATTTTCATATATAGCAGATATAAAAAATGATTGTATACAAATTGAGGATTTAGAATATTATATTTTAGAAAAAGTAGATGAATTTTATAATAAAGAAGAATTGGATTATTTTTGGTGGCCAACAGAAGCAGAAAATAAAATGTTTTGGGAGAACTATAAACTACTGGATGAAGAGAATCGACAGGAATACATAAAGTCTGTTTCATGGGATTTTGAGACTGCGTTTTCTGAAATTGGACTTGGCGATTATACAATAGAAGGTTGCGAAATGATTGGTGAACAAACTGCTAAACTTTATTTTAACCCTATTGGATATCCTTATGGTGGAAATGAAGTGCTTCAAGAGGCACTAAAAGCTTTTGGAGTGACGATAGTGGGTGTGCTTGGATAACGTTTATTGTGCTATACTATAACTAGTAGAGTAATTTTTTGGAAGTTTAAATATAAATTATATTTAAGCATTATCTTTATGTAAATAGTATAAAAATATGTAAGGTGATTTAAATCTAAAAAATTATTGAATAGTATATTTATTACACAAAAAGTTTTATCATTATCATGAGGGGGAGTAATAATGTTAAAGAAAGGGTTGTTTATAGTTTTAAGTTTGGCACTTATATGTACAGGTTGCAGTTCACAAAATGATTCTAAAGGTAAGCAAGCAAACAAAGATAATTCTCTTATACTATTAAAAAATGATGAGAATAACTCAGGTGATATGACAGATGTATACATAAAGACAGAAGGTAAGGATGAAGAAAAAATAGCATCAGATGTACCTACATATACTAAAAAAGATTATATAAATGGAGAACAATCAATATTAATCCAAGATAAAGAAAATAATTTATATAAGTATAATCTAAAAAAAGAAAAGGAAAAAATAGTATCAGATTTATCTTCTGACGAAATTAATTCATATGAATTTATGCCTTCTTCAAATACTATAGCATATATATCATCAGAAAAATCCTTGTATGTAAAATACGATGGAAAAGATAAAGAAAAAATAGCCAATGATGTTGTATTGTATAGGATGTCTACAGATGGAAAATTCATATATTATATGAATACAGATGAAGAGTTATATCTATATAAAGAAGATGGAAATAAAGAAAAAATATCTACTGATATACAGAGTTTTGATATTGTAAATAATAAAGGTGATGTAATATTTATAAATAATGATGATAATCTATATTTAAAAAGTACAGATAAAAATGATAAGGTCAAAATTAGTTCAGATGTATCAAATTTATGGGGGGTAAAATCTAATGATGAAGAAATTATGTATATAAGTGAGTATAATTATAAGGATTTGAAAGGTGAATTATATTTGTACAAAACTAATGCTAGTGAAAAAATAGCATCGGATGTTAGGTCTTATAAATATAGAGATAGTAAATTTTATTTTATAAATAGTGATGATGAATTATATGAGAAAGAAATAGGTAAAGAGGTGTCTAATAAAATAAAATCAGACATTAATTATGTAAGTTTTATTAAAGATGGAATTGTATTTACAAATTCTGATGGAGATGTATATATTAAGAAAAATAATAAAGAAGAAGAAAAAATAGGCAATGATATGAAAGAAAATTCTAATGTATCTATTATTAATGATGAGAAATTACTTTATATTAAATCAAGTGGTGAGTTATTTTTAGATAAAGACAGGATAGCAAGTGATGTTGTTGGCTATTCATTTAATTCAGAGAATATAGCATATTCCACTAAAAATAAGGAAATACATTTTTATAATTTAAAAACTAAGAAAGACAATATAGAAATAAACAATGTAGGAAAATATTTAGAGATTTATCTTGGAAATAAATTGATTTACTCTAAAAATTTAGAACCAAAAGACTTAAATGGTTTTTGGAAAGCTGATGAATATAATATATTTGAATTTGAAGAGCCAAATAAGATAAAACTTTATAGTAAAAGTGAAGAAGAAAGCAATTATACAGTTAAATATGAAGTAGAAAGTTCAGATAGTAATAGCATAGTATTAAAAGGAAAAGATACTTTATCAAAGGAAAAATTTACTATAACTAAGTTTAATAGTAATGAAATTTCATTACAAGCTAATAATGTAAGTGGTACACTTAATAAAATTTCCAAAGAAGAAGCGGAGAAATTTGTCAAGAGTATAAATAACAAGGAAAATAGTGAAAATACTGATAAAAAGAGTACTAAAAGTGATTCAGGTTCAAGTTCTAATTTGAAAAATAAAGAAGTAAGTTATGATGATGATTATATTATATATGATAGTGATTCTAGAGTATTAACTAAAGATGAACTTGAACTTTATAGTAAAGAGGAGTTAGCATATATAAGAAATGAAATATTTGCAAGATATGGATATGTATTTAAAGAAGAACCTTATAAAAGCTATTTTAGCAATAAGTCATGGTATCAGCCAGATTATAGTATAGGAGCGGATACAGATGTTTTAAATTCTGTAGAGAAACAAAATGTATCATTGATTAAGGAAATGGAAAACTAAGTTATAAGAAATTTTAAAATACATGTCTAAATGTAGTATAAGATAGTCTATAAACATTAAAATTGAAATGTGAATTAATTTTAAACATGAATTAATTATATATAAAATTATTAAATCTATAAGTTAGACTTAAGTATAATTTATAGATTTAATAATTATGAATCTAAAAGCTAATTTATAGGTTTACATAATATTATACAAATATTTTGAACAAAATAAATTTATTATTAAGAAAATATAAATATAAGGATTAATACTTTGTTTCTATACTACTAATAAAACTCAACACGATTACGACCTTGTTCTTTTGCAATATATAAAGCTTTATCACAATAACTTATAAATTCATTTAAAGTTATTAATTCTTCAACTTTCTTTGTATGAACTCCGATGCTAACAGTCACACATTTTGAAGGAACGTCATCACGTTCAAAATTACAATACTCTATAATCTTACGTAAACATTCGGATTTAAGTTTAGCATTCGCCTCATCACAATTGAAAAGACATATAAAAAATTCTTCACCACCATAACGGATAGCATGTGAATTTTCAGAATTTGTAAAATCTAAAATTACTTTAGCAATATTCTGTAAACAGTAGTCACCCTTTTGATGTCCGTAAGTGTCATTAAACTGTTTAAAATAATCTATATCTATCATCATTCCTGTTATAGGTTCTTGCTTTGTATGGGTCTTTAATTTTTTTTGAAGAACATCTTCTAAATACCTACGATTATTCATTTTAGTTAGGTCATCAGTCATAACCTTAAGATTTAATAAATTGTTCATATAGGAGATTTCTTCATATTGTTGATGGATTAGCATTTTATCATAATAAGTAAATACACGACTTCTATATAACATTGTAGAAATAAAAATAGCAAGTGATGTTATAAAAAATGTGTTTACAATATTACTGAACTCATTACCTGATACAGTTTGAATTCCTGGTAAGAGTAGATTAAGAAATAAAAAACATCCTCCAAAAACTATTATTGATTGACCTAGTTTTAATACTGAAAAAGCAGCAGCTGTTAACATTATATAACTGAATACACTCAAATCATTTCCGCCTAACTGGTCAAGCAAAGTAATTACACAACCCCATAAGCAGAAAAATGTTACATAAATCACCCACAAGTTTATATAATAAGTACAATGTTCCTTTTTTTTATTCCAAAGATAAGAAAAAACAATCATAAAAATTAAAGAGATACAAAATAGTATTATATACATACAAAAATACCATTGACGTCTTGGGGTGGCAAAAGGACCACCATCTCTAGCTGATATTGATATCATCATAATTAGTTGAGATATTATTATTATGATACAAATAATTTTGCCTGTATGATAAAGATAATTGCAAAGTTCTCGTTCAACATTTTCTTTGTATTTTTTATCTAGAGGGAATCCAAAGAATTTTTTTAAATTTTCTAAGTTCATATAAGCCTCCATTAAAAATAAAACATAAAAATAAGTATTCCTCTTCTTTTCTTAGATACTCGGAATACTTTGTTTATAACTTAATTATAGCAAAATATGTTATATGTAACAATCTAAATTTACAATAGATAGTATTTATTAGTTAAGATTAAATAAAATTTTGTATTAGTATTTTATTATAATTAAGATTAGTAAGTTATTTATTTTAGAATATTAGACAATTATAATGAAATACTAATACAAGACAAATAAAATAGATAAATATATCCAATTAAGGTATAATTAAGTTGAATCAGTTAGATTTATAATTAATATATTATATGGATTAGAGTTGTTATAAAGCTAAAAGTATTGAAATCACAACGATATAA